>NZ_ACZV01000003.1 GCF_000176235.1 Vibrio orientalis CIP 102891 = ATCC 33934 | reverse complement strand
TTTCGAGTTGAGCCTTGCTCAAATCGGACGGCCATTTTAGCGAGTTAAAGTTTAGTGTCAACCACTTTTTTCAAACTTATTTTCAAGCGTTTCCACTTGGCTAATTGACCTTGCTAACTGGGCTCACGTTTCTTTCGAAGCGTTCCCGTGTCAGCGAGGTGGCATTATAGAGATTGCGATCACATTGGCAAGCCCTTTTTCACGTTTTTTCTAACTTTTTTGTCGTTCGGACAAATTTGCATCAAAAACACTCAAAAGAGCACGTTATTTCTACAGTTCTCCAAACTTATCCGCAAAAAGAGCCACTTTTTCCCAATTGGTGTATTCCACTTCTTTGGTTGTATCCGTTTCCCCACCAGTCATCGACATAATGAACTTAATCATCGTTTTATCAAACCAGTTGTAACGTGGGTAATAGAGGGCGCCTGCAAAGACCCCAATTAATTTAGGTTGCCACGGAGACTTATTAAGGAACGTCTTTATATAAGCACTACCTTCTGGGGTGTCTTTACCCTGCTCTTCTTTACGCGCAGTCAGATTGACACAAAAGAATGCCACCTTATGACTTTCTAGCTGTGATTGATTCTTTACAATAAACTGGTACAGCTTTTTATTTAAGTGACCATAACGAATCGATGCGCCTATCAGAATTTTCTCATAATGAGAGAAATCGATGTCAGTAGCGGTATGCAGATCGACTACCTCACATTCAAGCTCCGGTAGTTGTTCATCTATATAGTGGAGGATTTTTTTGGTCTGCCCTTCACGACTAGAGTATAAAAACAGTGCTTTCGCCACAGAATCTCCTTAGCTACGCCAAAATGTCGGCGTAAGTAATATTAATAAGGTAAATATTTCTAATCGACCAAACAACATAGAAACAATCAGTACCCACTTCGCATTATCGTTAACGTCACCAAAGTGCAGGGCGACCTCACCTAATCCAGGACCTAAATTGTTTAACGTCGCAGCGACCGCCGAAAAGGCGCTTAATTCATCCATCCCCGTAGCAATAAGCCCGAGCATACACACTACAAATACTAAGGCGTAAGCAGAGAAAAAACCCCAGACTGCATCGACTACGCGTTGAGATAGTGCACTCCCCCCGACTTTGATTGTGTAAACGGCTCTTGGGTGAACTAAACGTTTCAATTCACGTACACCTTGCAGTGTCAGTAGCAGGATACGAATCACCTTCATGCCACCACCGGTCGAACCAGCACAACCGCCTATAAACGATGAGAAAAGCAATAGCACAGGGAGAAACAGAGGCCACTCAGCAAAGCCAGTTGTGGTGAATCCTGCTGTAGTAGAAATCGACACTGTTTGGAATAACGCTTGATCGAAAGCTTCATATACCGTGTCATATGAATGGTGATTAAGAAGAATCAAGAAACAAACGACAAATAATAGCGCTTGAATAAATATGAATGCGCGAAACTCTGGATCTTTCCAATAGTATTTAGGATGAACACCACCAGATGCAAAGGCTGCAAAGTGAAGTGAGTAGTTACATGCTGATATAAGCAAGAACACCACTGTAATCATATTGACGGCATAGCTATCAAAATAACCAATACTGGCGTCATGAGTTGAAAATCCACCGATCGCGATGGTAGAAAAACTATGCCCTATTGCATCAAACGGTGACATGCCCGCTAACCAAAAGGCTACCGCACAAGCAATCGTCAAACTTAAATAGATATACCACAGCGCTTTTGCCGTTTCGGCAATCCTTGGCGTCATTTTGGAATCTTTAACCGGACCCGGAATTTCTGCACGATAGAGCTGCATACCACCGATACCAAGAACTGGCAAAATAGCGACTGCCAAGACGATGATCCCCATACCACCGAACCATTGCAGAAACTGGCGATAGAATAGAATCGCCTTGGGCAGATCATCCAAGCCGACAATAACTGTCGCGCCTGTTGTAGTTAATGCAGAGAAAGACTCAAAGAAGGCGTCAGTGACAGACACATTAGGGTTATCTGCAATGAGAAATGGTAAAGAACCAGCGCTACCCAATACCGTCCAAAATAACACGACAATCAAAAAGCCATCGCGAGCTTTTAATTCATGCTTATGTCGACGATTGGGGAACCAACAAACGACACCACAAAAAAGTAGTACGAAGAAAGTCGTAACGAAAGGTACACCAGCACCATCTCGATAGATCAACGCTACCAATGCAGGAGCGAGCATAGAGATACTGAATAAGGCTAGTAATAGCCCTACAATGCGAATAATAGAACGAAACTGCATGAATAGATGATGTGTGAAGCGTAGCTTCCGACTTCCTGATTATCTTTATTTTTAATCCAAAGCGGTAATATTTACCTTGGCGCCACTTTTATTGATGATGGTTTGAGAGAAGTTACTCACTTGACGCACTTCTATTTCAACCACCATTTTTACCAACTCACTATATTCAGCACTGACTTCTACAGCACCAAATTGCGGGTATAGGGACTGAACAATAGGCATAAACCCATAGTCTAACTCCAGTAGTAGGTTTGTGGTTATTTTTTTCTCAATAGTTTGAAGCGTCTTTAATGCTTGCTGTACGCCACCACCATATGCTTTAACCAAACCGCCCGTTCCTAGCTTAATTCCACCAGAATAACGCGTTACCACTGCAGTAATCTCACCAACTCCTGAGCCAGACAGCTGGGCCAAAATAGGCTTACCAGCCGTTCCCGATGGCTCACCATCATCACTGAATCCCCACTTCATTGAGTCTTCTGGTCGCCCAGCAACAAAGCCCCAACAGTTATGCCTTGCATCTGAATGTTTGGTTTTAACTTCTTCAACAAACGCTTTCGCTGCCTCAATAGAAGGAGTACGAGCAAGATAAGTAATAAAGAGGCTTTTCTTTATTTCTTCTTCAAATTGAGTCGGTAAAGCTGGAACCAAGTAAGGCTGGTCATTCATGGTGTTGTTTCATTTTTCGCAATAATCGCAGTGTAACATGAGAGTGATTTCTGCGTCGCCTAAGATCTGTTCAAGCGCACAATGTTAAACACTTGTTTAAAAAATGTATTGAATTTAACCAAGGACCGATCCAAACTAAAATGACTGGTCAAACCAGATATAAATATAACAACTTTCCTGCTTATCTGTTGTTAAACGAATAATGACTGATAAACACGCAATCCAAGATTGTATGTCATGGAGATAGACAATGATTTACCAAGCCGAAACCCTACAGGTAAAGGAAGTACAAAATGGTATTGCAGAGCTTCGTTTCTGCTCACCGAAATCCGTAAACAAGCTCGATCTAGCGACACTAGAGTCACTCGACAAAGCACTGGATGCGCTATCAGCCCATCAAGGACTAAAGGGCTTGATGCTCACTTCAGATAAAGACGCGTTCATTGTTGGCGCGGATATCACTGAATTCTTAGGCCTTTTTGCCAAAACAGACGCTGAACTCGATCAGTGGCTGCAATTTGCCAACAGCATCTTCAATAAACTGGAAGACTTACCAGTACCAACGATTTCAGTGCTAAAAGGTCACACTTTAGGTGGCGGTTGTGAGTGTGTACTCGCAACTGACATGCGCATTGGTGACAAGACCACCAGCATTGGTCTACCTGAAACCAAGCTAGGTATCATGCCGGGCTTCGGTGGTTGTGTACGTTTACCAAGAGTTGTCGGCGCAGATAGTGCTATGGAAGTCATCACTCAAGGCAAAGCATGTCGCGCAGATGAAGCACTAAAGCTTGGCCTTTTAGATGCTATCGTAGACACCGACACTTTATACGAGTCAGCTCTACAAACTCTAACTTCAGCGATTAATGAGAAGCTCGATTGGCAAGCTCGCCGTAAGCAAAAAACATCGCCACTGACACTAAGTAAACTTGAGTCGATGATGAGCTTCACTATGGCGAAAGGCCTAGTAGCACAAAAAGCGGGGCCTCATTATCCTGCCCCAATGACAGCCGTCATTACTATTGAAGAGGGTGCGCGTTTTGCTCGTAATGAAGCATTAGACATAGAGCGTAAGTACTTCGTCAAACTGGCGAAATCTGAAGAAGCCAAATCACTGGTCGGTCTATTCCTTAACGATCAATACATCAAAGGTCTTGCTAAAAAATCAGCTAAATCAGCAAGCAAAGATACTCAGCGCGCAGCGGTACTCGGAGCGGGCATTATGGGCGGTGGTATCGCTTACCAGTCTGCGTTAAAAGGTGTACCTGTCTTAATGAAAGACATCGCACAACCATCGCTCGACTTGGGTATGACAGAAGCGTCGAAACTGCTGAATAAGCGCTTATCTCGCGGTCGTATTGATGGTTTTAAGATGGCGGGCATTTTGGCGTCTATCACACCAAGCCTGCATTATGCCGGCATCGAAAACTCAGATGTGATCGTCGAAGCGGTTGTTGAGAACCCGAAAGTAAAAGCTGCGGTTCTCAGTGAAGTAGAAGCACATATCAGTGACGACACGGTAATCACTTCTAACACCTCAACGATTCCAATCAACCTATTAGCAAAGTCACTCAAACGCCCAGAAAACTTCTGTGGTATGCACTTCTTCAATCCAGTGCATCGTATGCCACTTGTCGAGATCATCCGTGGTGAGCATACTTCGGATGAAACTATTAACCGCGTTGTTGCTTATGCCGCGAAAATGGGTAAATCACCAATCGTCGTCAACGACTGCCCTGGGTTCTTTGTTAACCGCGTATTGTTCCCATATTTTGGTGGTTTCAGCATGCTACTTCGTGACGGTGCAGACTTTACTAAAATCGACAAAGTTATGGAGCGTAAGTTTGGCTGGCCGATGGGACCTGCATACTTGCTTGATGTGGTTGGTATTGATACCGCTCACCATGCACAGGCCGTCATGGCTCAAGGTTTCCCTGAACGTATGGGTAAGCAAGCTCGTGACGCGATCGATGCTTTATTCGAAGCTGACAAATACGGTCAGAAGAATGGCAATGGCTTCTACAGCTACACCATTGATAGAAAAGGTAAGCCGAAGAAAACTTTCTCTGAAGATATCTTGACTGTATTAGCTGATGTTTGTGCTGATAAGCAGGACTTTGACGATCAGACCATCATTCAACGTATGATGATTCCAATGATCAATGAAGTGGTGCTGTGTCTACAAGAAGGCATCATCGCCACTCCACAAGAAGCGGATATGGCATTGGTTTATGGTCTTGGTTTCCCTCCATTCCGCGGCGGCGTATTCCGCTACCTAGATAGCGTAGGTATTGCTGAGTTTGTTGCAATGGCAAAACAATACTCAGAGCTCGGTGCAATGTACCAAGTACCACAGATGCTGATTGATATGGCGGCGAAAGGCGAAAGTTTTTACGGCGCACAACAGCAAGGTTCTATCTAAAGAGGGATTCCCAAATGACTAATCAAACAAGAAACGTTGTCGTAGTCGATTGTCTACGTACCCCAATGGGTCGCTCTAAAGGTGGAGCTTTCCGTCATACTCGAGCTGAAGACCTTTCAGCTCGTCTAATGAAAGGTATTCTAGCTCGTAATCCACAAGTGAACCCAAGCGAGATTGAAGATATCTACTGGGGCTGTGTACAACAAACCCTAGAACAAGGATTCAACGTTGCACGTAATGCGGCATTACTTGCTGGCCTACCAATTGAAATTGGCGCGGTGACGGTAAACCGTCTGTGTGGCTCATCAATGCAAGCTCTTCATGACGGAACCCGTGCGATCATGACTGGCGACGCAGAAATCTGCCTGATTGGTGGCGTAGAACATATGGGACACGTTCCAATGAATCACGGTGTGGACTTCCATCCAGGTATGTCAAAAACAGTTGCGAAAGCTGCAGGTATGATGGGCTTGACGGCTGAGATGCTCGGTAAGCTACATGGCATTAGCCGTGAGCAACAAGATGAGTTTGCCGCGCGCTCTCATGCTCGAGCACATGCCGCAACCGTAGAAGGTCGCTTTAAAAGTGAAATCCTACCGATTGAAGGCCACGCGGCAGACGGTACGTTATTCACACTCGATCACGATGAAGTGATTCGCCCAGAAACGACCGTTGAAGGACTATCTCAACTTCGCCCAGTGTTCGACCCTGCAAATGGTACAGTCACAGCAGGTACATCATCGGCTCTGTCTGATGGTGCATCAGCGATGTTGATCATGAGCGAAGAAAAAGCCAATGAGCTTGGCTTGAAGATTCGTGCACGCATCAAAGGCATGGCCATTGCGGGCTGCGATCCTTCTATCATGGGTTACGGCCCAGTACCTGCGACGCAAAAAGCACTCAAACGTGCTGGTCTTTCGATTGAAGATATGGACGTGGTCGAACTCAACGAAGCATTTGCTGCGCAATCTCTGCCATGTGCGAAAGACCTTGGTTTGCTTGAGGTGATGGATGAGAAGGTTAACCTTAACGGTGGTGCGATTGCATTGGGTCACCCGCTTGGTTGTTCTGGCTCTCGAATCTCCACTACGCTGATCAACTTAATGGAGTCAAAAGACGCCAAATATGGCCTAGCAACAATGTGTATCGGTTTAGGTCAAGGGATCGCTACAGTATTTGAACGTCCTTAGTCCATTTAGGATCTAGTGCTAATCTAAAAACCTAAGCCGCCTTGATAAGGCGGCTTATTTGATCTTATCAAAACTAAGATTGCAGCCAATCTTGATACAACTGCTGAGATGACCCTAAGTAATCGACCATCCATTGAATCATCTTATGGTTTTCATCTTTTCGCCAAACCAAACAGCAATGGCTCAACGGTTTCTCCTCAGGGAGTATTTTTTCCACCAGCAATCCGTCAGTAATAAGAGGCATTGCTATGTGTCTAGGCATATAACCCACCCCGACACCTGATTTAAGGCACTCAATCGCACTATACCAATTAGGTAACAATAAGCGGCGCTGCTGCGGGTAATGAACCGTGTGACGTTTAGGCAGGATGCTCGACGTATCATCTAAGCATATGGCCGGGAATTGACTAACAAAGGGGGCATCTAGAATTTGCTGTTTCACACAGGGGTGACTTGGCGACATGACAAATGCCCAATCCAAAATCCCCATATCCCTAACTTCAAAGTCGCCACCCACAGGAATGGCAGAAGTTGCACCAATAACAATATCTGCGCGACCTTGGGATATCGCCTCCCAAGAACCATTAAACACTTCCATATTTATCTGTAATTCTGCATTGGGAAAGGTGGCATAAAATGCTTCGATGAGTGGCTTAAGTCGTTCAAGTTTCACCACGTTATCTAAAGTCAGTTTCAAGGTCTTTTGCCAACCTTGGGCAACCCGGCGTGTTTGCGCTTTCACCTCCTCCATTTGCCTAAGCATTAGCCGTGCTTGAACCAGAAACTGCTCGCCCGCTGGGGTCAATTCTACTTTTCTTGGTAAGCGACGAAATAGAATCACATCCAGCTCTTGCTCTATTTGGCGAATGCTGTAGCTAATTGCCGAAGGAACCTTGTGCAATACCTCTGCTGCTGCAGTAAAACTCCCTAACCGAGCAACGGTATCTACCAACTCTAAAGAGGTTTGAGAAAAAACGCCCACACCAATACCTTTCAAAAAATTTGATTCATAACTACATATTTTAACGTTTCATTTATTTAAAAGCGAAGAATAGACTACCCAGGTTAATGAAAATGTTGGCGACAACAGATAAACATCCGTGAATTTTTTTGAATGGAATAAGAAATGAGAATTTCAAAACTGCAACTTTTTTACTTAGCCGCACTTTCGATGCTTGGCTTTATCGCCACTGATATGTACCTGCCCGCTTTTAAAGCAATGGAGATGGACTTTGCTACTGGCCCAGAGCAAATTGCTCTTTCTCTAACGGTCTTCTTAGTCGGAATGGCTTTTGGACAACTTTTATGGGGACTCGCCTCTGATAAGTTCGGTCATCGAAATACCCTCGCAGCGGGGTTGGTCTTATTTACTGTTGCATCATTTGGCCTCGCCTTTAGTGATCAAGTATGGCAACTGTTGGTATTGCGCTTTATCCAAGCAATTGGCGTTTGTGCACCAGCGGTGATCTGGCAAGCCATGGTTATCAAACGTTACTCTGGTAGCAGTCAGCAGATATTTGCCACTATCATGCCTTTAGTGGCGCTATCTCCAGCATTGGCCCCACAGCTGGGAGTCGTGTTAGCAGATAGTTTTGGTTGGCACAGTATTTTCATTGCACTAACGATTGTGGGCTTACTGCTGGTGGCTGCAACCATGGTTCAAGCAAATGAGAAGAGTGAAGCGAAGCAAACCAGTATTTCCTCAGACATTAAAGCTCTGATTAGCTCTAAGACTTACCTTGGCAACGTGTTGATGTTTGCAACCGCTTCAGCAGCATTCTTTGCGTACTTAACAGGAATGCCTGAAATAATGGCTAAACTTGGTTATGAAGCAAAAGATATTGGTTTAAGTTTTATCCCACAAACCATCGCATTTATGGTTGGTGGCTATTTAGGTAAAGTAGGCGTGGCTAAGTTTGGTGATGAGAAGGTTCTTCGCCAATTGATCGGACTGTTTAGTGTCGCTTCACTGTTAGTTTTTGTTGCCTCACAATGGCAGCTAAGCTCGATTTGGCCAATCCTTGCGCCTTTCTGTCTGATTGCAGTGGCTAATGGTGCACTTTATCCAATTGTGGTTAACCGTGCGCTTGCCAGTGCCAAGCAAAGCCCAGCAACTGCAGCAGGTCTACAAAACAGCCTACAAATCAGTGTCAGTAGTCTATCTAGTGCATTGGTTGCAGCGATGGCAAGCCAAGCTCAATCGGTGACTGGTGTGGCGATTATTTTGTGTATGGTTGGATTGTGGATGGGTTACGTATTATCCAACCGTGAACTGTCTCAGCATTTCACAACCCCAGATAACGCGCGAGTCATTAGTGACGAATAACCAAATAAGAAGAGCCGTATTCCACGGCTCTTCTTATTTATAAACTCTGTAGTCCCCACTTTTTGGCCGTTTGCTTGAAAAAGCCCTGCGTTTTCTTTAACTCTACCCAGTGGTTGATGTAATTAATCCAAACTTGATCATCTTGATCTAGCAACATCGCAATAGGCGTTGGCTTGCGTGGCTCTTTTACTGGCACTATCGCTAGCTGTTTAAATTTTTCCACCAGCGTTGCGGCCTCTACATTCGAAGTCACAGAAACATCCGCACGGCGCGCCAACAACTCTTGAAAGTCACGAGCAGGCGCTTCTATTACAATATGCTGCGCCGATGGAAAGAAGGCTTTAACCATTTTCTCTTGTACTGTACCAAGTGTTGCCGCCACTTTGATATCCGCGTTATCAAAATCGCTCCAATCAGAAAACTTAGCCAAGTCCTTTTTCTGTACTACCGGAACAAAGGCTAGATAAAAGTATGGCTGACTATAGCCAGCGACTTTAGCACGTGACATGTTCAATGAAGCGCTACCGGTAATATCGTACTTATCGGCTTGAATGCCACTGACTAGCGTTTTCCAATCTGTAGCAACATACTCAACTTTGACTCCCAAATCTTTCGCCAACTCAGTGGTCACATCAATATCAAACCCGCGATAACTATTGGTCGCTGGATCTTTCATTGTCATCGGGTTCCAATCCCCAGTGGTTCCAACGCGCAATACACCCTTGTCCAGAATTTCGTGTAAACGACTCTCTGCATTGGCCACATTTGCCATAGCCAATAACGTCATCCCTAACGCAAGCATAAGTTTTTTCATTATTTTTCCTTTAGATACTTATTCCATTCAAGATTTACAACAACAACCTTGATAACATAGCAGCAACATGTGAGATTTTTTAGTCAACGAAGGGAAAGAAGTTTGAATTGTCGATATCTGTGGCTATTTTTATCTCTACTACTGACTGGTTGCTCTGATTACCAATGGGGTTGGTACGTGCTTGATCCGACGACAGCTCAAGGCCAAACAAACCTACAATTTCTCATCGCTGGCTTTTATGACACTATTTCCGTGTCATTACTGAGCATGCTATTTGCCATGACCATCGGCTTAGTCGTCGCTCTTCCATCACTGTCAGATTCCAAATTACTTAAAGCATTTAACCGGGTTTATGTCGAAGTGATTCGTTCAATTCCCGTCTTAGTGTTATTGCTGTGGGTTTATTACGGAATGCCAACGCTCATGGATATATCTCTCGATCATTTCTGGGCAGGTGTTATTGCTCTTACGATTGCAGAAAGTGCATTTATGGCAGAAGTGTTTCGTGGCGGTATCCAAGCCATCGCCAAAGGGCAACATGAAGCAGCCAGCTCGTTAGGCTTAAACTACTGGCAGAGAATGCGTCTGGTGATTCTTCCTCAAGCATTGAGACAGATTCTTCCACCGCTCGGTAATCAATTCATCTATATCTTAAAAATGAGTTCTTTGGTGAGTGTAATAGGCCTAAGTGACTTAACGCGCCGTGCCAATGAACTGGTCGTTAATGAGTACTTACCTTTGGAAATTTATACCTTCTTGGTACTAGAATACCTTGTGTTGATTTTACTGGTCTCTCAAGCGGTACGTTGGCTAGAAAGACGTATTGCGATACCAAGTAATTAACCAAATAAAAAGGCCACTCATGTGAGTGGCCTCTGATATCAATACGCTAGTGATTATTTCTGTTTAACAGGACGTTGCCATCCAGTAATCTTGCGCTCTTTAGCGCGAGTAATGACTAACTCACCTGCTGCGACATCTTTAGTCAATGTCGTACCAGCACCGACTGTTGCGCCATCTGCGACCGTAACTGGTGCCACCAGTTGGCAGTCTGAGCCAACAAACACATCGTTACCAATCGTGGTTTTAAACTTATTCGCACCGTCATAGTTACAAGTAATCACGCCTGCACCAATATTGGTACGCTGACCGATTTCTGCATCACCAAGGTAGGTTAGGTGGTTCGCTTTAGAACCTTCGCCGATACGTGCGTTCTTCACTTCAACAAAGTTACCTACATGAGAGTCATTGCGCATCTCAGCACCAGGACGCAGACGTGTGAATGGACCAACCGTACACTCTTCACCTACCGTCGCGCCTTCAATCACACTGTATGGGCGAACCACTGTGTTGTCGTCGATTTCACAATCTTTCAGCACACAGCCAGCACCGATCGTCACGTTATCACCTAAAGTCACTTTTCCTTCAATAATAACGTTAGTATCAATTTCACAGTCCATTCCACATTGTAATTCGCCACGCAGATCAAAGCGTGCAGGATCACGCAGCATGACACCTTGCTCAAGCAGCTTCTGTGCTTGCATAGATTGGAAAGCACGCTCTAGACGAGCAAGCTGAGCTCGGTCATTGACCCCTTCCACTTCAATCGGATTGACTGGGTGAACCGCTTCTACTGCGCGGCCTTCATCGTGAGCCGCTGCGATCACGTCAGTTAAGTAATACTCACCCTGAGCATTTTGATTATTTAAGCCAGACAACCAACGTTTTAGATCACCGCCAGTTGCAACCATCACACCAGTGTTGATCTCTTTAATAAGCTTCTGTTCATCGGTGGCATCTTTTTGTTCAACGATCGCAACCACAGGGCCATTACGACGCACAATACGGCCATATCCCATCGGATTATCAAGAACCACCGTTAGAAGAGCGATACCACCATTTGGCTGCGCATCCAGCAAGTTCTCAATTGTTTCTTCAGAGATCAGTGGTACATCACCATAGAGCACTAATATTTTTTCATCGTCCTCAAATTGAGGTGACGCTTGATCCACAGCGTGGCCAGTACCGAGTTGCTCAGCCTGAAGTACCCAATTGACGTTCTCTTTAGCAAGCTTTGCTTGCATTTGATCACCGCCGTGACCGTAGACCAAATGAATATTCTGCGCACCTAAGCCATTACAAGTATCAATAACATGCTTCGCCATAGGTTTGCCGGCTAAAGTGTGTAATACCTTTGGCATATTAGAATACATGCGAGTGCCTTTACCCGCCGCGAGAATGACCGCGCTAAATTTCATTAGGTTACCTATATAGATGTTGTATTAAAGCTGAGAGGTATTCTAGACACTAATCGAGGATTAGTTAATCGAATGGGTTAAATTTCTAGTAAAAAATAAGCAAAAAGGCGGTCATATGACCGCCTTTATTTCTATAACAACCTTGTCGATTATCGACGTTGTTGTGTCAGCTCGATCACTCGTAGCTGAGCAATGGCTTTAGCCAGTTCACTAGCCGCTTGAGCGAAGTCCATGTCGCCATGCTGATTCTGAATTGCTTCTTGAGCACGACGTTTAGCTTCTTCAGCCTTAGCTGCGTCCAGTTCATCACCACGGATAGCCGTATCAGCCAGTACAGTCGCTGTACCCGGTTGAACTTCTACCATACCACCAGAAACATAAATAAATTCCTCGTGGCCGTGCTGCTTAACAAGTCGCACCATACCAGGCGTGATAGCGGTTAGCAGCGGAGTGTGGCCATGGTAAATACCAAGCTCACCTTCGCTACCGGTCACCTGAAACGTTTCAACTAGGCCAGAAAAGATTTTCTTTTCTGCGCTAACTACGTCTAGGTGAAAGGTTATTGCTGCCATATCGCCTCCTAGTTAGCCTTATAGCTTCTTCGCATTCTCGATAGCATCTTCAATTGCACCACAGTACATGAAAGCTTGCTCTGGAATGTCATCGTAATCACCAGCTAGTAGACCTTTGAAGCCACGTAGAGTCTCTTTAAGAGCTACGTAAACACCTGGGTCGCCAGTAAATACTTCTGCTACGTGGTAAGGCTGAGTTAGGAAACGCTCAATCTTACGTGCACGAGATACAACTTGCTTATCTTCTTCAGATAGCTCGTCCATACCTAGGATAGCAATGATATCTTTCAGCTCTTTGTAGCGCTGAAGTGTCTGCTGAACGCCACGTGCAATATCGTAGTGCTCTTGACCTACTACTAGAGGATCAAGCATACGAGATGTTGAATCTAGTGGGTCAATCGCAGGGTATAGACCCATTGCAGCGATGTTACGGTTAAGTACAACCGTTGCATCCAAGTGCGCGAACGTTGTTGCTGGAGACGGGTCAGTCAAGTCATCCGCTGGTACGTATACCGCCTGTACAGACGTGATAGAACCAGATTTCGTTGACGTGATACGCTCCTGAAGTACACCCATCTCTTCTGCAAGAGTTGGCTGGTAACCTACCGCAGAAGGCATACGACCTAGCAGTGCTGATACCTCAGTACCTGCAAGCGTGTAACGGTAGATGTTATCAACGAACAGTAGAACGTCACGACCTTCGTCACGGAAACGCTCTGCCATTGTTAGACCAGTCAGTGCAACACGTAGACGGTTGCCTGGAGGCTCGTTCATCTGACCGTAAACCATTGCTACTTTAGACTCTTCAGGGTTTTCAACGTTAACAACGCCTGCTTCCTGCATCTCAAAGTAGAAATCGTTACCTTCACGAGTACGCTCACCAACACCAGCAAACACTGATAGACCTGAGTGTTGTAGTGCGATGTTGTTGATAAGTTCCATCATGTTAACGGTCTTACCTACACCTGCACCACCGAATAGACCGATTTTACCACCCTTAGCGAATGGACAAACTAGGTCGATTACTTTAACGCCCGTTTCTAGAAGTGCGATCTCGTTTGATTGCTCTTCGTAGCTTGGTGCTTCACGGTGGATAGAGTAAGTCTCTTCCGCACCGATTTCACCACACTCATCAATCGCATCACCAAGTACGTTCATGATACGACCAAGGGTCTTAGTACCTACTGGTACTGAAATTGGAGCGCCTGTATTTACTACTTCAACTCCACGACGTAAACCATCAGAGCTACCCATTACGATACAACGAACTACGCCACCGCCTAGCTGTTGCTGAACTTCAAGAACTAGACGTTCTTTTGAGTCCGTTACGTTTAGAGCGTCGTATACACTTGGTACATCACTCTGTGGGAACTCTACGTCGACTACTGCACCGATGATCTGTACGATCTTACCTGTAGCCATCGTTAATCCTCTAACTATTTAGTTTTACCTAAGCTTAAACCGCTGCTGCACCTGAAACGATTTCTGACAGCTCTTGTGTAATCGCCGCTTGACGCGCCTTGTTATACACAAGTTCTAAGTCATCAATCAGGTTGCTCGCATTATCAGTTGCAGCTTTCATTGCAATCATTCGAGCCGCTTGCTCACAAGCAAGGTTCTCAACCACACCTTGGTATACTTGAGATTCCACATAGCGCACTAGAAGCGTGTCTAGTAGTGCTTTTGGTTCTGGCTCGTAGATGTAGTCCCACTGGTGGGTACGCTGCATCTCTTCGCTGTCCGATTTAGGCAAAGGTAGTAATTGATCGATCGTTGGTTGTTGAACCATAGTGTTCACAAACTTGTTGCTCACAACATATAGGCGGTCCAATTCACCTTCATCATATTTCTTCAGCATAACGCTTACAGAGCCGATTAGGTCTTCAAGGCTTGGGCTATCGCCTAAACCAGAAACCTGTGCCGCGACTTTTGCACCGCTGTTATTAAAGAAGCCAGTTGCTTTTGAACCAATCAATGCTAGTTCAACTTCAGCACCTTTCTCTTTCCAGCTTTGCATGTCGATGACAGCTTTTTTGAACACATTAATGTTCAAGCCGCCACATAGGCCACGGTCTGTTGAAACGATGATGTAACCAACACGTTTAGCTTCACGCTCCTCTAGGTACGGATGACGATACTCTAGGCTTGCGTTTGCTACGTGACCGATCACTTTACGTATTGTTTCAGCGTATGGACGAGAAGCTTCCATTGCATCTTGAGAGCGACGCATTTTAGAAGCTGCTACCATTTCCATTGCTTTCGTAATCTTCTGAGTGCTTTTCACACTACCGATTTTATTACGTATCTCTTTTGCGCCGGCCATCGTTACTCTCCATTAGTTGGTGGCATTACTGCCACCGACCTATTACCAAGTTTGGGTTGCTACGAAGTCGTCAGTCAGCTTCTTAAGCTGCGCTTCAACTTCATCGTTGTATGCACCCGTCTTGTCGATCTCAGCTGCAAATTCAGCGTATTGACCGCGAGCATACGATAGTAGAGCCGCTTCGAAATCTAGCAGTTTGCTGATTTCAACACCTGCTAGGTAGCCGCGCTCTGCCGCAAAGATTACTAGAGCTTGGTCAAATACAGACATTGGAGCGTACTGCTTCTGCTTCATTAGTTCTGTAACTTTCTGACCGTGGTCTAGCTGTTTCTTTGTCGCTTCATCAAGATCAGACGAGAACTGTGCGAATGCCGCTAGTTCACGGTACTGAGCTAGTGCAGTACGGATACCGCCTGATAGCTTCTTGATGATTTTCGTCTGTGCAGAACCACCAACACGAGATACTGAGATACCTGGGTCAACAGCTGGGCGAACACCCGCGTTGAATAGCTCAGTCTGTAGGAAGATCTGACCGTCAGTAATCGAGATTACGTTTGTCGGTACGAATGCTGAAACGTCACCAGCTTGTGTTTCGATGATAGGTAGTGCAGTTAGAGAACCTGTCTTACCTTTCACTTCACCGTTAGTGAACTTTTCTACGTACTCTTGACTTACACGAGCTGCACGCTCTAGTAGACGCGAGTGGAGGTAGAAAACGTCACCTGGGAATGCTTCACGGCCTGGTGGGCGTTTTAGTAGTAGAGAGATCTGACGGTAAGCTACCGCTTGCTTAGATAGATCATCATAAACAATCAGTGCATCTTCACCGCGATCACGGAAGTATTCACCCATCGCACAACCTGCGTATGGCGCTAGGTATTGTAGCGCTGCAGATTCAGAAGCAGAGGCAACAACAACGATAGTGTTTGCTAGCGCGCCGTGCTCTTCTAGTTTGCGAACTACGTTAGCGATAGTCGATGCTTTTTGACCGATAGCTACGTAGATTGAGAAAATACCTGAGTTTCTCTGGTTGATGATTGCATCGATCGCCATTGCTGTTTTACCAGTCTGACGGTCACCGATTACAAGCTCACGCTGACCACGACCGATTGGGATCATTGAGTCAACAGATTTGTAACCAGTTTGAACAGGTTGATCTACCGATTTACGGTCGATTACACCTGGTGCAATCACTTCTACAGGCGAAGTCAGTTTAGCTTCAATTGGACCTTTACCATCAATTGGCTCGCCTAGCGTGTTAACAACACGACCAAGCATTTCAGGACCAACTGGTACTTCAAGAATACGACCAGTACCTGTAACTTTCATGCCTTCCTTAAGGTCAGCATATGGGCCCATTACAACCGCACCAACCGAGTCACGCTCAAGGTTAAGTGCTAGTGCATAACGGCCACCCGGTAATTCAATCATTTCACCTTGCATCACGTCCGCTAGGCCGTGAATGCGAATGATACCGTCGCTTACCGATACGATAGTACCTTCATTGCGAGCTTCACTAACAACTTCGAAAGATTCGATACGTTGTTTGATTAGATCGCTAATTTCCGTGGAATTAAGTTGCATGCTCCAATCCCCATTAAGACTGCAATGCATCGCTCAGGCGGCTTAAACGGCCACGTGCTGAGTTATCGATGACTAAGTCTCCGGCTCTAATAATAACCCCACCAAGTAGGGTCTCATCTACGCTGCAATTCAGCTGGACTTTGCGTTCAAGACGCGTTTCAAGTTTGCTACTGATATCTGCTTTTTGCTGTTCTGAAAGTTCCGTTGCTGAAGTCACTTCAACACTGATTTCTTTCTCATGTTCTTGCTTAAGAAGCAGGAACTCAGCACACACATCAGGAAGGGCCTGTAGTCGGCCATTCTCAGCCATCACCTTAATTAGGTTTTGACCGAACGCATCAACTTGTTCGCCACATACCGCAACAAATATTTCTGCTAGTTTGTCAGCAGACGTTGAGCTAGTTAATAGCTCATGAATTTGTTCGTTATTGGCAACTTCCGCTGCAAAAGACAACATTTGACCCCATTGGTCTAGTTGGCCTTTTTCAACAGCAAAGTCGAATGCTGCTTTAGCATAGGGGCGTGCGATAGTAGTCATATCAGACATATGCGCCCCCAGACTTAAAGTTTTGCAGTAATGTTGTCGAGAAGATCTTTGTGCGCATCTTTATCGATTGAACGCTCAAGGATTTTCTCAGCACCAGCTAAAGCCAGAGTTGCAACTTGTTTGCGCAGTTCATCGCGCGCACGGTTGCGTTCCGCTTCAAGTTCAGCTTCTGCTTGCGCAAGGATTTTCTGGCGTTCTGCCTGAGCTTCCTCGCGAGCTTCATCAAGAATTTGAGCTTTACGCTTATTTGCTTGCTCGATGACCTCAGTTGCTGTGCGCTTCGCTTCTTTCAGTTGAGAAGAAGCATTAGCTTGCGCTAGGTTTAAGTCTTTCTCAGCACGCTCAGCAGCGTGTAGACCGTCAGCAATTTTCTTCTGACGCTCTTCAATCGCTTGCATGATTGGTGGCCATACATACTTCATGCAGAACCACACAAATAGTGCGAATGAGATTGCTTGACCTAGCAGAGTTGCGTTCATATTCACAACAGCTACCCCTCTTTAATTGGACTTAGTGTTAATCAATGACAAACCAGTGTTTGCCTTCGAAAAGCAATGATTAACCAGCTAGTTGACCAACGAATGGGTTTGCGAAAGTAAATAGTAGAGCGATTACGATACCGATCATTGGAACCGCATCTAGTAGACCAGCGATGATGAACATCTTAACTTGTAGCATAGGAGCCATTTCTGGTTGACGCGCAGCACCCTCAAGGAATTTACCACCTAGGATTGCGAAGCCAATTGCAGTACCTACTGCACATAGACCAACGATGATTGCTACTGCGATTGCTGAAAAGCTCAGTACAGTTTCCATTACTATCTCCAAATATAACTTTTGACTAATAAGAGTTTAAAAAATTAGTGATCGCCGTCTTCGTGTGCCATCGACATATAAACAATCGTTAGCATCATAAACACGAAGGCCTGAATCAGAATTACCAGAATATGGAAAATCGCCCACGGTAGTGAACCCATCCATTGTAAATACCATGGTAACATTGCCGCACAAAGAATGAATACAACCTCACCTGCAAACATGTTACCGAATAGACGCATACCAAGTGATAGAGGCTTCGCTAGTAGCGATACCACTTCAATCAGTAGGTTAAACGGAATCATGGTCCAGTGATTAAATGGATGTAAAGCAAGTTCTTTGGCGAAACCACCTAGACCTTTCACTTTGATGCTGTAGTAGATCATCAGAGCGAATACGCCTAGAGCCATAGCCATGGTGATGTTCACATCAGCTGACGGTACAACCTTAAGGTAAGGAATACCAAGCCAATGCTCTGCTGGGTAAGGTAAGAAGTCGATAGGAACTAAGTCCATCACGTTCATCAAAAATACCCAACAAAAGATAGTTAGTGCTAAAGGTGCAATCAATGGGTTGCGTCCATGGAACGTATCTTTGACGTTTTCCGCGACAAATTCTACGATCATTTCAACAGCACACTGAAGCTTACCCGGTACACCCGCTGTCGTTCCCTTCGCTACTTTGTAAAAAATCCCTAAGAAAATTAAACCAGTAAACCAAGAAAAAAACAGGCTATCGATATGTACGTTCCAGAAACTTGCTTCATCCGCTACCAAGCCTAACTTAGCTAAAGAAAGGTTTGATAAGTGGTGGGCAATGTATCCGGACGATGTTAGCGCTTCACCTGGCGCAGCCATAACTCATCCTATTTTTTGTTGTTAATGAATAGCGCTGGCGCAAAGATATTAATCCCTAATACCAGCAAATAGGTTAGTTTGAGGGGAACAAGTTCCACCTGCATATACATGTAAACAACAGAGAAGAGTGCCACTGTGATGAGGATCTTTAATGCTTCTCCCGTGTAGAAAGACACTGCGACCATTTTGGTGGCGCGCGCTCCTACAAAAAGAAATGCACACAAGGCAAATACAGCATTGGCGATAACAAAAATGCTCCCTCCAATTAGCGCTGAAACTCCCCATTCAGTATTTACAGCAATCGTCATTCCTGCTGCCACTAACGTAACCGCGCCCGCCTCGATCAATAACAATTGCTTTGCAAGCTCTCGTCCTGGTCTCGCTAACGCAGCTACCATGTATTCGTACCTCTAGTAATATCCACTTTGCACTACATCACTCTGTGCAGGGAAATTGGCGAAAATTATACGGTCAGTGCACCTTATTGCAATTAAAACCCTGCAAAAAGTTACATTTTTGTTTACAAACCGACAACTTTCACACAAAAAATCGTTTTTTACATAATTGATTGAGATCAATTATCTCATTTAGCTCTCAAGCTTGGCAATCAGTTGCTCTAATTTGTGAGGCTCATCAAGACTAATCGTTACTTTGGACTTTCCACTTGGGTTTCGCACAATAGCAACTTTACCACCAAGCATTACACTCAATTTTTGTGACAATTCTTGTACCTCAACGTCCTGAGGCTCATTTTTACCTTCAACAACGGGCTGGAGACACTTTTTCACTAACTGCTCAGTTTGACGAACGGTGAGCTGCTTCTTCGCGACTTGCTGAGCAACGTCAACTTGCTGCTCATTTTGCAAAGCAAGCAGAGCTCGAGCATGACCCATTTCAATTTTTTTATCTGCAACGAGACTCTTTACGTCATCCTCAAGCTGATTTAGACGTAATAAGTTACTCACTGTGGTGCGCGACTTACCGATCACTTCTGCCACCTGCTGGTGGGTCAGCTTAAATTCGACCTGCAAACGATCCAGCGCTTGAGCCTCTTCGATAACGTTAAGATCTTCACGTTGGATATTTTCGATCAACGCCATAGCGATTGCGGCACGATCTTCGACGTTTTTCACCACACATGGCACTTGCTTTAAGCCAGCTTTGCGTGCAGCGCGCCAGCGACGTTCACCAGCAATAATCTCAAACTTCTCGCTATCAACCTGACGGACAACAATCGGCTGAATAATACCTTGTGATTCGATAGAGGCCGCTAGCTCTTCAAGCGCTTCCGCTTCCATATCTTTGCGAGGCTGATACACACCTGGCTTCAAGCTATTGATATTTAGGTCGGTCAGTTGGCCGTCCGAAGAGAGCTCTTGGCTATGCTGAGCATTTTGCTGCTTTTCACGCGCCAATGAGCTGGTAGAGAGCAGAGCGTCAAGCCCTTTACCTAAACCACGTTTAGACATGAGACAGAGTTCCTTTGGTTGTCGTTATGCAGGGACTTCTTCGCGGCGAAGCATTTCACCGGCAAGAGCAAGATACGCCTTCGCACCTGACGAATACTTGTCATAGTACATCGCAGGTTTACCATGACTAGGCGCTTCTGCTAAGCGTACATTACGCGGAATAACAGTGCGGTACACCTTGTTACCAAAGTGCTTTTTAAGTTGATCGGATACTTCGTTAGACAATCTGTTGCGAGGGTCATACATAGTACGTAACAGACCTTCGATTTTTAAATTCTCGTTTACAACAGCAGCGAGTTTGCTGATTGTATCCATAAGTGCAGTTAAACCCTCTAGTGCAAAATATTCACACTGCATAGGAACCAAGACCGAGTCGGCCGCAGCCATGGCATTGATTGTAAGAAGGTTTAGAGAAGGAGGGCAATCGATAAAGATGAAATCATAGTTATCGCGAACTGACGCAAGTGCATGTTTTAAACGAACTTCGCGCGCGAAAACTTCCATCAGTTTAATTTCAGCGGCCGTCACATCGCCATTAGCGGCGATCAAATCATAGTGACCCGAAGTCTTTCGACATACGACTTCTTCAAACGGCACATCTTCGACCAACAGTTCATAAGCACTGGCGTCAACCTGATACTTGTCAACACCACTGGCCATGGTTGCGTTTCCTTGTGGATCGAGATCAATCACCAAGACTTTACGCTTAGTCGCGGCCATCGACGCGGCTAAATTGATACATGTTGTTGTCTTACCAACCCCGCCTTTCTGATTGGCAATTGCTACGATTTTTCCCACTGTGGACCTCGCTTTTATCCCTTGCGCGATAAGATTACTAGATGACGCTCGCCTTCCAATTGAGGAACATTCAAAGCTTTGATATCGGTCACAGAACACCACTCAGGTAATTGGTCAATCTCATCCTGTGGTAATTGCCCTTTCAAAGCTAAAAAGTTTCCAGTATCCGTTTTCGGTAGGTGGTGACACCACTCAACCATATCGGTGATGGAAGCAAATGCTCGGCTTAGTACACCATCAAATTTATCTTCAGGTTGATACTCTTCAACTCGACTTTGAATCGGATTCACATTATCAATCTTTAGTTCATGAAGAACTTGCTTAATGAATCGAATACGCTTGCCCAAGCTATCGAGTAGGCAAAACTGTTTGGTTGGATTCATGATTGCCAGTGGGATGCCAGGCAATCCTGGTCCAGTACCCACATCAATAAAACGCTCACCTTGTAAGTGAGTACTAACAATGATGCTATCCATGATGTGTTTGACCAGCATCTCTTGCGGGTCACGAACTGACGTCAAGTTGTACGCCTTGTTCCACTTGTTAAGCATTTCAACATAGCCCACCAACTGTTCACGTTGATGAGACGATACTTCTAAATCAGTTTGAGCAATCAGTGCATCAAGCTGGCTACGTAGTTGAGACATTATTCTTCCTCACCCTTTTTTAACATGCCGTGTTTCTTGAGATGAACAAGAAGAATCGAAATTGCAGCAGGTGTAATACCTGAAATACGTGAAGCAATACCGATAGACTCAGGTTTCGCCTCACCGAGTTTAGCCACGACTTCATTCGACAAGCCTTTCACTTGTGAATAGTCGAGATCGAGCGGTAACTTAGTGTTCTCATGACGCAGGGATTTTTCAATCTCGTCCTGCTGACGCTTAATATAACCTTCGTACTTAACTTGGATCTCTACCTGCTCTGCGGCCTGTTGATCTTCAAGGGCAGGAGCAAAAGCGTCCAACTCAGTCAATTGAGCATAGGTGATCTCTGGACGACGCAGAAGATCTTCACCACTTGCTTCTCGAGCCATTGGGGTTTTAAGTAGACCATTGAGCGCATCAACACCTGCCGATTTCGGATTCATCCAAATATCTTTTAGACGTTGACGTTCGCTTTCCATGTTGTCGATTTTTTCATTGAAGCGCGCCCAACGAGCATCATCAATCAAACCTAACTCACGAGCTTGTGCGGTCAAACGCAAATCCGCATTGTCTTCACGTAACAGCAGACGGTATTCGGCGCGAGAGGTAAACATTCGGTATGGCTCTTTGGTGCCCATTGTAGATAGGTCATCAATCAATACGCCCATGTACGCTTGGTCGCGTCGAGGACTCCAACCGTCTTTGCCTTGACTGTGCAAACTTGCGTTTAGACCAGCCATTAGACCTTGCGCTGCTGCCTCTTCGTAGCCTGTTGTGCCGTTAATTTGACCGGCAAAGAACAAACCACTAATAAATTTGGTTTCGTACGTCTGTTTCAAATCTCGTGGATCAAAGAAATCGTATTCGATCGCATATCCAGGACGAACAATGTGCGCATTCTCAAAGCCCTTCATTGAACGAACGATTTGTACTTGAACATCAAACGGCAAGCTGGTGGAAATACCATTCGGGTAGAGTTCATGAGTATCAAGGCCTTCAGGTTCAATAAAGATCTGATGGCTGTTTTTATCAGCAAAGCG
This sequence comes from Vibrio orientalis CIP 102891 = ATCC 33934, assembly GCF_000176235.1. Taxonomy (NCBI): domain Bacteria; kingdom Pseudomonadati; phylum Pseudomonadota; class Gammaproteobacteria; order Vibrionales; family Vibrionaceae; genus Vibrio; species Vibrio orientalis. The sequence goes on along the minus strand of NZ_ACZV01000003.1, from coordinate 300,925 downwards.
CATCACTTTATCTTCAATTGAAGGACAGTAGCGTGGGCCAATACCTTCAATAACCCCTGCGTACATAGGGCTGCGGTCTAGATTGTTACGAATAACGTCGTGCGTTTTCTCGTTGGTATGAGTAATAAAACACGGAATCTGACGTGGGTGATGTTCGCGTTTGCCCATGAATGAAAATACAGGCGCAGGAGTGTCGCCATGCTGCACTTCAAGATCAGAGAAATCTACACTACGGGCATCAATACGAGGTGGAGTACCTGTCTTAAGGCGATCAACTCGGAAAGGTAGCTCACGTAAACGATCCGCTAAAGCGATCGATGGTGGATCCCCTGCGCGACCACCAGATGAACTTTCCATACCGATGTGGATCTTACCACCTAGGAAAGTACCGACCGTCAGAACTACCGCTTTGGCATGAAAACGTAGGCCCATTTGTGTCACAACACCAGTCACTTGATCGTTCTCGACAATCAGATCATCAACCGACTGTTGGAACAAAGTTAGGTTAGGCGCGTTTTCTAACGCATGACGAACATAAGCTTTGTACAAAGCACGATCAGCTTGAGCTCGTGTTGCTCGAACCGCTGGTCCTTTTGATGCGTTTAACGTTCTAAACTGAATACCTGAATGATCGATGGCTTGAGCCATCAATCCGCCCATTGCATCAACTTCTTTGACTAAGTGACCTTTGCCAATACCACCAATAGCGGGGTTACATGACATTTGACCAAGCGTGTCGATATTGTGTGTGAGCAAAAGCGTATTTTGCCCTGTTCGAGCTGATGCGAGTGCGGCTTCCGTTCCTGCGTGACCGCCACCAACAACAATGACGTCAAATTTTTCGTGATAAAGCATGAACCGACCTCAGGTATTCAAGAGAGAGTTGGACAGATAAAAGAGCGTTATTCTACCTTCTTTCACGAAGAGAGAAAATGCTTTTGACGCTTTTCATTCAAAGCTCGAAAGCTCTTATATATATAAGATCTATATATATGATCTTTTATTAGATCTACTATTAAGATCACCTGTTTCTGTGGATAAGTGGAAAATGATCAACAAGATCATGGATCTTACGCGGATCATATCATGTGATCTTGTTTTGATCAGAACGAGGATTAACTGGGATCAAAATGGGTAGTTATACACAGGGGTAAAAAAGGATCTAAGTTGTTATTGGGATAACTATAGGTTAACCACTGGAAAGATCATGGTTTATCCACAGCTCGTTTGGTTAAATAATGAGCAAACAGTTCAGTGGGAATTGAGAAAAGTTATTCACATCGGAGTGATAGAGAGGAAAATGGCCGTGAGTTCGGCCATTTCTATTAGGCGTGAAAGAGGTGAATGTGCGCATTTAGCCACTCTTCGGCGGCATCTTCAGGGACGTCATGGTTAAGAACATCGATGGTAAGACAGTCTGTTAGTGCAGTAGCGCCGATGTCAGTAAGTAGCTCATGAGCGCGTAAACCGGCTGCGCAAAAGGTATCGTAACTTGAATCCCCGATGGCGATGGTTGCGTATTTCACATCACTCATCTTTGGTGGCGTGGCTTTCAGGGCCTCAATAAATGGTTGAATATTGTCTGGGTATTCACCAGCGCCGTGGGTTGATGTGATGAGTAACCAGATACCTTGTGTCGCAACATCAGCAAGCTTAGGTTGATTGTGAATGGTTGTTTCGAGGCCTTTCTCTATCAGTAGGTCACTCAAGTGATCGCCAACATATTCAGCGCCACCAAGCGTACTGCCGGTAATAATGTGGATCATTGCTATTCCTTTTCGAATAAAAAAACGCGGCCACAAGGCCGCGTTTAAGGTTATTTACCAATGCAGAATGAGGTAAAGATTCTGCCGAGTAAATCATCTGAACTGAACTCGCCGGTGATTTCACTCAGGTGCTGCTGCGCTATGCGTAGCTCTTCGGCGAGTATCTCGCCAGCCATGTAGCCCTCAAGCTGTTGTTGACCGATGTCGAGATGATCTGATGCGCTTTCAAGTGCTTCTAAATGGCGACGACGAGCCATAAAGCCACCTTCATGACCACCAGCAAAGCCCATGCACTCTTTTAGGTGCGTTCTTAGAGCTTCAACGCCCTCACCGGTCTTAGCTGAAAGGCGAATTAGGGTAGGATCGTTGACGTGGCAAATGCCGAGATCTTCACCTGTTTGATCGGCTTTGTTGCGGATCACTGTCATGCCAATGTTGTTAGGTAGACGATCAACGAAATCTGGCCAGATCTCTTTCGGGTCAGTCGCATCTGTGGTGGTGCCATCAACCATAAACAGGACACGATCAGCTTGCGTGATTTCATCCCATGCTCGTTCAATACCAATTTTTTCAACTTCATCTGACGCGTCGCGTAGACCTGCGGTATCGATGATATGCAGTGGCATGCCATCAATATGGATATGTTCGCGCAAAACATCGCGCGTGGTACCGGCAATATCGGTCACAATCGCGGACTCTTTACCTGATAGTGCGTTCAGCAAGCTTGATTTACCTGCATTTGGGCGGCCTGCGATGACGACCTTCATCCCTTCACGCATAATCGCGCCTTGGTTTGCTTCTTGGCGCACGGCGGCTAAGTTATCGATGATGGTTTGTAGGTCTGCGGCAACTTTACCATCAGCGAGAAAGTCGATTTCTTCTTCAGGAAAGTCGATAGCGGCTTCGACATAAATTCGTAGATGAATCAGTGACTCGACCAAGGTATTGATTCGACCAGAAAAGGCGCCTTGAAGCGATTGTAGCGCTGACTTTGCTGCCTCTTCTGAACTAGCATCAATGAGGTCAGCAATGGCCTCTGCTTGCGCTAGATCGAGCTTATCGTTTAAGAATGCTCGCTCAGAAAACTCACCTGGGCGTGCGGTGCGAATACCAGAAATTTTTAGGATACGCTTAATCAGCATATCCATGACAACGGGACCACCATGACCTTGTAGCTCAAGTACATCTTCACCGGTAAAAGAGTGTGGGTTAGGGAAGTAGAGCGCGATACCTTGGTCGAGTTGAGCGCCATCTTCCGCTGTAAATGGCAGGTACTCTGCATAACGTGGGCGTAGCTCTTTACCTGTCACTTCAAGTGCGACTTTCGCGGCGAGCGGGCCAGATACGCGGATAATGCCCACGCCACCACGTCCTGGGGCGGTTGCCTGTGCAACAATGGTATCAGTTGTCATAGTTGTGCCTGTTTATTCTTGGTGCCATAACGTGGCAAATAAGTAATGTGATGAATTGTAATCAGCTCAAATAAAAAAGGCGACCTTTAGGCCGCCTTTCTCTTATATTTCCGCTTACCTATGACTTAGTGTGTAAGCCTTTCTTCTCCAGCGCTTTGTAAATTAGCGTTTGCTGGATAAGCGTCACGATGTTCGATACTAGCCAGTATAGAACCAGACCTGACGGGAAGAACAGGAAGAAGAAGGTAAACATAACCGGCATAAAGGTCATGATCTTCTGCTGCATTGGATCCGTTACTGTTGTTGGGCTCATCTTCTGAATTAGGAACATTGAAGCACCCATCAGTAGTGGCAAGATGTAGTAAGGGTCTTGCGCTGAAAGGTCATGAATCCAACCAAAGAATGGTGAGTGACGTAATTCAACCGACTCCATTAGTGCCCAGTACAGTGCGATGAAGATTGGCATCTGCAGTACAAGAGGAAGACAGCCACCCAGTGGGTTCACTTTCTCTTTCTTGTACAGTTCCATCATCTCTTGGCTCATACGCTGACGGTCATCACCGATACGCTCACGCATTGCTTGCAGTTTTGGCTGCAGCATACGCATTTTCGCCATAGAGGTGTATTGCGCTTTCGTTAGTGGGTACATTGCACCACGTACGATGAAGGTCAAACAGATGATTGCCACACCCCAGTTACCCACAAAGCTTTGGATAAATGACAGTAATGTGTGCAGTGGTTTTGCAATAAACCATAACCAACCGTAATCCACAACGAGATCAAGGTTTGGTGCTACTTCTGCCATTTGGTCTTGCAGTTTAGGACCGACCCAAAGTGTCGCTTGGAAATTTGCACTGTCGCCGTCAGCAATGGTTTTGTTTGGCATACGAACACCAATATCACCAAGGTTGCCGATCACGCGAGTGTATAGGTTTGCACCAGGCTCATTGCGTGGGATCCATGCAGAAGCAAAGTAGTGCTGGATCATCGCCGCCCAACCTTGGCCATTGGCAAGGTTTAGAGACAGGTTACGATCTTGCATATCGTCGAAGCTGTACTTTTTGTAACGAGTATCTTCGGTAGAGTATGCACCACCGCGATAGGTTGGCATTGTGATGCTACCACCAGCGTCAAGTAAGCTTTGACGTAGGTGAGCGTACATACCAAATGTCGCGTTGTTACCAGATTTGTTTACGATGTCGTATTCAACGTCGATAGCGTAGCTGCCGCGCTTCATTACGAATGTCTTAGTGTATTCCAGACCGTTTGCAGTGAACGTCATCGGAATGCGCAGTTCATCTTGGCCATCGGCAAGAGTGAAGCTGTCTGCACTCACTGAGTAAGCTGGACGGTTTGTGCTGCTTAGATCGATACCTTGAGGACCTACAAGGCCACTCTGAGCAATGAACTGATGGCCCGCTTCGTTCTTAAGGAGAACAAATGGGTCTTCTGAATCAAGCTCGTTTGAGTATTGGTTTAGATCTGCATTAATGACATCACCACCAACCGTATCAATCGACAGAGTCAATACATCAGTTGTGACGGTAATTGTTTTTGCTGAAGCTTGTTGCTGCGCTGGCGCAGGGTCTAGCTCATCGGCAAATGATGGGGCAGGTAGAGTACTGCTTGATTGAGCCTGCTCAACCGGCTGAGGCGTTGGATTCTTTGCAACTTGCCATTGCTGGAACAATAGGAAAGAAACCAGTGCTAGCGCGATTAACAGGATATTACGTTGAGAATCCATCGTTATTTATCTCTGTCTTGTTGTTGGACTGGTGGTACGGGATCGTATGTCCAACCCTTCTTATTTAAAGGATTGCATTTTAATAGACGTTTGCTTGATAACCAACACCCTTTTACAAAACCGTGAGCTTTCAACGCTTCTAAGGCATAAGTAGAGCAAGTTGGGGAAAAACGACAACGTGGTCCAAGAATCGGACTAATAAAGCCTTGGTAAAATCGAACTATGCCGATTGCTACCCGCGTGAAGGGCGAGACAGGCGCTGCCATAATTTATCAAACAATTTGAATATTTCTTCATTGCTTAAATCTTGCGCGGTTTTCTTGGCAATAACAACATAATCTTTGTGAGCAAGTTGATGTTGATTGTTACGAAAGCTTTCACGTGCAAGGCGTTTAAAACGATTGCGACCAACGGCGGTTTTAATCTGCTTTTTAGGAACGGCTAAACCTAGTCGAGGATGAGATAGGCTATTTTTACGGGCAATGATGGTGAAATGAGGTGAGCCAGCTCGATGAGCTTGCTGGAAGACATTTTGATAATGCTCGGGAGTTAACAAGCGTAACTCCCGATTGAACGCGTACGTATTCAAAATAATCGAAGATTACTTAGAAAGACGCTTACGGCCTTTAGCGCGACGTGCATTGATTGTTGCACGACCGTTCTTAGTAGCCATACGTGCACGGAAACCGTGAGTACGCTTGCGCTTTAGAACTGAAGGTTGAAAAGTGCGTTTCATGATAAATACCTTTACTGATCAGTAGTTTTAGGTCAATGTTAACCCGGCGTGGGTAGTAACGTCTTCTTTATATATAAAGAGGACAAAACCGACGCCTCTCAACAAAGAGGCGGAATTGTAATCACAGTCACACAAAGTGTCAATCTTTGTGCAAGCGCTAAATTCCGGCCGAGCGATTATACGTAGTGTGAGCAAAATCTCAAGGATCAAACGATCCTCTGATGCGATCTTTATTCAGCACCAACTTGTCGAAGGAATTTTTGTAAGCGAGGATCTTGTGGATTACCGAAGATATCCTGTGGAGAACCTTGCTCGACAATATTGCCTTCAGCCATAAAGATCACCCGATCGGCGACCTCTCTAGCAAATTGCATTTCATGAGTGACCACTAGCATGGTCTGATGTTTTGTTGCTAAGTCCTTCATTAAATTAAGAACTTCTCCAACCCATTCCGGATCGAGTGCCGATGTTGGTTCATCAAACAGCAGCAGTTCTGGTTGCAGTGCCATAGCGCGTCCGATACCCACACGTTGCTGCTGACCACCAGACAAGGCCGCTGGATAACTTTCGCCTTTATCGCCCAAACCAATGTCATCAAGAATCTCTTGAGCGCGGGCTAAAGCGTCCGATTTTTTCCATCCACGCACGGTAATCAGACCTTCTGCAATATTTTGTCTTGCCGTCATATGGGCAAAAAGTGCGTAATTCTGGAACACAAAACCGGTTTTACGACGTAGGGCGAGTACTTCTGCCTTTGAGTGTTTTTCACTATCGACGCTGACATCGTCAATGGTAACTACCCCTTTATCGGCACTTTCGAGAAAGTTGACGGTGCGTAGTAGGGTCGATTTTCCTGTGCCACTGGAGCCAATGATAACGATGATCTCACCTTGATTAATTTCTAGATCGATCCCTTTAAGAACTTCAGTGTCGCCAAAGCGCTTATGAATATTGTTTAACTTAATCATCGTACATACGCCTTATTCAGTTTTGCTTCTGCCCAAATTTGCACGCGGGTGAGGATTACTACGACACCCCAATAGATGAGAGCGACGGCGAGGAAAGCTTCAAAGAAGCGAAAACTTGAGGAAGCTTCCATTTGCGCTTTAGCCATGATCTCAGCAACGCCTAAAGTAAAAGCCAAAGAGGTGGATTTGATCATATCGATGAAGTAATTCATCAAAGAAGGCAAAGCGACACGGGTGGCTTGTGGCAAAATCACTCGGCGCATTGCTTGAGGTGTGGTCATACCTACCGAGAGGCTGGCTTCCATTTGGCTGCGATCAATACCGATAATGGCGGCGCGAATACTTTCTGCCATGTAAGCGGCAAAGTGAAGGGTTAAACCGATTACCGCTGCGCCAAATGCATCCAGACCGACTAAAAATGGGAAGATTTGCGGTAAGCCATAATAAAGCAGGAACAGTTGAACTAGCAGTGGTGTTCCACGGAAAAAGCTGATGTATAGCTGACTAAGCTGATCGAGGACTGGGATGCGAAAAACACGGATGTTCGCCAAAATGACGGATAAAATCAGCGAAAAGAATAAACCCCACGTCGCCATTTCCATGGTGGTGCCAAGATACTTGAGTAGTATCGGCATTAGATCCAGCATGTAGTTAAAATCGAATCCCATAACGTGTCCCAAAATTAAATCATGAAAATAAAAAAGCAAAACCCACTGCAAAGGAAGGAAAGCAGTGGGTTAGAAGCTAGCCGAAAGATAAACGGCGGCTAGAAATCGAATCTCAGCTTATTTAGTGATATCAGCACCAAACCACTTCTGAGAGATTTTTGCTAGCGTACCATCAGCGCGCATTGCAGCAAGTGCTTGGTTTACTTCAGCTTGCAGTTTTTTACCATTATCGTTATCAACGAATGGCCATGCATTTTGAATCGTTTCGAAAGGTTGGCCTGCTAGCTGTAGTGGCAGACCGGTTTTCTTGATCAGCTCAAGTGCCGAAAGACGATCCATCACGAATGCATCAGCGCGGCCGAGTGCAACGTCGTGCTCAATACCAGTGTCGTAAGTTTTGATATTGATCTTGCCATCTTTATCGTAGTCACGCAGTAGTTGTTCGAAGTTCGAGCCTAGGTTTACTGCAACCGTCTTACCAACGAGATCTTCAACACCTTGAATGCTGTCATTGCCTTTACGAACCGTGATTTGCGCGCCATCGACGACATACGGGTCAGCAAATAGGTACTTCGCCTTACGTGCATCCGTCATGGTGATTTGGTTGGAAATGGTATCAATACGACCAGTCTCTAGCAGACCAAATAAACCAGAAAAGTTTGCAGTCACGTATTCTACTTGGTAGTCATTGCGCTTGCCGATCTCATCCCATAGGTCAACTTCAAAGCCTTGCAGCTTATCTTGTTGAACGAAAGTGAAAGGGAAGTAGCGGCCAGACATGCCGACTTTCACTTCTGTTGCCGCTTGAACAGTAGCAGCAGAAAGCGCGATTGCTGCAACTGCAGCCTTAATCCAGTTTTTCATAGTACAACTCCATATAATTATGGGGATAAATACTACTGTCTATTTACATAATTAGATAAATAACCAAGTGCAATAACCTAGACACTAGAGTAATAAGGTGGAGAAATAATCGCTATCAGCACGTTAGACGAGCTCAGCGCGAGAAAGACGAAATAGGGCAGCGAAAAAATATTCATTCACAGAGTTATCACCAGATGAAAGATCTGCAGGATTTGGCCGTTTTGTGGATCAAAGTGTGAGTAAAAATGGGGTAGGATGTGGGGATCCACCGAATAATGTCGTAAATATTGTGAATAACTTGGATCTTATTCACTGGATCGTCGATCATTTGCTGGCGATCTTGGTTATCAACAGGTAAAATTGCCAATCTTTTCAGATCAATTACTTCGAGTGGGGGCACCGTGTCATCTTCGCTTTGGTTGCAATGTTTGCAACAGCTTCAAGAAGAGCTACCAGCAACGGAATTCAGCATGTGGGTTCGTCCGTTACAAGCAGAGCTCAATGACAATACGCTCACTTTATTTGCCCCAAACCGTTTTGTTTTGGACTGGGTTCGCGATAAGTACCTAAATAGCATTAATCGTCTACTACAGGAGTACTGTGGTAATGACGTACCGAGCTTGCGTTTTGAGGTCGGCAGTCGCCCTGTTGTGGCGCCAAAGCCGGCTCCGAAACGTACACCTGCTGATGTGGCTGCTGAGTCTTCAGCACCTGCGCAGTTGCAAGCGCGTAAACCTGTCCATAAAACTTGGGATGATGATGCGCAAGCGATTGCTGACATCAATCATCGCTCGAATGTAAACCCGAAACACAAATTCACTAACTTCGTTGAAGGTAAGTCAAACCAATTGGGTTTGGCTGCGGCACGTCAAGTCTCTGATAATCCAGGCTCTGCTTATAATCCCCTGTTTCTATACGGTGGCACTGGCCTAGGTAAAACGCACCTTCTGCATGCAGTTGGTAATGCCATTGTGGACAATAAGCCAAATGCAAAAGTGGTTTACATGCACTCTGAGCGCTTTGTGCAAGACATGGTTAAAGCACTGCAAAATAACGCGATTGAAGAGTTTAAGCGCTACTACCGCAGTGTTGATGCATTGCTTATCGATGACATTCAATTCTTTGCTAACAAAGAGCGTTCACAGGAAGAATTCTTCCATACGTTCAACGCTTTGCTTGAAGGTAATCAACAGATCATCCTAACCTCGGATCGCTATCCAAAAGAGATCAATGGGGTAGAAGATCGTCTTAAATCTCGTTTTGGTTGGGGTCTAACGGTTGCAATCGAGCCACCAGAGCTTGAAACGCGTGTTGCGATCTTGATGAAAAAAGCCGAAGACCATCAGATTCACTTAGCTGATGAAGTGGCATTCTTTATTGCTAAGCGCCTACGCTCAAATGTTCGTGAGCTAGAGGGGGCACTAAACCGCGTTATTGCCAATGCGAACTTTACTGGTCGCCCAATCACGATTGATTTTGTTCGTGAAGCGCTGCGCGATCTGCTTGCTCTCCAAGAGAAGTTAGTCACCATCGACAATATTCAAAAGACAGTCGCTGAATACTACAAGATTAAAGTTGCTGATTTACTGTCTAAACGCCGTTCACGTTCAGTTGCGCGTCCGCGTCAGCTTGCGATGGCATTAGCCAAAGAGCTAACCAACCACAGCTTACCTGAAATTGGTGATGCATTCGGTGGTCGTGACCATACGACGGTTTTACACGCCTGCCGTAAGATTGAACAGCTGCGTGAAGAGAGCCACGATATTAAAGAAGATTACTCGAACCTGATTCGTACCCTTTCTTCTTAATTCGCACTATTGCTTGATTCACAGTATTCTAAGCACCGAGCAACAATAACGAATTCGGATAAGAGCATCCTATGAAATTTTCCATTGAGCGTAGCCACCTGCTTAAACCACTTCAACAAGTGTCAGGTGCACTAGGTGGTCGTCCTACTTTGCCAATTCTAGGCAACCTATTACTAAAAGTAGAAGACAACGTGCTATCGATGACGGCAACAGACTTAGAAGTTGAGCTGATTAGTCGTGTCACTTTGGAAGGCGAATTTGAAGCTGGCAGCATTACTGTCCCTTCACGTAAGTTTCTCGATATTTGTCGCGGCTTACCTGACGACTCTGTGATTACTTTCGTTTTGGAAGGTGATCGCGTGCAAGTACGTTCTGGCCGTAGCCGTTTCTCGCTATCTACATTGCCTGCTAATGATTTTCCAAATATTGAAGATTGGCAGAGTGAAGTTGAAGTCTCGTTGACTCAAGCTGAGCTACGTGGCTTAGTTGAAAAAACACAATTTTCGATGGCAAACCAAGACGTACGTTATTACCTCAACGGTATGTTATTTGAAATCGAAGGCACGACATTGCGCAGTGTGGCTACCGACGGTCACCGTATGGCGGTATCTCAAACGCAACTGGGTGCGGACTTTGCGCAAAAGCAAATCATTGTGCCGCGTAAAGGTGTCCTTGAGCTGGTTAAGCTATTGGATGCGCCAGAGCAGCCAGTGGTGCTACAAATTGGTAGTTCAAATGTACGTGCTGAAGTAAATAACTATGTGTTTACTTCTAAACTGGTGGATGGTCGTTTCCCTGACTACCGCCGCGTAATGCCACAAAGCACCAGTAAAACGCTAGAAACCGGCTGTGATGAACTGCGCCAAGCTTTCTCACGTGCGGCTATCTTGTCGAACGAGAAATTCCGTGGTGTACGCGTGAATCTAGCGGATACCGAAATGCGTATTACCGCTAATAACCCAGAGCAAGAAGAAGCGGAAGAGATGCTTGACGTTAGCTTTGAAGGTGAGCCAATTGAGATTGGTTTCAACGTCAGCTACGTATTGGATGTGCTCAATACATTGCGCTGTGAAACCGTTCGAATCTCCATGTCGGACGCCAATGCCAGTGCTCTGATTGAGAACGCCGCCGACGACAGTGCCATGTACGTGGTAATGCCGATTCGACTCTAGCATGCCGCTTTCTCGTCTTATCATAAAACAGTTTAGAAACATTGAAGCCTGTGACATTAACCTGTCAGCAGGCTTTAACTTTCTTATTGGACCTAACGGCAGTGGCAAAACCAGTGTCTTAGAAGCCATCTACCTGCTTGGTCATGGTCGATCGTTTAAAAGCTCACTGACCGGCAGAGTGATTCAAAATGAGTGCAATGAGCTGTTTGTTCATGGTCGTTTTTTGAACTCGGATCAATTTGAGCTACCAATTGGCATTAATAAGCAGCGTGACGGCTCAACAGAGGTTAAAATAGGCGGTCAATCTGGACAAAAGTTGGCACAACTCGCCCAAGTCTTACCTTTGCAGTTGATTCATCCGGAAGGGTTTGATCTACTAACGGACGGACCGAAACATCGTCGTTCATTTATTGATTGGGGAGTGTTTCACACCGAGTCTGCTTTTTATGATGCATGGGGGCGATTTAAACGCCTCAACAAGCAACGTAATGCCTTATTGAAAACCGCCACCAGCTATCGAGAGCTCAGTTACTGGGATCAGGAGATGGCAAGATTGGCGGAAAACATCAGTCAGTGGCGTGCTACCTACGTCGAGCAGATGAAACTTAAAGCGGAGCAGATCTGCCAAGAGTTTTTGCCAGAATTTGATATCCAATTGAAGTATTATCGTGGTTGGGACAAAGAAACCCCATATCAAGAAATACTAGAAAAGAATTTTGAGCGTGATCAGGCGCTTGGTTACACCTTTAGTGGGCCTAATAAAGCTGATCTGCGCATAAAAGTGAATGGCACGCCTGTTGAAGACGTGTTGTCACGAGGTCAGTTAAAGCTGATGGTGTGTGCACTGCGTGTCGCACAAGGGCAACATCTCACGGAGATGACTGGCAAGCAATGTATCTACTTAATTGATGACTTTGCATCTGAATTAGACAGTCAACGTCGCAAGCGTCTAGCGGACTGCTTGAAAGAGACGGGGGCTCAAGTTTTTGTAAGTTCTATTACTGACAGTCAGATTGCAGATATGCGAGATGAAAATGGCAGGATGTTCCATGTGGAACATGGCACAATAGAGCAAAATATATAGCGGAAGATAACTCATGTCTGAAAATTACGATTCATCGAGTATTAAAGTACTAAAAGGTCTGGACGCGGTACGTAAGCGTCCTGGTATGTACATCGGCGACACGGATGATGGTACCGGTCTGCACCACATGGTTTTTGAGGTGGTGGATAACTCAATTGATGAAGCGTTGGCAGGTCACTGTAAAGACATCATTGTGACAATTCATGAGGACAACTCAGTTTCTGTGAGCGATGACGGCCGTGGTATCCCAACGGAAATGCACCCAGAAGAGAAAGTATCTGCAGCAGAAGTTATCATGACGGTACTTCACGCTGGTGGTAAGTTCGATGACAACTCATACAAAGTATCAGGTGGTCTGCACGGTGTAGGTGTTTCGGTAGTAAACGCGCTATCAGAAAAAGTGACGCTAACCATCCATCGTGGTGGTCATACACACACTCAAACATACCATCATGGTGAGCCTCAAGCGCCGCTAGCTGTGGTTGGCGATACTGATAAAACCGGTACGCAAATCCGTTTCTGGCCAAGTGGTGAAACTTTCACAAATACTGAGTTCCACTACGATATCCTAGCAAAACGTCTACGTGAGCTATCATTCCTAAACTCTGGTGTTTCTATCATGCTGAAAGATGAGCGTGAAGAAGACAAGAGCGACCACTTCATGTTTGAAGGTGGTATTCAAGCGTTCGTTGACCACCTAAACACCAACAAAACACCTATCATTGAGAAAATCTTCCACTTCGACTTCGAACGTGAAGATGGCATCTCGGTTGAAGTCGCGATGCAGTGGAACGACGGCTTCCAAGAAAACATCTACTGTTTCACCAACAACATCCCTCAACGCGATGGTGGTACTCACTTAGCGGGTTTCCGTGCGGCTCTGACTCGTACACTTAATACCTTCATGGACAAAGAAGGTTTCTCGAAGAAAGCGAAGACCGCGACATCCGGTGATGATGCGCGTGAAGGTCTAACGGCTGTTGTTTCGGTAAAAGTGCCAGATCCTAAGTTCTCAAGCCAAACTAAAGACAAGTTGGTTTCTTCAGAAGTGAAATCAGCGGTTGAATCGGCAATGGGTGAGAAACTGTCTGAGTTCCTAGTTGAAAACCCGACAGAAGCGAAGATGGTTTGTTCTAAGATTATCGACGCAGCACGTGCTCGTGAAGCAGCGCGTAAAGCTCGTGAAATGACTCGTCGTAAAGGCGCGCTAGATTTAGCTGGTCTACCAGGTAAACTTGCTGACTGTCAGGAAAAAGATCCAGCACTCTCTGAACTATACATAGTGGAGGGTGATTCGGCAGGCGGCTCCGCAAAACAAGGCCGTAACCGTAAGAACCAAGCAATCCTACCGCTAAAAGGTAAGATTCTTAACGTTGAAAAAGCACGTTTCGACAAAATGCTTTCTTCTCAGGAAGTTGCAACGCTTATCACAGCACTTGGCTGTGGTATCGGTCGTGACGAGTACAACCCAGACAAACTGCGTTACCACAACATCATCATCATGACCGATGCCGACGTCGATGGTTCGCACATCCGTACGCTACTATTGACCTTCTTCTACCGTCAAATGCCAGAGCTTATTGAGCGTGGCTACGTGTACATTGCTCAGCCACCACTTTACAAAGTGAAGAAAGGTAAACAAGAGCAGTACATCAAAGATGAAGATGCAATGAACCAGTACCAAGTGGCTCTAGCTCTAGATAATGCCGCTCTACACGTAAACCCAGAAGCGCCAGCGCTATCAGGTGAAGCTCTAGAGAAGCTAGTTCAGCAATACAATGCGGGTATCAAGCTAGTGGATCGTATGAGCCGCCGTTACCCACGTGCATTAGTTCATGAACTAATTTACACGCCACGTCTAACTGCCGAGCAGTGCCACGATGCATCACTAGTGGATGCTTGGACTAAGCAGCTTGTAGAGCAATTAAATGCTAAAGAAGTCGGTGCAAGCCAATACAGCTTCGAAGTAGAACAACACGCTGAGCTAGGTCTAAGCCTACCTAAGATTGTCGTTCGTACTCACGGTGTGACTCATGAGCACGTGCTGAGCATCGACCTAATCAACTCGAAAGAATACGGCAAGCTAGCTTCTCTTTCTGAAGCGCTAGAAGGTCTGATTGAAGACGGTGCTTACATCAAGCGTGGTGAGCGTACTCAGCCTGTTTCAAGATTTGTTGAAGCACTAGAGTGGCTAATTAAAGAGTCACGTCGTGGTCTAAGCCTACAGCGTTACAAAGGTCTAGGTGAGATGAACCCAGATCAGCTTTGGGAAACGACGATGGATCCAGAAACGCGCCGCATGATGCAAGTAACGATCGAAGATGCAGTCGGTGCTGACCAGCTGTTCACGACTCTAATGGGTGACCAAGTTGAACCTCGTCGTAACTTCATCGAGGAAAACGCATTGAAGGTTGCTAACTTGGATGTATAGATTTCTTTAGTAATAAAGAATCCTACACTATTAAAAGCACTGTCCTTTGGATGGTGCTTTTTTATGTCTGTAAGATATTGAAAAATATTGGTTTGGGAAAATATTTAAAGATAATCCCTTGAAACTAATTTGTCCCAACCACATATCTATTTGTGAAGAGGAACGCTGTCTTGCTCAAGAGAGAAGAAACAGACCTCTGGACTCGCTGACAAGGTATCGCTCAACAGAGGATGACTTTAGAGGCACACAATTGAATCGATTTATTACTACGTCCCAGCGCTAACAGAGCCCGAGGAGTAGCGGATAAATCCCTTAGTCGGCAAGGCTCGATCACAGCATCGATCCGCACAAACTCACGACTAAGACTATTGCTTACTAAAAGGATAGCATTATGAGAACTGTAGATTTCACTCCACTTTACCGCAACGCAATTGGCTTCGATCGTCTATTTAACATGATGGAAGCAAACACCTCGAAGAACACTTCTGGCGGTTACCCTCCGTACAACATCGAGCAAAAAGATGAGAACAACTACCGTATTACGATGGCAGTTGCTGGCTTTGCTGAAGACCAACTCGATCTGACTCAAAAAGAGAACACGTTGATTGTTAAGGGTGAGCGTAAAACAGAAGCGGAAAAGACCTACGTATACCAAGGTATCGCAGAGCGTGATTTCGAACGTAAATTCCAGCTAGCAGACTACGTAAAAGTGGTGGGCGCAAGCATGGAAAACGGTCTACTACATATTGACCTAGAGCGCGAAATCCCAGAAGCAATGCAACCACGTAAAATTGCGATTAATGGCAAGAATTTGATTGAGGGCTAAATGCCATCAGCTTTAACTAGCTGAGTATGTCCGGGAAGAAGAGTGAAAGAGCACCATCTAGGTGCTCTTTTTTATTGGACTATTTACGGTATCATTCCATAGAGGGAGGAACGACCGAGTAGGGAATCTCTACTTACTTTCGCTGTATGCCTTTTCGACTTCCTCAGCAATAATCTTAATGCCTTTCTGCATCATCTCATCATCTTGTACGTAGTTCATACGTAGGCATTGATGAGCGTGGTCCCAATCGTCTTCTTGGCCAATAAAGAAATACTCACCAGGCACAATCAATACCCCGCGCGCTTTCAAGCGAGCATACAGCTCCATAGTCGTGATTGGCAGCTCGTCAAACCATAGCCATAAGAAAATCGCCCCTTCAGGTTTATGAATACGGAAGCGAGGATCGGTGATTTCATTTTGCAGCAATTCTACCGCGCGCAGTGACTTCTGCTGATAGAACGGCTTGATCACATCAGAGCTCAGCGTTAACAGATCGCCTTTACCGATAATATGATTGGCTAGCGCTGGACCAAGACTGCCCGGGGCTAAGCTAATAATGCCGTTCATATTGGTCATCGCTTGAGTGATCTCTTCGCTTGCAATCACAATACCGCAGCGCACGCCTGGCAGACCTAGTTTAGATAGGCTCATGCATAGAATCGTATTTTCATTCCAAAACGGCTGCACATCTTCAAAGATAATATTTGGGAACGGCAGGCCGTAGGCATTATCGATGATCAATGGAATATTGTTTTCACGCGCTAGCTTATCCAGCTTGTGGATCTCTTCGTCTGTCAGCACGTTACCGGTTGGGTTGGTTGGGCGAGAGGCACAAATCGCTGCAACCGAGTCATCGACTTTAAGCTGTTCAAAATCAACGTGGTATTTAAATAGGCCGTTATCAAGCAGCTCGATTTCTGGGTGGTAGGAGACGAAGATATCTTCGTCAATCCCTGCATCGCCGTAGCCAATATATTCAGGGGCGAGTGGCAGTAGAATCTTTTTATGTGAGCCATCAGGTTGCTGACCAGCAAGCAGATTAAATAGGTAGAAAAAACCACTCTGGCTGCCGTTGGTTAAGCTGATGTTCTTTTCTGAAATGTCCCAGCCATAGGTCTCTTTCAATAGCTTGGCGAGTGCTTTGACAAAGGCATCTTTGCCTTGTGGTCCATCATAGTTGGCCATGGCGGAGACGAGCTCTCCACTGGCGAGCATATCCTCACTGGCTTGGCGAAAGTAGTCGAGCATGGCTGGAATGGCGGCTGGATTGCCTCCGCCGAGCATGATGGCACCAGGAGTGCGTAGACCATCATTTAAATCATCCATTAACTGGGTGATGCCTGAATACTGATTAAATTTTTCACCAAATTTTGAGAACTGCATTACTTGTTGTACCTAATTCATTATTGTCATTGCTTTATGTATAGAACAGTCAGTGCGTTGCTGACCAATAGAGTAATCCCTGAACATACCTTAATGTGCAAATAGAGCAAAGCGAGAATTAGTATTGAATGAAAAAAAGCCAACATAGTGATGTTGGCTTTGTGAAAAAGGGCGTTAATACCGAGCTGCGTACTTATTGTGAGCCGGTATAAACCACTAGCACCTTGTCATCTTGATAGCGTCGTTCAAAGGCGTAGTAGCCTTGCTGGTGGCGGGTAATGTGTTCGCCCTGAGCGATAGCGGGGTGGCGCTGTCTAAACTGTCCAAGCTTTTGCCAGTGTTCGAGCAATTGCTGGCGCTCACCAGTTATCTGATCCCATGGCATATCTGAACGCGTCCCTTGATGAGGATCGGAGCCTGTCGGGCCAAAGTCGCGTGCGATCTCATCGCCGTAATAGATCTGGATCGCGCCAGGTGCCAGCATTAATGCATTGGCTGCGCGAACTTGCTGTTCAATGGTTTTGGCGCGGCTACCCCAAAACAGCGAGGTATCGTGGGATGACAAGTAGCTTAAGACGTTAAAGCTGCTGTCTTGATTGATGCGCTCGGCATAGCGCTGGTAATCACGATCGAGGTCGGCAAAGCAGCTCAGTGCTTTTGGTGCGACATCGCCTTGGAACTCAAAGTTGATGATCGAATCAAAACCGTGGTCAAAATACGGGCTCTTGACCACACCGTGTGCCCATACTTCACCAGTCATCCAGAATGGTAGATCATCGAGCGCTTTGTCTGGATTGTTTTGTTTCCACTCCGCTAGCGCCGCTGTCGATTCGAGCTTTAGCTGTTGCCAAGTTTCAAACTCGACATGCTTGGCGGTATCGACTCTAAAGCCATCAATACCGTATTCCCTTACCCAATCAGATAGCCAAGTAATTAAGTGCTGTTGTGGTGTCTGGCTGACATCCTGCGCGTTAGTCGATTTATTGCGATAGAAGTTGGGTAATCCAGTGGCTCGCTCGGATTCTGTTTTGATATCGGGTAGATGTGCCAATGACATAGTGCGGTCGTTATAGCCGGGTTGGTCATAATCACCAATATCGGTGCGAAGCCAATCTTTGCCCCACCATTTTTGCCACGCCTCCCCATCACGATAGTTAATATAGTCATTAAAGCTGTGCCAGTTTTGGCCTTGTTTTGGTGTCCAATCTGTCCACTGTTCGCCGAGGATATCTTGTGCTTCCTGAGCATCTAAATACAACTGGCCGAAATCAAACTCCTGCATATCGGCTAATGTTGCGTAACCCGTATGGTTGAGCACGACATCCCAGATGATGCGAATTCCTTTGCTGTGAGCCGTATCGATTAAGGTTTTAAGCTCTTGCTCTGTGCCCATATTGGCATCGAGCTCAGTCCAATCTTGGTGGTAATAACCGTGGTAACCATAGTGTTTGAAATCGCCATTGCTACCGCCGCCAACCCAGCCATGAATTTGTTCTAAGGGTGAGGTGATCCACAGCGCATTGACGCCTAACTGCTCAAGATAATCTAACTTTTCGGTTAACCCTGCCAGATCGCCGCCATGGAAGGTGGCGATCTCTTTATCGTCATCATTGCTGCGGCCATAGCTATGGTCATTGTTTGGATTGCCATTGTAAAAACGATCCGTCATAACAAAGTAGACCGTGGCGTTATCCCAACTAAACGCGGCTATTTGTGGTGACTCTACTTGCTCAAGTAACATCACGCCTTGGCTCATTGCACCCGCTTGTAATCTCACTTTGCCGTTACTAACGGTAGCTTGCTGACCTGTTAAAGCATCGCGAATGGTGCTGCCATTGGCGAAGGTAGCGGAGACATCAATGGTGGTAGGGTGATCACTGGCGACTGGACATTGATAGCGAGCAATAGCGTTCTCTTTTGGCTTTATTGTTACGGTAAGCTCGTTAGATTCTGGATTGAGAACAAACTGGTAGGTATTGGCGCTGAATACTCGCATCGGGATCGCGGCAGAATCCGAGCAGTTATCAAGCTTGAGTGCTTTATTGAACTTGATGCGCGCGGCATCTTGTAGTGCGTAGCGACTGCCACAACTTTGCTGGTGGTCTGCAATAGAGAGCGAGTAGCTGCCTTTGGTCAGTGTTTGCTCAGCAACAAGTAAGCCATTCTGCTGCTCGAAGGTGGCCTGCGTTTCTCCAATGGTCAGAGTCAGGACATTATTGGGCGTTTGGCTGCAAGCGGCCAAAAGAGATGCTGATAGGGCTAAAATAGACTTTTTCATAGAATCCTTCCCGAATATTTACGCTGTTTATAACAAAACAGCGTCACTACAGTCCGAGTGATGATCCTACTGGTGGACGAATTTATCCCTACACAATTTTATCGAGTTCACAAAACGCATTTTTAGCCTTAATCGCAAATAAAAAAGGGAAGCTCAATGCTTCCCTTTTACTGATACCTAATAGCGATGATTATTTCTGTAGTAGAGAAATATCTGCAATTTGTAGGAACAAGTTACGTAGGTTGTTCAGTAGCGTTAGACGGTTCTTTTTCAGAGCTTCGTCGTCTGCCATGACCATTACGTTATCGAAGAAGGCATCAACAGGCTCACGTAGGCCTGCTAGCTTGCTTAGCGCTTCTTGGTAGTTACCTGTAGCGAACGCTGGCTCTAGCGCTTCTGTCATCACTTCAACGCTTTCTGCTAGTGCTTTCTCTGCGTCTTCTTGTAGAAGTGCTAGGTCGATCTCAGCAGCGAGTTCACCGTCGAATTTCGCTAGGATGTTACCTACACGCTTGTTCGCAGCAGCTAGTGCTTCAGCGGCTTCTAGCTCGCGGAAGTGAGATACCGCTTTTACGCGCTGATCGAAGTCTGCTGGTTTAGTTGGACGGTTAGCCAGTACCGCTTGGATGATATCCACGCTAAAGCCTTCGTCTTTGTACCATGCATTGAAACGACCAAGCATAAACTCGATAACATCAGTTTCAACGTTATCGTTAGTTAGACGGTCGCCAAATAGAGACTTCGCTTTCGCGATTAGGTCCGTTAGATCTAGATTGTAGCCGTTTTCTACGATAATACGTAGCACACCTAGCGATGCACGACGAAGTGCAAATGGGTCAGAACCTTTTGGAGCTTGGCCAATACCGAAGATACCTACGATAGTGTCTAGCTTGTCTGCCATTGCAACTGCAGAAGAAATACCTGTGCTTGGTAGCTCGTCACCAGCAAAACGAGGCATGTACTGCTCGTAAAGAGCTAGTGCAACTTGCTCGTCTTCACCGTCGTGAGTCGCGTAGTGCATGCCCATAACACCCTGAGTATCGGTAAATTCGAATACCATAGAGGTCATTAGGTCACACTTCGCTAGCAGACCTGCACGCTTAGATTTCTCAACGTCAGCATCGATCTGCTCAGCGATGTAGCCAGCAAGCTCAGTAATACGGTCTGTCTTATCTTTGATAGTACCAAGCTGTTTCTGGAAGATAGCTTGCTCTAGCTCAGGTAGACGGTCGATAAGCGGACGCTTACGGTCAGTGTTGAAGAAGAACTCTGCATCCGCTAGACGTGGACGTACAACCTTTTCGTTACCTTCGATTACGTAGCGAGGCTCTTTTGATTCGATGTTTGAAACGAAGATGAAGTTAGGCAGTAGCTTGTTGTTGTCATCGTAAACAGGGAAGTACTTTTGGTCACCTTTCATGGTGTAAACCAAAGCTTCAGAAGGGACTTTTAGGAACTCTTCTTCGAACTTCGCAGTAAGAACGACTGGCCACTCAACCAGAGAAGTTACTTCTTCTACTAGGTCATCTTCTAGATCCGCTGTACCACCAACCGCTGCTGCTGCTTTTTGCGAGTCAGCAAGGATGATCGCTTTACGCGCTTCGTAATCGGCCATGACTTTACCGCGCTCTTCTAGGATCGCTGGGTATTGCTCTGCAGACTCGATAGTGAACTCTTGCTCACCCATGAAGCGGTGACCACGGATAGTGCGGTCTGATGCTACGCCTAAGATCTCACCTTCGATAAGGTCAGAGCCCATCAGCATAGTTAGCGTTTTTACCGGGCGGATAAACTGAGTTGTCTTGTTACCCCAACGCATTGGCTTAGCGATCGGTAGGTTACCCAGTGCTTTTGCTGCTAGTTCAACAACGATTTCAGATGTTGCTTGGCCTTTTACTTCTTGTTTGAAAAGAAGCCATTCGCCTTTGTCTGTTTTAAGGCGGTCTGCTTGTTCAACCGTGATGCCGTTACCACGTGCCCAGCCTTGTGCCGCTTTAGTCGCAATGCCGTCAGCATCGAATGCCACAGAAACTGCAGGACCACGCTTCTCAACCACTTTGTCAGCTTGGCCTTCAGCTAGAGCTGAAACCTTAAGTGCTAGACGACGAGGAGCGGCGTACCATTTCACACCTTGGTGTGCTAGGTCTGCGCCTTTTAGCTCAACTTCGAAGTTTGCTGCGAACGCTTCCGCTAGAGTGCGAAGTTGCGTTGGTGGTAGCTCTTCAGTACCCAGTTCAATTAGAAATTCTTTAGCCATGATTACTTCTCCTCGCTCTTCTTACACATAGGGAAGCCAAGAGCTTCACGTGACGCGTAGTACGCTTCAGCAACTGATTTAGTCAGGTTGCGGATACGAAGGATGTAACGTTGGCGTTCTGTTACAGAGATAGCTTTGCGCGCATCAAGGATGTTGAATGCGTGGCCTGCTTTTAAAATGCGCTCGTAAGCTGGAAGCGGTAGCGGCTTTTCTAGCTCAAGTAGCTCTTTACACTCTTTCTCGCACTGGTCGAAGAAAGTGAATAGGAAATCTACGTCAGCGTGCTCGAAGTTGTAGGTTGATTGCTCAACTTCGTTTTGGTGGAAGATATCACCGTAAGTCACGTTGCTGCCGTCTGGTGCTACGTTCCAGACAAGATCGTAAACAGAGTCTACTTCTTGGATGTACATCGCTAGACGTTCGATACCGTAAGTGATCTCACCGGTTACTGGCTTACACTCAAGGCCGCCAACTTGCTGGAAGTAAGTGAACTGAGTCACTTCCATACCGTTTAGCCATACTTCCCAGCCAAGACCCCATGCGCCTAGCGTTGGGTTTTCCCAGTTGTCTTCTACGAAACGAATATCGTGAACTAGTGGGTCGATACCAAGAACTTCAAGTGAGCCTAGGTACAACTCCTGAATATTATCTGGAGAAGGTTTTAGAGCTACTTGGAATTGATAATAGTGCTGCAGACGGTTCGGGTTTTCACCGTAACGACCATCGGTAGGACGACGTGAAGGTTGAACGTAAGCTGTCGACATTGGCTCTGGGCCAAGTGCACGTAGACATGTCATTGGGTGAGAGGTGCCCGCACCTACTTCCATATCTAGAGGTTGAACAATAGTACAACCGTTTTGTGCCCAGTAATCCTGCAGCGCGAGGATCATTCCCTGGAAGGTTTTGATATCGTATTTTTGCATAGTAATTCGCGCGATTCTTTGAGTAAAAGGTCTGTCTAAAACAGAGAAAAATAACAATCAAGTATACCGAGATATTTCCTTGCGGAGTAGCGCTAATCTTGATTAATTGGTAGTCGAAAATCTCCTTTAGTGGATTTTTTCCGACCTATCTAACCAAATTCTCTTAAAAGGGAGTTTATTTGCAGTTTGAAGGTTGAGAATCCTCGGTTAGCCCGATAGAATCACGCCGTCTTTGGGGAGTAGCTTACCTAATCACCAACACTGGAGTGATAGGTTCGTCTGTCAACATAATTGATGCAAAATCATCATGGCATTCGAGACCCAATATCGGCGCACAATAACAACATGCCGATGTGGTTTAGCAAGACCTTAGACAAATCATCATGAACCGGGGTGGGGCATGAGGTTTGTCTTTGGTTAAATATAATATTCCCGCCCCATGAAGAGCATGTCGTGAGCGTTTTAGCTATCTCAATCACCACCGTCGCACTGGCGGAGATCGGTGATAAAACTCAGTTGTTGTCATTACTGCTAGCCAGTCGATACCGTAAACCAATCCCTATTATTGCCGCCATTTTTTTTGCCACTATCGCTAATCATGCCCTAGCTGCGTGGTTAGGTGTGGTTGTTGCTGATTACTTAACGCCTGAAACCTTAAGATGGGTGTTGGTGGTCAGTTTTATTGCGATGGCAGCTTGGGTGTTAATTCCTGATAAGTTGGATGATGATGAGCAGATCTCCAATCGTGGTCCATTTGTCGCTAGCTTCATTGCGTTCTTTGTTGCTGAGATTGGTGATAAGACTCAAATTGCGACATCGATATTAGGTGCGCAGCATGCTGATGCATTAACTTGGGTTATTCTGGGCACGACGATTGGTATGCTCTTAGCGAATGTCCCTGTCGTGCTAATCGGCAAACTTTCAGCAGATAAAATGCCGCTCGCCTTAATTCGCAAAGTCACCGCTCTACTATTTGTCGCTCTAGCGATTGGTGCTGCGGTGCTGTAGTCAAAAGCTGCGATTATGGTGGTAAATATCAATAACTATTGATGAAATAGCGTTAGATCAAACTTTGATTCAAAATCGATCTGATACGTGATCACTGACATATTAGTGTCATAGTTGTCATGGTAATTTAACCTTGTGGATGATAGCGAGAGGGCAAGGTTATGCTTACACGTTATATGGGGATGACCCCTAAGAGTCAGAGTTATTTGTTCACCTTCGGCTTGGCACTGTGTTTATTAGCCATGGTGTTAACGGATATGTGGCTACCGATAGTCGCAGGGTCGTTTATTTTAACTGGATTGACGGTCGAAGCTTGGATCCGCGTTGCGCACATCATTCCTATGCATGAGGAGATGCGCACGATGAGAAAACAGCTCAATAAACTGCAAAGCGAAGTCCGCACCCTCGAATATGATGAATAAAAAACGGCAGCCATCTGGCTGCCGTTTTGTTTTCTGAGACAGAGATTACTCCATGCCTTTCTTAATGAGGTACTGAAAAGGTAGCTCTTCAGTTTGAGAATCTATCAGTTGATGATCCATAAAGCGGCAAAAACTAGGAATGTCGCGTGTCGTCGATGGATCGTCGGCTTTGACAAGCAGCACTTCACCTTCCTGCATATTTCGAATTGTCTTCCTGACCATCATAACTGGCTCTGGGCAGCGTAATCCTTCTGCCTCTAGGGTTTTGTCTGCCTGCTGTGGATTGAATGTCATGGTCGTATCTTTGGTTGCTCAATTTGGCCTAGATAATACTAGTGAAGAAAAAATATTCAATAACCCCTTGGCAAAGTGAACAATTTGTTTTAACTTAGTTAACAAGTTGGTAACAATTAACAAGGGAAGCAAGTATGTTGACAGCTCTAGATCGTTTAACAATCTACTCCGTGCTGTGTTTTATTTCTTTTTGCGCCCTTGTTTTACGTTCGCCATCAGAATCGTCTTCGTTTATGCCATTGCTTGGTATGGGCGCGACGGTTGTAGGGATTTGGCTTGAGATGCATCGCTGGCCGAGTGCATCTGAAGAACAAGAGAACGGATAATAGCACTTCCAACTGTTATCTGCTTTACCACTACGCTCAACTACATTCCGACACTATCCCCAGTTTTCTTGGGCTTCCCCGCTGAAAAGCGGGATTTTTTTTGCCTGAAAAAGGTACAATCAAGTTAATCCCTTATAGAAATTAATGGTTCAACGTGGAATTAGAAGAGATTTATCGTCGAGATCTGAACTTGCTGGTGGCACTGCGTGTATTGATTGAAGAGTGCAGTGTGAGTAAAGCAGCCCATCGTTTGAACCTCAGTCAATCTGCGATGAGTCGAGTGCTAGGTCGATTACGAGAGATGCTTGGCGATCCCTTGTTTACTCGTCAAGGACAACACCTAATTCCGACTGAAAAAGCGTTAGAGATTGATCGCTGTTTGGGTGAGCCTCTAGAGTCACTACGTCAGCTCTTGTCGCCAATCGAGTTTGAGCCGCAAAGCTGTGACCAAACCTTCACCATTGCGACGACAGATTACGCGATGCAAACCATCTTGCCGTTTGCGCTGCCACGTATCTATCAAGAAGCGCCTAATGTATCGTTCAATTTTTTGCCACTGCAGCACGACCGATTAGCCGATCAGCTTACCGCTAAGGGCGCTGATTTAGCGATTTGCCGACCGATTGGCCCTGTGGAACCGTTGCGAAGTGAGATTTTAGGTCGAGTAGGGGTACTCTGTTTGCTCTCTAAACAGCATCCGTTAGCGGATCAAGAGATGAGTCTGTCGGACTATCTCACTTACCCTCATGCGATGATTGCCATTAGTGATGGCGTTAAGGCTCTGATAGAAGGGGCGTTGGTCGATCAACCAAAACGTAAGATGGTGCTACGTGCTTATCACCTTGAAGCGGCGCTAGCGATCGTCGATACCATGCCAATCATTATTACTGTGCCAGCTGATCTCGCCTATTTAGTGGCTGAGCGATATGACTTGGTGATTAAGCCTTTACCGTTCCAGTTTACTCCGTTTGATTACTCGATGATCTGGCATCCACGTTGTGAACATTCACCTGCTCAGGAGTGGTTACGCGGAATCGTAAAGGAAGAGTGCAGTCGCTTAATCGCCAAACGAATTGAAGATATTGGCTTGGATTGATCGAAAAGAATGAGAAATGTCATTCCGGAATTGAGGAACGAAATGTCCGGAATCTCTTGTATTTAGAGACTCCTTACTCGTTCCTCACTCTTAGGAATGACGCTGTGTAGTTAAGCGATTAAAGCTTGATAACTACGCGGCCTGTTACTTGACCGTTCGTGATATCTTCAGCGTATTTTGGCGCGTCAGCTAGCTCTACTTCGGTACATGCTTGCTCGAAGTAGCTCTCTGGTAGTAGTTCAACCAGTTTTTCCCATGCAGCGATACGTTTTTCAGTTGGGCACGATACTGAATCGATACCTTGCAGACGCACATTACGTAGAATGAACGGCATTACTGTAGTCGGTAGATCGAAACCACCTGCCAGACCACACGCTGCGACTGCGCTGTTGTAATCCATTTGCGCTAGGACTTTCGCCAGCACTTTGCTGCCGACAGTATCAACGGCACCTGCCCAGATTTGCTTTTCTAGTGGGCGCGCTGGTTCTTCAAACTCAACACGGTCGATAATGCGGCTAGCGCCAAGTTTTTCTAGTAGTGGACCATTTTGTTCAACGCGACCTGTTACTGCCGCAACTTTGTAGCCTAGTTGACCAAGAAGGGTTACTGCTACAGAGCCTACACCACCACTTGCGCCAGTCACTAGGATCTCGCCATCTTCAGGCTTGATACCGGCATCTAGTAAAGCTTGAACACATAGCATGCCAGTGAAGCCCGCAGTGCCAACCATCATCGCTTTTTTGCTGTCTAGGCCTTTTGGTAGTGGAACTAGCCAATCTGCTTTTAGACGTGCGCGCTGTGCCATACCACCCCAATGGTTTTCACCCACGCCCCAACCAGTAAGTACCACTTTGTCACCTGCTTGGTAACGACCATCTTCAGAGCTCACTACAGTGCCAGCTAGGTCGATACCAGGAACCATAGGGAAGTTGCGGATGATTTTGCCTTTACCCGTGATTGCTAAACCGTCTTTGTAGTTTAGTGATGAGTAATCAACGTCGATCAGTACTTCGCCTTCAGGCAGTTGTGCTTCATCGATCTGTTCGATAGTTGCGATAGTACGTTTTTCTTCTTGGTTTAGAATCAGTGCGTTAAACATAGTGATCTCCAAAATAGAGCAGCAATTTAAAAACTGGGTTCAGTGTAGACCTAAACTGGCTATGACAAAAATGAAACTTTAGCATTATATCTATGCGTATCACGCATTTTGACCAAAGTATAGGCAAGTAAAAAGTTGTCTAGGGATGGGATAACAAAAAGCCCTTAACCGAGTGGGTTAAGGGCTTAGACTTTATGAAAGGAAGAACTTATACGACGGGTTGTCGGTCTCATCTTTACATTGATAGCCCAACTCACGTAAATGGGCAGAGAAGCGAGATAAGTCTGACTCATCAAGCTCAAAGCCACACAGCACACGACCATAGTCAGCACCGTGGTTACGGTAGTTAAATAGGCTGATATTCCAGTGAGTACCAAGCGTGCTTAAGAACTTCACTAGTGCGCCTGGGTATTCTGGAAACTCAAAGCTGTACAGGCGTTCTTTAAGTGGCTTAGAAGGCTTACCACCAATCATGTAGCGCACGTGCAGTTTGGCCATTTCATCATCAGAGAGGTCAACCACAGGGTAGCCGCCGTCACGTAGATCATGAATGATGTTGTCTAACTCTTCTTGACCGCCTTGCAAACGGACACCAACAAAGATATTGGCGAGTTTGTCGTCGTTGTAGCGATAGTTAAACTCTGTCACTGCACGGCCGCCAATCAAGTTACAGAACTCAAAGAATGCCCCTTGACGCTCAGGAATGGTGACAGCCAACAGACCTTCACGCTTTTCACCCAGCTCACAACGCTCAGAGACGTAACGTAGACCATGGAAGTTGGTGTTCGCCCCTGACAAAACAGTACCAAGCTGCTTGCCTTCAAGTTTATTCTGCTCAGCGAACTTCTTAAGGCCAGCCAGAGCGAGTGCGCCAGAAGGTTCGGCGATCGCACGCGTGTCTTCAAAGATGTCTTTGACTGCCGCGCAGATTTCATCACTAGAAACAGAGATATGACCGTCAATGTACTTTTCACATAGACGGTAGGTCTCTTCACCAATGCGCTTAACCGCAACACCATCGGCAAACATGCTGACTTGATCGAGCACTACCGGCTCACCGGCATCCAACGCAGCTTTTAGACAAGCTGAATCTTCTGGCTCAACGGCAATCACTTTGATTTCAGGCATTAGCTGTTTAACCAGCACTGCAACCCCTGCAGCTAGACCGCCGCCACCGACAGGAACGAAGATATAATCGAGATGGCCATTTTGTTGCAGCATCTCCATACCAATCGTACCTTGACCCGCAATCACCAGTGGATGATCGAATGGCGGCACAAAGGTGTAACCATGTGCTGCAGATAGACGTTCTGCTTCAGCTTTCGCTTCATCAAAGTTGTTGCCGTGTAGAACCACGTTACCGCCAAAGCCGCGCACCGCCTCGACTTTGATGTCTGGGGTGGTTTTTGGCATCACGATAGTGGTCTTAATGCCGAGCTTTGTGCCTGATAGCGCCATACCTTGAGCATGGTTACCCGCGGATGCGGCAATCACACCTGCGGCTTTTTGCTCATCAGTCAGGCTCGCAACCATGTTGTAAGCGCCGCGCAGTTTAAACGAGTGTACCGGCTGGCGGTCTTCTCGTTTGATCTGCACATTGTTAGCAATGCGTGCAGACAGGCGAGGCATCTCTTGAAGTGGCGTTACCGTTGCCACTTCATAGACTGGAGCTCGTAAGATCTGGCGCAGGTAATCCGCGCCAGTTTGAGGTTCTTGCCCTGATAGTATTGAGTCACTCATAAGCTAGTCCTCTAGCTTTGATTTATCTCGTACTGCACCTTTGTCAGCACTGGTCGCCATACTTGCGTACGCTTTGAGTGCAAATGAAACTTCACGTTGACGGTCGACTGGTTTCCAGCCTAACTCGTCTTGTTTCGCACGGCGCTCAGCAAGCTCTTGTTCAGAAACTTCTAAAGAAATTGAACGGTTTGGAATATCAATCGCGATAATATCGCCTTGCTTAACCAGACCAATTGCGCCGCCGTTTGCTGCTTCAGGAGAAGCGTGACCGATTGATAGACCTGATGTACCACCAGAGAAACGACCATCAGTCAGAAGTGCACACTCTTTACCCAGTCCCATCGATTTTAGGTAGGTAGTTGGGTAAAGCATTTCTTGCATACCCGGGCCACCTTTAGGACCTTCGTAGCGAATAATCACCACGTCACCGGCTTTTACTTTGCCGCCTAAGATACCTTCTACGGCATCTTCTTGGCTTTCAAATACTACCGCAGGGCCAGTGAACTTATGGATGCTTTCATCAACGCCAGCGGTCTTAACGATACAGCCGTCAAGGGCGATGTTTCCTGAAAGTACCGCTAGGCCACCTTCTTGGCTAAAGGCATTTTCCTTGGTACGGATACAACCTTCCGCACGGTCATCATCAAGGCGATCCCAACGACAATCTTGAGAGAATGCTTTGGTGGTACGAATACCCGCAGGACCAGCGCGGAAGAATTTCAGTACGTCTTCGTCTTCTGTTTGGATGATGTCGTATTTCGCTAGCTGCTCTTTCATTGAAAGACCAAGCACGGTGCGAGCATCATTGTGCAGTAGGCCAGCGCGGTCTAGTTCACCAAGGATAGCCATGACACCACCTGCGCGGTGAACATCTTCCATATGGTATTTTTGCGTTGATGGTGCCACCTTACATAGATGAGGTACTTTGCGAGACAAGCGATCGATATCATCCATATCGAAGTCAATCTCACCTTCTTGCGCGGCTGCGAGTAGGTGCAGAATGGTGTTAGTTGAACCACCCATGGCGATATCGAGTGCCATCGCGTTTTCGAACGCGTCAAAGGTAGCGATGTTGCGCGGTAGAGCTGACTCGTCATCTTGCTCGTAGTATCGACGCGTCAGTTCAACGATACGTTTACCCGCATTGATGAATAGCTGTTCGCGGTCTGCGTGTGTTG
Organism: Vibrio orientalis CIP 102891 = ATCC 33934; assembly: GCF_000176235.1. Lineage (NCBI taxonomy): Bacteria > Pseudomonadati > Pseudomonadota > Gammaproteobacteria > Vibrionales > Vibrionaceae > Vibrio > Vibrio orientalis. The sequence continues at coordinate 271,442 of NZ_ACZV01000003.1, read as the reverse complement.
CCAGCATTGAACCGTTACCAGGCTGAGAAAGACCCAGCGCTTCAGTTAGACAGTTCATTGAGTTAGCGGTGAACATACCTGAACACGAACCACAGGTTGGGCATGCGCTACGCTCGATCTGCTCACTCTGCTCGTCTGATACTTTCGGGTCTGCGCCTTGAATCATCGCATCAACAAGGTCGAGCTTGATGATTTGGTCAGAAAGCTTAGTTTTACCCGCTTCCATTGGACCGCCAGAAACGAAGATCACTGGAATGTTGAGTCGCATTGACGCCATTAGCATTCCCGGAGTGATTTTGTCACAGTTGGAGATACACACCATCGCATCAGCACAGTGCGCGTTGACCATGTATTCCACAGAGTCAGCGATCAGTTCACGTGATGGCAGTGAGTAAAGCATACCGCCGTGACCCATTGCGATACCGTCATCGACCGCAATCGTGTTGAATTCTTTGGCAATACCGCCCGCTTTTTCAATTTCACCCGCGACCAATTGGCCCATATCTTTTAAGTGGACGTGGCCCGGTACGAATTGAGTGAATGAGTTAACAACGGCAATAATTGGCTTACCAAAATCTTCGTCTTTTACCCCAGTTGCGCGCCAAAGGGCACGAGCACCCGCCATATTACGGCCATGAGTGGTGGTTGCTGATCTATATATAGGCATCTTCTATTTCCTTATTTCGCCGCGTCTTCTGGGTAAACGTAATCTAACCAGCCCCACTTATCTTCAGTGGTGCCGTTGAATAGGCCAAAGTATGCTTCTTGCAGTTCTTTGGTGATTGGGCCGCGCTTGCCTGTACCCACTTCAATCTTATCGATGGTGGCAACAGGAACAACTTCTGCTGCGGTACCTGTCATAAATACTTCGTCTGCAAGGTATAGCGCTTCACGAGCGATGTTTGCTTCACGTACTTCGTAGCCACGATCGCGTGCCAGCGTCATGATAGAGTCACGAGTGATACCTGGTAGGATTGCGCTGGTTGCTGGTGGAGTGGTAATCACGCCATCTTTGATCACAAAGATGTTCTCGCCAGCACCTTCAGATAGGTAGCCATCGACGCTTAGCGCGATACCTTCATCGTAACCGTGACGACGGGCTTCACCGCCAACCAATAGAGAAGATAGGTAGTTACCACCTGCTTTAGCAGCAGTAGGAATTGTGTTTGGTGCTGCGCGGTTCCAGCTTGAGATCATCGCATTAACGCCAGCTTCTAGCGCTTCTTCACCTAGGTATGAACCCCAAGGGAAGGCCGCAACGATCAGATCCATTTCTGTGTCTGCTGGAGGACAAACGCCAAGGCCAACATTACCAACGAAACCAAGTGGGCGAATGTATGCGCTGTCTAGTTTGTTTTGACGCAGTGTTTCGCGCGTTGCTTCCATGATCTCTTCAACCGTGTAAGGAATCGGGAAGCGGTAAATCTTCGCTGAATCTTTAAGGCGTTTTGCGTGCTCTAGGTGACGGAAGACAATTGGACCTTTTGGTGTGTTGTAACAGCGTACCCCTTCGAAAACCGAAGTACCGTAGTGCATTGCGTGAGTTAACACGTGTACATTTGCCTCTGCCCAAGGAACCATTTCACCATTGAACCAAATGTAATCTGCAGTTTTTGTAGCCATTTATTGCCTTCCTTATGCACAAATCTTTTGTTGTAGGTTGTTATTCGGTAGTTCGTCGCGCGCAATTTGCGTTACTTCAACGGTGCGTACATCCCAAAGTTTCTCGATCTGGTTGGTGAGAAATGAAATTGGGCGATCGCTATCAACGATGATCTCTACGCTCGCGACTTTGCTTTCGTGGTTTTGCGTGCCCGCCACTTGCTTAACAATAAAGCCACGGTGGCGAACGACGCGAAGAACACGCTCTAACAGGACAGGTTTATCGTCTGCTTTGATGTCGATTAGGTATCTTTCCATGTTATGTGTTCTCCAGCATTTCATTGTTTGAAGCACCTGGTGGTACAAGTGGCCAGACGTTTTCTTCTTCATCGATTAGAACATGAAGAAGATAAGACGTCTTACTTTCTAGCATTTCTTTTAGTGCTGGCTCAACTTCTTCTTTCTTCGTGATGGTTTTACCAGGAATATCAAAGGCTTTAGCTAGCATTACAAAGTCAGGGTTGTCATCTAGGATGGTCTCACTGTGGCGGCCATCGAAGAACAACGATTGCCACTGACGAACCATGCCGAGGCGTTGATTGTTCAGTAACACCATTTTTACCGGGATCTGGCGACGTTTTAGCGTGCCAAGCTCTTGGATGTTCATCATAAATGAGCCATCCCCAGTAATAAGTATAGATTGATCATCGGGACGAGCGACGGCAGCGCCCATTGCAGCAGGAAGACCAAAACCCATCGTGCCGAGGCCCGCTGATGTGATGAAGTTTTGTGGATCGCGCGGCTGAATATGTTGCGCTGCCCACATTTGGTGCTGGCCGACATCGGTTGAGATGATTGAGCTATCTGGCATCAGATCGGAAAGCTGCTTTAGTAACCCCGGTGCGTAGATCAGATCGCCTGGGTGGTCGTAGCGCCATTTGAATCCGCTACGTAGGCTTTCACTGTGTTTAACCCAAGGCGTGATGTCGTGAGTTAACTCTAGCTGAGGAAGAACAGCTGGGATTTCTGCGCGAACAGCGGCATTAGCGGTGCGTAGTTTGTGCAGCTCTGCGGCGTCGATATCGATGTGAATAACCTTGGCGTTAGGCGCAAAAGTATCGAGCTTGCCTGTTACTCGGTCATCAAAACGCGCGCCCACTGCAATCAGTAAGTCACACTCTTGTACCACTAGGTTAGCCGCTTTGGTGCCGTGCATACCTAGCATACCAAGGTAGTGCGGGTCGTGACGCTCAATGGTGCCCAGACCTTTCAATGTGCTTACTGATGGCATTGGATTTAAGCGCAGGAATTCGCGAACGGAGTCAGTGGCGTGGCCAAGTTGTACACCACCGCCAACGTATAAAACCGGACGAGAGCTTTGCGATAACAGTTGTTGAGCTTTAGTAACGTCGTCTGCATTGGCGACAGGCGCTTTCGGTGGCGTAAAGTCAGGTAAGGTCTTTACCGGAGCTTGGCCAAGCTGGACATCTTTGGCGATATCAACAATGACAGGGCCAGGGCGACCATCTTTAGCGACTTCAAAGGCTTCGGCTAAGGTTGGCGCAAGTTCATTGATGTCAGTAACTAGGTAGCTGTGCTTAGTACACGAAAGAGACATACCGATCACATCCATTTCCTGGAATGCGTCAGTACCAATATGAGAACTTGCGACCTGACCTGTAATCGCAACAAGAGGGATCGAGTCCATAAAGGCATCTGCTAGACCTGTGACGAGGTTAGTTGCTCCTGGACCTGATGTTGCGAGACATACTGCGACATCTTGCGTGGCGCGGGCCATACCGATAGCGGCCATTGCAGCGCCTTGCTCATGACGACAGAGGATATGTTCAACTCCGCCATCGTATAGAGCATCATAGATTGGCATGATTGCCCCGCCTGGGTAACCAAATACCGTTTTTATCCCCTGCTGTGCCAAAGCGGCTACGACTAACTCAGCACCTGTCATCGTAAACCTCCTGGTGGTCTGTCATTTGTTGTTGTGTTGCATTGCACATCATGTGCACTCCCATTCTTCCTGCAGCTCGTTTTATGAGCTTTATAATTCGTTATAAACCTAAATTTACGGCGTATAAATTGTAAAAAACCCCCGGACTTTTCAGTGCGGGGGTTTTTTCTATTCTGTGGCTATCTTTCGCCCACTAGACCCCGCGTGGTGTCAATAATGACCACGATAATCAGGGCAATCAGTGCGTTGAAGCGGGCGTTGAAGTTCATCTTTATGTCTTTAGTTATATGTGTGCCTAGTTAGGCACGAAAATGTTTGCGTCACTAGTGGTAACATACAATTCCGTTAAATGACAAGCAAAAACTCATTCTTTTTTCACATTCTTTCAGCATCTAGCCAAGCTATATAACAACCTTGATAAAAAAATGAACGAACTATCAGGGGTATAAATGAACAACAATAGTCAGGTGGTTATCTTATGGGCCTAGCCGTTATCCATAGCCGAGCCTGTGTCGGGGTTGAAGCACCTGCGGTGACGGTTGAAGTCCATATTAGTAACGGGATGCCAGGCTTTGCCTTGGTTGGCTTACCAGAGACAACAGTCAAAGAGTCCCGAGATAGAGTGCGAAGCGCGATTATTAACACTCGTTTTGAGTTTCCTGCCAAGAGGATTACCGTCAATCTTGCTCCGGCGGATTTGCCCAAAGAAGGTGGGCGGTTTGATTTGCCTATTGCCCTAGGAATTTTGGCCGCATCCGAGCAAATCCCGCTACAAGCGGTTGCTAATATTGAGTTTGTTGGTGAACTGGCTCTATCCGGTGAACTGCGCAGTGTGAAAGGTGTGTTACCAGCGGCATTGGCGGCGAATAAGGCTCAGCGAAGGTTGGTTGTCCCTCATCATAATGGCGATCAAGCGGCATTAGTCGGAGCAGAAACGCATAAGTCGGCGCAGAGTTTACTCGAAGTGTGTGCCGATTTGTGTGGTCAGCAAGCCTTGGCGTTGCATCAAACCTCTTCGTTAAGCGCTAAGCGAGAATTGCAAAGAGACTTGCAAGATATTATTGGCCAGCAGCAAGGTAAACGCGCGTTAGAAATTGCTGCCGCAGGTAATCACAATCTGCTGTTTTTAGGCCCGCCCGGGACTGGAAAAACCATGCTGGCTTCTCGGTTGTGTGATTTATTACCGGAAATGACCAGTGATGAAGCAATGGAGACCGCGTCGGTAGCGTCATTGACTCAGCAAGAGATCAATATTCATAACTGGAAGCAGCGGCCGTTTCGCGCTCCTCATCATTCTAGCTCCATGGCAGCGCTGGTTGGAGGTGGCTCGATTCCTCGTCCTGGTGAAATTTCATTGGCTCATAATGGTTTGTTGTTTTTAGATGAGATGCCTGAGTTTGAACGCAAAGTGCTGGATTCTCTGCGTGAGCCGTTAGAGTCAGGAGAGATCATCATTTCGCGGGCGCAAGGAAAAACCCGTTTTCCGGCGCGCTTTCAGTTGGTGGGAGCATTGAACCCAAGTCCAACGGGCTACTACGAAGGCAATCAATCAAGAGTGAATCCGCAAACTATCTTACGTTACCTAAGTCGCCTTTCAGGACCACTGCTCGATCGCTTTGATATGTCACTGGAAATTCCAGCATTACCAAAAGGGACGTTAGCGGAGGGTGGCGATAGAGGAGAACCAACATCAGTGGTACGTGAACGAGTCTATATTGCCCGTGAGACAATGTTGTCGCGTTCAAGTAAGGTCAATGCATTGCTTGGCAGCCGAGAAATTGAGCGTTATTGCCCGTTAGCTAAGCAAGATGCGCAGTTCTTAGAGAGTGCGCTGCATCGGCTTGGTCTGTCGATTCGAGCTTATCACCGCATTATTAAGGTCGCTCGCACGATTGCCGATCTAGAAGGTGTCGAGCATATTGCACGTTCCCATCTGGCTGAAGCGCTTGGCTATCGAGCGATGGATAGATTGCTAAGAGAATTGACGGCTCAGGCGGTATAACAAAGCCCCGCAAGTCGCGATGACTTGCGGGCGAGCGCGTTAGAATTGGTAGTTAACACCGAGTGACACAATCATCTGATCTTCGTCGTAGAATTCGATATTTGAGTCGGTTTGTCCAATACCGGCAAAGGAGACCAACGACAAATTTTGCCAGCCCATAAATTGTTTGTATTCATAAGCGGCAAACAAGCTGATTTCATCATCAGAACGAGTTGTATTGTAAATAGGATGAGAGGCATCGTAGCTGCGGTTAGTGTAACTAGCCGTTAGGACCAATTGATGTCGGTTGATAAGCTTAAACAGTGATAGCTCACCACCGACTGAGGTGTTCGAGTATGCATCACCGTCTGCATCGGTTTGGATGTAGGTCAGTGACGGGATGATAAATGTGGTACGACTAAGAGGGAGTCGGAACCCCCCTTTGACGTAAATAGAGCTGGCATCGCGTCTTAGTAAGTCACTGTTGATGCTGGTATCGAACTGGCCTGAGCGTTCATCTTTAATTTCTTTGTCTGCATAAGCGGTATCGAGGCTAAAGCCAGATTGCGCAATATTGCTAAACTTGAGGCGGTAAGCGGTGCCGGTCTCATCGGTTTCACTGCGTTGGACACCTTCTTCAAATGGGTTCGCCCAAGTATCTCCAGACATAATGGTCGGTAGGAAAGAGGCGTCTATCACTGTTCCATTGGCGAGTTGTTGCTTATAGCCAAGCTCAAGCGCTAAGGTACCTACCGCAATATCTTCTCGCGAGGTACCAACGTAAACCTGTTTATCGAGTTGTTGGCCAAAGGTATAGGCGAGATTGCCCAGTGGGAAGACGAGAACTCCATCTTCTCTTTGTCCTGCTTGGGTATTATCAGCCAGTTCTGCATTAGCATCGGTATTAAAATTGGATGTTGAAGAGGTATAACCGCTGCTAAGTGAAAGCTCGCCACTGAGCCCAGCATGCTTAGAAAGTTGAGCGAGTGCGGGAGTGGAAATAACCGCAAGGGCTAGGACGATAGGTTTGATGGTTGTCATTATCGGTGCTCCATGAAGTAAACCTTTTGACTAGAATTTGTTGAAGTTTAAGCTAACTACTCTGACCATGCGCAGATTGGTTTTAAACTTCCCACTGGCTTGTATAATTACACGCTGTTTTATTATTCATAAATAATTCTTTATAAATTTTGTTCAAATCTCACTATTAAGCGATATGTTGGCACATCTAATTCTTGTTCTGAATGCAACTCTGGTTATCCTCAATTCTGCACTTTGCTCCTTAGCTATATGTCTGGTAGCGGTGTTAAAAGTGCTGTTACCTAGCGCAGCCCTTAAGGCCAAAGGGACCCAATTAGCCAATAAAATAATGTGGTTATGGGCGACGATTAACTCATTGATTTTGAATGTCTCTAACCGAGTCGAATGGGATGTTGAAGGGGGAGAAGAGCTTAAACAAGAGGGTTGGTATTTGATGATCAGCAACCACTTAAGCTGGACGGATATCGTCGTGCTGTGCAGTGTGTTTAAAGATCGTATCCCAATGCCTAAATTCTTCCTTAAACAGCAGCTATTGTACGTACCATTTATTGGTCTGGCTTGCTGGGCACTAGATATGCCGTTTATGCGTCGTTATTCTCGTGAGTATTTGATTCGCCATCCTGAAAAACGTGGCCAAGATTTAGCCACCACTCGTCGCTCATGTGCCAAGTTTAAACATACCCCAACAACCGTGGTGAACTACGTTGAGGGGACACGTTTCACTAAGCAGAAACAGCGCAAAAGCCGAGCGGGTTATGAATATTTACTGCAACCTAAAACTGGCGGGATTGCTTACACTTTGTCGGCAATGGGTGATCAGTTTGACAGTATCATTGATGTCACACTAGCCTACCCAGAAAATACCGATAAGCCATTTAAAGATGTGTTGATGGGGCGGATGAGCAAAATTGTCGTTCGTACTAGAGTGCTGCCGGTGGATGAGCAAGTTCGCGGTGACTACTTCAATGACAAACCCTATAAACGGCAGTTCCAGCAGTGGCTGGGGGATGTATGGCAAGAAAAAGATCAGTTACTTAAAGAGTTGCACCAGCCCTCTTCATCGATAAAGTGACAATAAAAAAGGGAGCCTTAGCTCCCTTTTTTGATAATTGTTGGTGGTGGTTACTTCAGTGTCAGTAGGTAGTTAACCAGTGCGAAGTATTCATCTAGCGTTTTGATTGATTGTGCATCAACAAGGTATTTGTTGTTAACCACTACCGCTGGAACGCCTGAAAGGCCGCTATCTTTGAACTGTTTATCAAAGCGACGAACCATTGAATCAACTGCGAAGCCCTTGAATGCAGCATCAAACTTTTTCGCATCAACGCCTTCATCTAAGAAGATTTGACGCAGTTCTTCATCATTCTTCGGTGCTTTACGCATGTTGTGGATGCGGTTAAACATCACTGGGGTCATCTTATCTTCAATTTTTAGCGCAACCATGGTCGCGTAAGCTTTGCTCATTGATTCACCCATGCTACCGCCCATGAAAGAAACGTGGTTCTTTTGGAACTTAGCGTCTGCTGGTAACTGAGCTTTAAGCTGCTGAATAATAGGTTCAAAGGTATTACAGTGCGGACAGTAGAAAGAGAAAAACTCTGTGACCGTTGGTTTTTTCGATGCTTCTAAATCCAGAACTTTGTAGTGCTCACCTTGACTGAACTGTGCAGCGTGAGCTGTCAAGCTCAGCATCAATGTGGCAACGAGTGCGAACAGCTTTTTCATTTTTGACTCCATGTTGTCATTTTACTTACCACTGCGGCATGAGTGAAAGTGGGGGTTCATCCAATGCAGAAATTTGCTCTTTAAAAGCAAGTACCTGACTTTCCCAGTATTTTGGATCATTAAACCATGGAAAAGCGATAGGAAATGCAGGATCTTGCCATCTTTTTGCTAACCATGCCATATAGTGCACCATACGTAGACCGCGCAATGGCTCAATTAGTTTCAATTCGTTGCTATTAAAATCATTAAACTCTTGGTACGCCTCCAAAACGATGTCGAGTTGCATCAATTTCTCGGCGCGATCGCCACTGAGTAACATCCATAAATCTTGAATCGCGGGACCATTGCGGGAGTCATCTAGATCGACAAACATTGGCCCATCACGCCATAAAATATTGCCGGGGTGGCAGTCGCCGTGTAGGCGGATAATGGTCGCAGAATCATCCCAACGATTTTCTAACGATTTGATCAGCAGATCGAGGTCATTAAAAAATGCATTTTCTAGATGCATAGGAATAAACTCAGAGTTCTCGAGTAGCTTACGCGGTTGGTATAAGTATTCCTCTAAACCAAGAGTGGGGCGATGCTTAAATGGCGCTTTCGAACCGACCTTATGGATACGGCCTAGGAATCGACCGACGCCTTCAAGTTGTTCTAAATTATCGACTTCAAATTGGCGTCCACCGACACTTTCAAATAGGGCAAACAGATAACCTTGATATTGGTGCAGAGTTTGGCCATTGAGTCTGACTGGTGGTGCGACGGGAATCTCTGACTCGATCAGTTCAAGAGTAAAGTCATGCTCTTCTTGAATCTGCTCTTGGCTCCAGCGTTCTGGACGATAAAACTTCACCACATAGCGCTGACGCTCTTCATCAGTAAATTGATAGACGCGGTTTTCGTAGCTGTTTAACGCGAGAAAACCAGACTCTGCGCGGATGCCGATGCTCTCTAGGGCATACCACATAAAATCTGGCGTAAGCGCATCAAAATTGAATGCTTGCTGTGTCATAAAATAAAAGAGGCTCATTGCTGAGCCTCTTTCCATTTGGGTAGTGAGAAAGTCTAAAGCTTTTTAATAAAGCGGCTTTCTACAGAAATAGTGAAGTCTTCGCTATCGGACAGTATAAACTGAATCGTTGAAACAGGAGAGCTGAGATTGTCAGGGTTAACACCTAGGCTCATTGGCAGGCTAAGCACTTCACCCGGTTCAACTTGTATGGTCTGTTTACCGTACCATGAAACATCACCTAAACCTTCAACGCTTAGGGCGTACTCTTGCTCTTGTTGCGTTTTATTGATGACTTTCAGCGTATAAGTGTTTTCTATCTCGCCAGAGCCATTGACTCTAAATAGCTGGTTACGATCGCGTAGCACGCTTAGCCCAGCTGGATCGACACTCGCAACCTGAACGAAGAATAGGCCAATCATCACCAGTAGAACGGCGCCATAGCCAAGCAGTTTAGGTCGAGCGACTTTGGTATGTTTGCCTGATAGGCGATGTTCGGTGGTGTAGCTGATCAAGCCTTTGTCGTAACCCATGCGATCCATAGTTTTGTCACAAGCATCGATACAAGCGCCACAGTTAATACACTCGTATTGTAGGCCATCACGAATATCAATCCCGGTTGGGCAAACCTGCACACATAAGTCACAATCGATACAGTCACCTAAGCCAAGTGCTTTGTGATCGGCCTTACGTGAGCGAGGGCCTCGAGTTTCACCCCGCTTGCTGTCATAGCCGACGATGAAGGTATCTTTATCAAACATCGCCGATTGGAAGCGTGCGTAAGGGCACATGTGGATACACATAATTGAACGCATCCAACCAGCATTAGCGTAGGTACAGCCAGCGAAAAATAGTACCCAGAAAACAGGCCAAAACTCAGCGTCAAAGGTAAAGAAGCCCACAACGAGATCTTGGATAGGAACAAAGTAACCGGTGAAGGTAAAACCCGTTGCAAGGGCAATGGCCCACCAAGCGACATGTTTAGCGGTTTTGCGCATCGCTAAGTTAGCGGTTAGCTTACCGGAGTCTTGCTTACGGCGTTTATTGGCACTGCCCTCGAGCTTTTCTTCGAACCAAATGTACATAAAGGTCCAAACGGTTTGCGGGCATAGATAACCACACCAAACGCGACCTAAAAAGGTGGTAATGAAAAACAGCGCAAACGCCGCAATCACAAACAGCAACGCAAGTAAGGTTAGGTCTTGCGGATAAAGGGTGGTGCTAAAAAAGTTAAATTGCTGATTGCCAATGTCGAGTAAGATTGCCTGACGTTCGCCATAAGGTATCCATGGAATCAGGGCAAAAAACAGCAGTAGGAACCAGCCGCCATAACGACGCAATTGCTGGAATGTGCCTTTACTTTCGCGAACGTAAATACGATTGCTCGGATTAAACCTATCGCCTTTGGTTTTGTGGGTTTTGGGATTAAAGGTTTTCGGAGTCACATCTTTAATATCGATTTTGTCCTGACTCATTGTGCTTCCTTCTTAGGCTCTATGGTGTGATTTATACGTTTCACACTCTGCAGACATTGCTATTTTAGTAAATTCTTATGGACGGCGATTATATACGCAATAACATTTTTATTTCTTTAAGGTTATCAACCTTTAACAACAAAGGTCAGTACAGTTATAGAAATAAATCGCCTAACAGTTCGCAAATTGAAGGGCAAATAGGTATAAAAAAAGCGGCCGTTGCCGCTTTTTATGTCTGGTATTTTTTTAGCTGATGATGCCGCGAGCTCTAAGGATTGCTGTTTTAAAGTCATCTTCTTGGTCTTTTTTGAGACCTGGAATCATTTCATCTTTGGCACTGTTACGCATTTTAAGGTGGTAGATCAGCACATCATCAGTGAGATCTTCAAGCTTACCTTCATAACCCGCTTCCTGCGCTAACTTAACGATCATCTCAAGTAGGTTAAGTTCTTGATCTTTCTGCCACTCTGGCTCCAATAGCTCAAGTAGCTCCTCAATACGGTGACACTTCACAGGCTTTCTCCACAATACTTATAATGATTTAAGGCTAAAGGTAACAAATTGCAGAAATGAAGGTAAGAAAAAAGCGCAGTCAAACTGCGCTTTTTAACTAGGCTGCTTTAACAACTTTTGCTGGAGCAGGTGCTAATACGGCAGTCTGTTCAACTAAGGTCATTGCAGGAGCTGTTTTCTTTGCCACTGGAGCAGCCACGAAGCCACTGCGGCGGCGCATCGCACTACGGTTAGTGTGCGAAAACCTGACGGTTGTCGGGCGCATCTAAGATACCTAACTGTCAGGCATATCCATTGCCAATGTAATGGCCTAATTAACTATGAGCATAGATTCATTGCTGAAGTTTGGCTCGTTTGGCTAGTGCCAATCCAATTAATTAATCAGGAGTATTGATATGCACGCATATCAATAAATAGATTAGCATTATCAGTTGGATTGATCGATATCTAATCATTTTCGTTCACTACAATTATGTGAAGCAGGTAGTAGTAGTGAGACGCTAAACAAGATTAGTATGAAAGTAATTGAATCTCTATAGAGCCCAGGAGGTAGTTATGTCGTTATTTAAGAAGACCCTGGCAAGTTTTGGTATTGGGTCGGCGAATGTCGATTCGGTGTTGCAGCAAGAAGTGTTGTTACCGGGACAAAAGGTCAACATTACTATTCATGTCTATGGTGGGTCGACCGCGCAAGAGATCGATAATATTGATTTGAAACTCAACTGTCGTTACATCAAAGAGGTTCCGGCTGATCACGATAAGAGCAAACATACTGCCGGGAGAATGCGCCGCGTGCCAGCTAGCTATGTTCTGGCTGAATGGTCACTGCCGTATGCTTTCACGATTAATCCAGGCGAGACTCGTGATTTTGAAGTCGAGCTCGATGTGCCATGGAATACGCCAGTGACGATCGGTGACTCTAAGGTATGGCTAGAAACTGGACTTGATATTGCGATGGCTAAGGACCCAACCGATAAAGACATCCTAACTGTCCGTCCCGATCCGCTGCTTGACGGTATTTTCACCGCTTTGGAAGAACAAGGTTTACGTATTCGTCAGGTCGAGTGTGAAGAGGTCGATGGTTTTGCGATGCCATTTGTGCAGGAGTTCGAGTTTGTCCCAACCACAGGGCCGTTCCACGGTCGTTGGCGTGAACTAGAAGTGGTGGCTTACCGCAATGATGATGAGCTGCAGCTGTGGTTCGAAATCGATCGCCACCGCGAAGGGGCAAAAGGGATGTTGGCAAGCCTACTCGGAGTCGGTCAATTAAAAAGGCAATTGGCTCTGCCGTTACATACCTCTGCCGATGAAGCGGGCAAGTTGGTGTTAGAGTATCTCGATAGCCATTCTTAACAGAAATTTAAAACTTTTCAGCTTACAAGTGTAAGCTTAATATGTAATACTCTTGAGTAATTATTCCAATTTTACTCAAGAGTTACGCACGCATGTCTGTACATCCTCCTGTTGAATACAGTGCAAAAGAAGAGTTCGCTAACACGTTAACTCATGCTTTGGGCATGCTGCTGAGTATTGTTGGTTTGGTGCTTTTACTGATCAAAGCGTCGCAGCACAATGCGGACGCGATGACGTTCGCCAGTATGAGTATTTATGGCGGCAGTATGATCTTACTGTTCTTGGCTTCAACGCTCTATCATGCGATTGCTAATCCGCGCGCCAAACGTGCGCTTAAAACCTTTGATCATTGCGCAATTTATCTGCTTATTGCTGGTAGCTACACGCCGTTTTTATTGGTGACTCTGCGAACGCCTTTAGCGATAGGTCTGATGGCGGTGATCTGGGGCATTGCCTTATTTGGCATCATCATGAAGCTGGCGTTTGTCTATCGCTTTAAAAAGTTGTCTCTGGTGACCTACCTGACGATGGGCTGGCTCTCGCTGATTGTGATTTATCAGTTGGCGATGAACTTGTCGATTGAGGGGTTAACGCTGCTAGCCGCTGGTGGCGTGATTTATTCGTTAGGGGTGATTTTCTACGTGGCGAAACGCATCCCATACAATCACGCCATTTGGCATGGTTTTGTTTTGGCAGGATGCGCTTGTCACTTCTTCGCGATTTACCTATATGTCCAACCGGTCTAACGCGTTTCGATGTTGATTACTTTGGCTTTGATTTGATACTGAGAAGCGGACTCTACATCCACTTTTATCGGCTTACCTGCGGCGATTTGCTCTGGTCTTAGATAGGTATCAGCCATACGCTTGATTGAAGACCACACCTTAGTGTTTTGTTTGCTAAGTACTGCCCCAGAACTATCCAACACTTCCACCTCAAGCTCGACTGTAATCACGGCTTGTCGGCTTTGATTGGTTAAAGAGGTAGGAATCACCAATTGACCATCTTGGTAGCTAGCGGCCGCTAATAGAATATCCACTCCTGAGTCTGACAGCTGCATGGTCGGTTTATCACTATCTAGACTTATCAAAATCCCTGTCTGATTTTGGATCACTGGGATGCCAGCAACCACGGGTATTGCCGTGGTGTTATCCACTTGAGCCTCACTGGCCGTCGGCGCTGTGACATAGTGCCAAGTAAAGTCGTCGTTGAGCTGAACCTGTCGCCCATCCTCTAGCGTGAGTTGTTGTGCAGCCATAAGTTGAGAGCTTGCGATTAGGCCACCAAGCACAATAAGTTTTTTCATTCTTAATCCTTAACGTCGCCAAAATGCTGGGAAGAACAGCACCAGCAGAGTCAAAATTTCAAGGCGTCCCATCAGCATACCTAAACTCAGTAGCCATTTCGCGCCATCCGGTAGTGGAGCGAAGTTTCCTGTCGGGCCAATCACGCTGCCCATACCTGGACCCACGTTAGCCACCGCGGTAATGGAACCAGAAATACTGGTGATTGGGTCAAGGCCCATAGCACTTAAACCGCCAGCAATGGCAATGATGGTTATAAAGAAGGTTAAGCCAAACGCGACCACTGAACGGACGATATCATCATTCACCGGGCGCTGGTTGTAACGTTGAACAAAAACTCCTGATGGGTGAATGAGCTTCATCATCTGTTTGTTGAGTAGCGTTATTGCGATCTGAAAACGGAATACTTTAATCCCACCAGACGTTGAGCCTGAGCAAGCGCCAGCCATCATTAGGAAAGCAAACAAGGTCGTTGGCAGTGCACCCCAAGCGGTAAAATCCTCTAAGCCAAAACCCGTTGTGGTTACCACTGAGACAATGTTGAACATTGAAACTCGCAGCGCGTCTGATACTGCGTAGCCATCTCTAATCACCAACCAAGAAGAGATAATCAGGCTGCTGATAAGAAATAGGTAAGTAAAGCCACGCACCTGTGCATCTTTGAACAAGTGGTCTAGACGGCGCTTACGTAATGCCGCAACAAACAACAAGAACGGTAACCCACCTAAGAACATAAACACCGTTGCTACCCAATGAGCGGAGTTGGAGAAGTGGTTCATCGACCCATCAGAGGTAGAGTAGCCTCCGGTGGATAAGGTGGTGAAAGAGTGGTTGATCGCTTCAAACAAGGTCATGCCGGAGGCAAGGTAAGCCAGTAAGCACAAGCCTGTCAGTACCAGATACACCGCAACGATGTTTTTCGCGACGGTTTTGGCTCTTGGACTGCTTTTATCTGACCAGTCGGAGGACTCGGTGTGGAACAGTTTCATACCACCGACATTGAGCATGGGCAGTACCGCTACCGCCATTACAATAAAGCCGATACCACCAAGCCATTGCAAGATGCTGCGCCACAGTAAGATGCTTGGCGCCATATTATCTAGCCCGCTCAGTACCGTGGAACCCGTGGTGGTGATGCCCGACATGGTTTCAAAGTAAGCATCGGTGAAACTAATGTGATTGATAAAGACAAACGGCAGTGCGGCAAAGGCACTGGCAATGGTCCAAACCAAGCTAGTGATTAGAAACATATCTCGCACACTGAGCTTAAAGGCTCGGGTGCGTCCGATAGTTAAACAGGCAAAGGCGGCAATATGGGTGATCACCACGGCTTGGCCGAACTCTAAGAAACCGGAGGTACCTGTGATAAAGGCGACCAAAGTTGGAACGTACATAAATAGGGCTAGCTTGGATAACACTAGCCCGATAACGAACAGTACGGGACGGAAGTTGACCATAACGGAGCCTTACAGGAAGAATGGACTCGGTTGGAATAGCGCTTCGACGTCTGGCACGTATTTCTTGTCGACGAGGAACATCACCACGTGATCATCTTGTTCGATAACTGTGCGGTCATGGGCGATTAGAACTTCTTCACCACGAACAATCGCACCAATGGTAGTGCCCGGTGGCAACTTGATATCGCCAATCGCGCGACCGACTACTTTGGAGGTGGTTTCATCGCCATGGGCAATCGCTTCGCTCGCTTCGGCCGCGCCACGACGCAGCGAAGATACGTTAACAATATCGGCACGACGAACGTGCGTGAGTAGCGCAGAAATAGTCGCTTGTTGCGGAGAGATTGCGACATCAATGACGCCACCTTGAACAAGGTCAACGTAAGCGCCACGTTGAATCAACACCATCACTTTCTTTGCGCCCATGCGCTTAGCGAGCATGGCGGACATAATGTTGGTTTCATCTTCGTTGGTTAGGGCGATAAACACATCGACTTGGTCAATGTTCTCTTCGGCAAGCAGCTCTTGGTCGGCAGCGTCACCACAGAAGACGATAGTGTTTTCTAACTCTTCAGAGAGTTTTTCAGCGCGTTGGTAACTGCGTTCAATCAGCTTAACGCTATATGACTGCTCTAGTCGGCGAGCCAAGCTGGCGCCAATGTTACCACCACCGACAATCATGATACGGCGATACGGTTTTTCTAGGCGCTGCAGTTCACTCATTACCGAGCGAATGTGGTTACTTGCCGCAACAAAGAACACCTCATCATCGGCTTCAATGATGGTCGTGCCTTGCGGGCGAATTGGGCGGCCTTGACGGAAGATCGCAGCAACACGAGTATCAATGTGCGGCATGTGCTCACGCAGTGCTGATAGGGCATTACCCACTAGTGGACCACCGTAATACGCTTTTACCGCCACAAGGCTAACTTTTTGTTCGGCAAAACTAACCACCTGAAGTGCGCCAGGATATTGGATTAAGCGTTCGATATAGCTAGTCACTAGCTCTTCAGGTGCAATGAGGTGGTCAACGGGTACCGCACCCGATTGGAATAGTGCTTCTTTCTCCGATAAATATTGCGGAGAACGAATACGAGCAATTCGGTTTGGAGTGTTAAACAGAGAAAAGGCCACCTGACAGGCTGCCATGTTGGTTTCATCCATGTTGGTGACTGCAACCAACATATCGGCATCTTGAGCGCCAGCTTCACGTAGCACATCAGGATGGCTCGCATAGCCATTCACAACTCGTAAATCGTATTTATCTTGCAGCTCGCGTAGGCGATCGCTGTTTCTGTCTACGATGGTGATGTCATTGTTTTCACCGACGAGGTTTTCTGCCAGTGTGCCGCCAACCTGACCCGCACCAAGAATGATGATTTTCATACATTTCTCTCGTTTAACTACTGAAAAGGCGGCGACTATTGTCACCGCCTAACTGTTTACGCGTTTTTGATTAATACTGCGTAGTAGAAGCCATCCATATCCTCTTCGCCAGGCAGGATCTGACGACCAGGATTGTTGATATCAGAGCCAACCAAGGTCGCATTGTCTGTACGTTCAAGGAAAGCTTTTACTTGTAGAACGTTTTCTTGTGGAGTGATTGAGCAAGTGGCGTAAACCATAGTGCCACCCACTTTTAACTGTCCCCACATCGCATCCATAATTTCACTTTGCAGCTCAGCCAAAGCATCGATGTCGTTTGCTCGACGTAGCCACTTAATATCAGGGTGGCGACGGATAACACCAGTCGCTGAACATGGCGCATCAAGCAGAATGCGGTCAAACTTCTCACCTGTCCACCACTCTTGAGGGTAGCGAGCATCGCCACAAATCACATCGGCACGTAATTGCAGACGCTCTAAGTTGTCATAGACGCGGTCAAGACGTTTGGCATCACAATCAATCGCAACCACTTCAGTATCTTCAGTGTGCTCAAGAATGTGCGCAGTTTTTCCGCCCGGCGCAGCGCAACAGTCTAGAATCAGCTCGCCATTTTGTGGCTGCAGATAATTCACTGACAGCTGAGCTGCTGCGTCTTGTACCGATACCCAACCTCGGTCGAAGCCTGGTAGAAGCGTTACATCGCAAGGTGAGGCCAATTTTATGGCATCAGCCGCTTCAGGGTGAATACTGAATTCAATGTTTTCATCTTTCAACAGCTCAAGGTATTCATCGCGAGTGTGGTGCTGGCGATTGACGCGCAGCCACATTGGCGCTTTGCTGTTATTTGCTTCGATCAGTTGTTCCCAGCTATCAGGGTAGCTTTCGCGCAACATATTCAGCAGCCAGTTAGGGTGGCCATATTTGCCCGCGTTGTGGCTAACCGCTTTCTCATCTAGCTCTTCTTGATCACGTAGGTAACTACGTAAAACGGCATTGATCAGACCGCGCAGGCTTGGGCCTTTTAACGTCTTGGTGCCTTCAACGGTTTCCGCAACCGCTGCGTGCGCAGGTATACGCATGAAACTTAGCTGGTAAATACCGACCAAAATTAAGTGGTGGAAGACACGCTTTTTCCCTTTCAACGGATTTTCCATTAGCTCATTAGCAATAGACTCTAAGCGAGGTAAGTACCTTAGTGCGCCGTAGCAAATTTCTTGCAACAGTGCGTGGTCTCTTGGTCTGATGGTCTTTTGAGCAGCAGGTAGTGCGTGTGAAAGAGATTGGCCTTTATCGACCACTTGAAATAGGACGTTAGCAGCAGCAGCGCGAACATTCATGATGGATACCTTAAATTAAGGGAGGGTGTCTCCACCCTCAAAATGTACGTTTCCCTTGCGGGAGAAAAGTTAAACCAGTTGAGTACCGACTTCAAACCAGTTTGCACGAGAGTTGAGAATATCTTGTACGGGCATCGCTTTTTTACCTGGTACTTGCAGTTGCTCTAGTACCAGCACGCCATTGCCAGTAGCAATGTAGATACCTGTCTTGTCAGCTTGCAGGATGGTACCCGCTGGTTTGCTCGACGTTTGCTCATCAATACGGCTCTGCCATACTTTGATGCTATTCTCTGCCGCTTCAAAGTGGCTCATTGGCCATGGATTGAAAGCACGTACGCAGCGTTCAATGTGTGCCGCGTCGTCAGCCCAGTTAATACGCGCTTCTTCTTTACTCAGTTTCTTCGCGTAGTTAGCCAGTTCATCATCTTGCTTTTCAGCTACAGCTTTACCTTCGGCAATATCTGCCAAGCATTCAACGAGCGCATCAGGACCAAGTTCTGCCAGCTTTTCATACATGGTTGCGCTAGTGTCCGTTGCTTCAATTGGTAAGGTCGCGATCTTCAGCATATCACCGGTATCTAGGCCAATATCCATTTGCATGATGGTTACGCCAGTCTCGTTATCACCCGCCCAAATTGAGCGTTGAATTGGTGCCGCACCACGCCAGCGAGGAAGAATCGAACCGTGTACGTTGATACAACCAAGTTTCGGTGTATCTAATACCGCTTGAGGTAGTAGTAAACCGTAAGCGACCACAACCATAAGGTCGGCATTCAGCTCGACAAGTTCTTGCTTTGCTTCATCTGACTTGAAGTTTTCTGGTTGGTAAACCGGAATGTTGTGCTCAAGGGCAATGTTCTTTACTGGGCTCGCGGTGAGTTTCTTACCACGGCCTGCTGGGCGATCTGGCTGTGTGTAAACAGCGATAACTTCATGCTCCGAAGACAACAACGCCGCCAAGTGACGGGCGGCGAAATCCGGAGTACCAGCAAAAACAATTTTCAAAGGTTTGCTCAAGGTACCTTCCTTCTATTATGGCGGTTAAGCTTTAGCGTTCTTCTCGTTGAAGCGCTTGATCTTAGCTAGCTTGTCTTGAATACGCTTGCGTTTTAAAGGCGAAAGGTAATCTACAAACAGTTTGCCTTCTAAGTGGTCAAGCTCATGCTGAACACAAATCGCTAATAGGTCATCAGCTTCAAATGTGAACTCTTCACCATCGCGGTTAAGCGCTTTTACCGTTACTTCCGCTGCACGAGAAACTAATGCACGTGCCCCCGGAACCGATAGACAGCCTTCTTCAATGCCATCTTCGCCGCGTTTTTCTAGAATCTCTGGGTTGATCAGAACCATTGGCTCATCACGAGTCTCAGAGATATCGATAACAACGATGCGCTGGTGGAAATCAACTTGGGTTGCTGCCAAGCCGATACCTTCTTCGTCGTACATGGTTTCAATCATGTCATCAACGAACTTTTGAATCTCAGGAGTCACTGCTTCTACCGGCTTTGCTACGGTGCGAAGGCGATCATCTGGGAATGTTAATACTTGTAATACAGACATATACACTCGAATGTTGAACTGTGCCGAATCAGGATAAACCTTGTTGGCTCAATTCTAGACATTTTAGATGTCAAATGACAGCATCAATGCGGCTTTTTGAACAGCTTCTCTTGCTTGGAACAGTGAAAAAGTAGCCGCTAATCGGCCCGGGAATTCATCGTTGTCTAGGATTGACTATGTTAGGTTTACTCACGAAACCCGCGATTTTGCTGGGCGTAATACTTGTCTCGTTTACTAGTCATGCAACTGTTGCTCCAGCGTCCCTTGGACTCAAAATCGATGCCCCCACTCTCTATATCGTCGAAGATGGGGATACCTTATGGGATATTTCTGCGCTGTATCTAGAGAACCCTTGGTTATGGCCTCGCTTATGGCAGAGCAATCCCGAGATCGAAAATCCTCACCTTATTTACCCCGGTGATCGCCTCTATTTAACTTGGCACAATGGTCAGCCGATATTGAGTATGAAACCAAAGGTTAAGCTTAGCCCTAGCGTGCGTATAGTCGACAAATCTCCACTCCCAACCATTAAGCCTGAGTTGGTATTGCCTTACCTCGACTCGAATCTATTGCTCGGCCAAGCCCTTGTCGAAAATAGTGTCCGTGTTTTGGGTGCCAGTCATGGCCGACAACTATTAACAGAACAAGACGTTGTGTATATTTCTGGCCAGCAACCCGTGTCTAGCTGGGGGATCTATCGTCAACTGGCGACCTTCACTCGTAACGAGCATATTGTCGTTGCTTTGAAACGTATCGCAGACGCCGAGCATGTTGAATATGCTGAACAACTGACTCGTTTGCGTGTAATCGAGCCACGACAAGAAATTTTGCCCAATGATATTGTTCTGCCAGATAACTTCGAAGCGTTGGCGAATGCAACCAATCATTTCTATCCAACCCCAGCCTCGGTAGGACATAGCGCCCAGATTCTAGGTAGCTTAACCGGCCAACGTTATGTGGGGCAGTATGATGTGGTGGTGCTTGATCGTGGGTTGGTTGATGAACTTGTTCAAGGCAGCATGTTTGAGCTCTACCAACAAGGCGCAGTAGTAAAGTTAGATAACGCTAAGCAGGTATCGCTGGCCAAGACCCATATTGGCAACTTGGTCGTGATACGCCCTTATCAGCACTTTAGTCTTGCGTTGGTTAGTCAAAGCACTCAGCCGATAGGTGTCGATTCTAAACTACTAGCACCGCCTCTGTTGAGCGGAGAAGAGTGATGAATACTGAAGATCTGGCTGCGTGGCTGGCACTTTACTTTACTCCGCGTATCGGGCCGAAAACCTTTACACGCTTATTAGCAATAGATACGCCAAGTAATATCGTTGGCTCTAACCAAGATCAGCTCAAAGCGATTGGTCTTAGTGATAAACAAATTGATTATATCCGCCACACTGCCACACGCGATGTTGAGCAATGTTTGCAGTGGCAGCAAGAGTCCAACCAGCACATTATTTGCCAAACTGATGACCACTATCCAGATTTGCTCAAGCAAGCTGAGGGGGCGCCACCATTGTTGTTTGTCACGGGTAACCCTAGTTGCTTATCTGTTCCGCAAGTGGCGATAGTCGGTAGCCGCAATGCGAGTATCGATGGGTTAAACAGTGCAAGAAGCTTTGCTCACAGTTTGGTTGAGCATGAGCTAGCCGTCACCAGTGGCTTAGCACTCGGTGTCGATGGTTATGCCCATGATGGCGCTCTACAAGGAAACGGTACAACGTTAGCTGTGCTTGGTTGTGGGTTAAACACTATTTATCCCGCTCGCCATCGAGATCTCGCCCTGCGAATCATCGACAGTGGTGGAGCCTTGGTCTCTGAGTTTCACCCCTTAGCCAAACCCAAAGCGGATCATTTTCCGCGGCGAAATCGAATCATCAGTGGATTGTCATTGGGGGTTTTGGTAATTGAAGCTGCAGAGAAAAGTGGCTCGCTGATTACTGCGCGTTATGCGATAGAGCAGGGGCGAGAAGTGTTCGCCTTGCCAGGGTCAATTCATCAATCGAGTGCAAGAGGCTGTAACTTATTGATTAAACAGGGGGCATGCTTAGTTCTAACGGTTCAAGATATTCTTGATGAAATTGAAACTCTGCTTGCTTGGTCTGATTGTAATAAGCCACCTATTCAGCCCGAACTATTTGATATAATAGATAGTAAAGAAGAATTGCCATTTGCTTTACTGTTAGCTAACGTAGGAAGTAAGGCTACACCAGTTGATATTCTTGCAAACAGGACCAATATACCTGTGCAGGAAGTCATGATGCAGCTCTTGGAGCTTGAGCTTCTAGGGCATGTTGTTGCGGTTTCCGGTGGCTATATTCGAAAGGGGAGGGGCTAGCTATGATGATGGATATCCTAATGTATCTGTTCGAGACTTACATCCATAGCGATGCGGAGTTACAAGTCAATCAAGATGAGCTAGAAGAAGAACTTCTTCGTGCTGGTTTTCATCAAAAAGACATCTATAAAGCCCTTATCTGGCTAGAAGAGCTAGCGGCATTGCAGCAAAGTGAAACTCACTCTGCAATCTCTGTGTGCAGCACTTCCAATTCGACTCGTATTTACACTAATAAAGAGTGTGAACGCCTATCGATTGAATGTCGTGGCTTTTTGACCTTCCTTGAGCAGGTCAATGTACTGACGACAGAAACTCGTGAAATGGTCATAGATCGTATTATGGGTTTAGAAACCGATGAGTTTGAGTTGGATGATCTGAAATGGATTGTCTTGATGGTACTGTTTAATGTGCCGGGCAATGAAAATGCTTATACGCTTATGGAAGAGCTGTTGTATACCAAAGAGCAAGGTATTCTTCACTAATCTTCATGGGTCGATATGAGTAACAAGATTGATCAGACACTGTTTTCAGCGCATGAACATGCGTTGGAACATCAGTCATGTCCTAAATGCCAAGCGGAGCAGCGTGAAGGTGAGCTTCAGCTTCGTCACGGCAAGCATGGCGCTTTCCTTGGTTGTAACCAATATCCTGAGTGTGATTTCATTAAGCCCCTACATCAAAACGATGGTCATATCGTTAAAGAGCTAGGCGTACCATGCCCTGAGTGTGGTAATGAATTGGTATTGCGTCAGGGACGCTACGGTATGTTTATTGGTTGCAGTCACTATCCTAGCTGCCATCACATTGAGTCTCTTGATCAGCCTAAACAAGAACAGGCTCCGCAGACGCACTCGTGCCCTGAATGTCATAAAGGCCAGTTAGTTGAGCGTAAAACCCGTTTTGGTAAACTGTTTTATGCTTGCGATAACTACCCTAAGTGTAAGTTTGCCGTCAATCAGCCACCGGTCGCGGGTAAATGTGAGAAATGTGGCTATCCACTATTGGTTGAGAAAAAGCTCGCCAGTGGCGATAAGCTGCAATGTGCAGACCGAAAGTGTCACCACATTCAACAAGATTAAAAAAAACGGCGCTAAGTGCGCCGTTTTTTGTTTGCTTGACGAAGTTATTCAGAAAAATTGGCGGCAAACTCATGTACCGCAGGGAAAGCGTCTTTATCTAAACTGTCTGCAAGTGTGCAAAGCTTACGCTGCAGTTCTCCGCTGTAGTCACCACAAACGTTGATATGGCCCATCTTACGACCCGCACGCTTCTCTTTGCCATACCAATGAATATGGCAACCATCCATTTCAAGCACCGCTTGAGGAAGAGTATCTTCACCAAGAATGTTGATCATCGAAGTGGAGCGAATCAGCTTAGTTGAGCCTAACGGCAGTCCGCATACGGCGCGCAGATGGTTCTCAAATTGACAGGTTTCGGCACCTTGTTGTGTCCAGTGGCCAGAGTTGTGCACGCGTGGGGCAATTTCATTCACCAGTAGCGTACCATCGACGTCAAAGAATTCTAGCGCTAGCACTCCGACATAGTTGAGCTTGTTGGCAACTGCGGTGAACATCTGCTTGGCTTGCTGTTGAAGCTCAGTATCGGCAATCGCGGTTGAAAGTGTCAGCACACCATTGGTATGCACGTTTTCTGCAAGTGGGTAGACGGCAACACTGCCATCTTTAGCGCGCGCACCGACCAAAGACACTTCGCGACTAAACGGGACGAACTCTTCAGCAACAATTGCTTGGGTCTCGGTAGCGGCGATACATTCTGCCATTTCTGCCCAAATACTGTCTGCCTGAGTTGGATCTTTTAGTCGCCATTGCCCTTTACCATCGTAACCACCCAAGGCACTTTTTAGCACCATCGGAATGCCGACATGTTCAATCGCGCGGTCAAAGTCTTCACGGCTGTTGATGACATAATATGTAGCATTACGTACACCCGCATCATCAAGTAGTCCTTTCTCAATACGGCGATCTCCGCCAGCCTTGATAGCATCGCTTGATGGAAGGAACTTACCGCTTTGCTCACAGACCGCAAGAATGTCGTGAGGGATATGTTCGAACTCCGCTGTGATTACATCGGCTGTTTCAATCGCATTCTCTAGGCCGTGACCAATCACGCTCTGAGTTAATGGGTGAACGACACTTTTACTACCAACATCGTAAGCAGAAATTTCAATGTTCAGAGGAGCGCCTGCCAAAGACATCATACGAGCCAATTGACCTGCACCAAGCACTAAAACATGCATTGCATTAGTCCTCTGCTGGATTTGGGTTGGCTAGAACCGTTTCAGTTTGCTCACTGCGGAACGCTTCGACCTTCGCCATCACTTCTTCATCGTGAGTGCCAAGGATTTGCGCCGCTAGAATACCCGCATTGGCTGCGCCAGCTTCGCCGATAGCTAACGTACCTACTGCAATACCTTTTGGCATTTGCACGATAGAGTAGAGTGAATCTAGACCGCTCAGTGCGCGTGACTGTACAGGTACACCAAGCACTGGTAGTGAAGTGAAGGCTGCCGCCATACCCGGAAGGTGTGCAGCGCCGCCAGCCCCCGCGATGATCACTTTAAGACCACGCTCTTTAGCACTAGTGGCATAGTCTGCAAGAAGTTGAGGTGTGCGATGCGCAGAAACCACTTTCGTTTCGTACTCAACGCCGAATCTGTCTAGCATTTCTGCTGCTAGTTTCATTGTTGGCCAATCTGATTTAGAACCCATGATGATACCGACTTTCATCTCAAACTCCTTCAAAGCTGCGTAGAATTGGTGAGCAAATAATTTGAGCGCATTATACGGGGATTTCATCACTAAGCAAACGTTTGCGTCAGGTTTGAATGAGCAGATGAAAGATTGCCACTTAAATAGCTTTAGTCACGACTTACGATTATTTGTACACTTAACCTAAACCGCGAATCAAATAGGATGCTTAGGTGAGTAACTTTGAGCGAGCACTCAGTGCACTAAAACAGGGTGAAGTGATCGCCTATCCAACAGAAGGCGTGTTTGGGGTTGGATGCGATCCAGACAACCCTAATGCGATAAAGAAGCTACTCGAACTTAAACAACGCCCGGTAGAAAAAGGGCTTATCCTGATAGCCGCTAATTACCAGCAACTGTTGCCTTATATTGATCAACAAGCTTTGAGCGCCGAACAGTTAGAGCGAGTGCAGCAAACTTGGCCTGGGCCTGTCACTTGGATTATGCCAAGTAGTGATAAGGTCTCTAATTGGGTGTCGGGGCAATATGACTCGATTGCCGTGCGTGTGACTGATCATCCTTTAGTACAAAAAATGTGTAATGCATTTGGAAAGCCGCTAACCTCTACCAGCGCGAATTTGACTGGCGAGCCTCCATGCGTAACAACCGAACAAGTTTATCAACACCTTGGTGATAAATTGGTGGCGGTGCTAGAAGGGCAAACGGGTGGTCGAACAAACCCAAGTGAAATTCGTGATGCAAGAACCTCACAAGTATTAAGACAGGGTTAACCCTGCAATAAAGGAAGTCGAATGTCAGCGATAGATAAACTAGCAGTAAAACAATTTCTCATGACGCTTCAAGACTCTATTTGTCAGCAACTAGAGCAAGCCGATGGGAGCGCAGTATTTGTAGAGGATGAATGGCATCGTGAACCCGGAGAGAAATTGGGTGGTGGTGGTCGAACTCGAGTAATGAAAGAAGGAGCGGTGTTTGAGCAAGGTGGCGTTAACTTTTCTCATGTACAAGGAAAAGAGATGCCAGCTTCAGCAACAGCGCATCGACCTGAGCTTGCAGGGCGTCGCTTTGAAGCCATGGGCGTGTCATTGGTTATGCACCCTAATAACCCATATGTTCCAACCTCGCATGCTAATGTTCGTTTCTTTATTGCTGAAAAAGAGGGTGAAGAGCCTATTTGGTGGTTCGGTGGTGGTTTCGATTTAACGCCGTTTTATCCTTTCGAAGAAGACGCGCAATATTGGCACAACACCGCGAAGGAAGTGTGCGCGCCATTTGGTAATGAAGTCTACTCAGAGCATAAAGCTTGGTGTGATAAATACTTCTATCTTCCACACCGCGATGAAACCAGAGGCGTCGGTGGTCTTTTCTTTGATGACCTCAACCACTGGGAGTTTGATAAGTGCTTTGAGTACATTAAAGCGGTTGGTCAAGGTTATACGGACGCCTATCTGCCGATAGTAGAGCGCCGCAAAGAGACTGAATACGGTGAACGTGAACGTCAGTTCCAACTCTATCGCCGAGGTCGTTACGTTGAATTTAACCTAGTGTTTGACCGAGGCACTCTGTTTGGTCTGCAGAGTGGTGGTCGTACTGAGTCTATTTTGATGTCGATGCCACCATTAGCGCGCTGGGAGTATGCTTACCAAGTTGAGCCGGGTTCACCTGAAGCGGAACTGTACGATCATTACCTCAAACCAAGAGAGTGGTAAGACTTTCTTCAATATATAGATAGTGATAGGGTCAATGTTTCGCATTGGCCCTTTTTTAGTTTGCAGGTAAAGGAAATGACTCAGCAAATAGATCGTTATGCCGTTTTTGGTAATCCCATCTCACAAAGTAAATCGCCTTTTATTCATACCCTATTTGCTCGTCAAACCAATCAGTCATTGACCTATACTGCAGAAAGCCCAAACAAAGATGCCTTTCAACAAGCGGCGTCTGAGTTTTTTGCTCAAGGTGGTAAAGGTTGCAATGTTACCGTTCCATTTAAGGAAGACGCTTATCGCTTTGCTACTCGACTAACTGAACGAGCGCAGTTGGCTGGGGCGGTGAATACACTGAAGAAGCTTGATGATGGTGACATTATTGGTGATAACACCGATGGTGAAGGGTTGGTGCAAGACTTACTTCAATATCAGGCGCCTTTAAAAGGAGCTCGAATTTTACTTATTGGTGCTGGTGGTGCCGCGCGTGGCGTTATTAAGCCACTGTTAGATCAGCAACCCGCTGAGATTGTTGTTACCAACCGAACCTTTGCCAAAGCGCAACTGCTGGCCGAAATGTTTGCACCGTATGGAGCGCTAAGCGCTTGTGAGATGAGTGAAGTGAAGCAGCCGTTTGATGTGATTATCAATTCTACCTCTTCTAGTTTGAGTGGGGAGCTACCAGACATATCAGCAGCAATCTTTACTGAACAAGCTGTCGTGTATGACATGATGTATGGCGCGGGGAAAACCACTTTCAATCAATGGGCACATGAGCATGGGGTGGTGCGAGTTTTCGATGGGCTTGGGATGCTTGTTGGTCAGGCTGCAGAAAGCTTTATGCTCTGGCGTGGTTTAAGACCGGGTACAAAGCAAATTTTGCGTGAACTTAGAAAGAACCTTGAGGGGCTGTAATGAATCAATCGATTTTATTTCCGGATATCCAATCCTGGGATGAAGAAAAGCAAGCAGTGCTGTTTTCTGCTCAACAGTCGGGAGCCTTGATTCAATGTCTCGTTGATAAACAAGAGTTAGAAAAGCTATCAGGCCAAGTAATTGGCAATGCACAGCAAGCTCTGGAAGTCTTTTCACAATATCGATTCGATCTTGAAGAGCTTGCTGAAGAACTGATCGAAGAAGAAGAGTTCAATTCACAAGGTAATATAGAGGTGGTTAGCTAATCTCTTTAACCTCGTGAAGGTAATCTTCTTTGTTCTGCACATAGTTGTCTGCCGACTTCTGTAAGAAAGCTCGTTCCTTATCATTAAGAGGGCGAGCTTGCTTGACCGGGCTTCCAACATAAAGGTAACCGCTTTCAAGTCGCTTTCCTGGTGGTACTAGACTGCCAGCGCCAATCATCACCTCTTCTTCTATAATAGCTGCGTCTAACACGATCGCACCCATACCGACTAAAACGCGATCTTTAATGATACAGCCATGCAGCATTACCTTGTGGCCGATAGTGACATCGTTACCAATGATAAGAGGGTAACCTTCAGGGTTTTCCGCGTTTTTATGGGTGACATGCAACACACTGCCGTCTTGAACGTTGGTTCGCTCACCAATATGAATGTGGTTAACATCACCTCTGGCCGCAACAAGTGGCCAAATACTCGAATCGTCTCCTATTTTAATATCTCCGACTAAAACAGAGCTGCTATCTATATAGACACGTTGACCAATTTGAGGTGAAATTCCTTTGTAACTGCGTAGAGAACTCATTTTTTCTCCTTATATAGAGGGGTTTTGGCCTAGAGAGGCAAAGAAAAGTGAGGAAAATAGCTCGTTTTGAATAGAAAATACTCAAACGGCAAAAAAATCAAAAAAAACTGCAAAAAGGGCTTGCCAATGTGATGGCGATCTCTATAATGCCCCCTCGCTGACACGGGAACGGTTCGAAGCTAAGTTTCGAAAAGAATGAAAGCCCAGTTAGCAAGGTCAATTAGCCAAGTGGAAACGCTTGAAAAAAGTTTGAAAAAAGTGGTTGACACTAAACTTTATCTCGCTAAAATGACCGCCTCTTCCGAAGTGATGTGAGTCACAAAGAAGAACGCTCTTTAACAATATAAACCTATCAATCTGTGTGGGCACTCGTTGATGATAATCCAATTAGATACCTCGGTATCAAATTAGGTTTCAATGAAACGAAGTGACCAAACGAGTCTTCGGACTTGGCACAGTCAATTCATTATCGTTCTGTTGGAACGATAATAGCTTTAAAATTACATTAGTAGTTTTGAAGTCAGTATTCATTGAGCCGAACAAAATCTTAAATTGAAGAGTTTGATCATGGCTCAGATTGAACGCTGGCGGCAGGCCTAACACATGCAAGTCGAGCGGAAACGACTTAACTGAACCTTCGGGGAACGTTAAGGGCGTCGAGCGGCGGACGGGTGAGTAATGCCTGGGAAATTGCCCTGATGTGGGGGATAACCATTGGAAACGATGGCTAATACCGCATAATGCCTTCGGGCCAAAGAGGGGGACCTTCGGGCCTCTCGCGTCAGGATATGCCCAGGTGGGATTAGCTAGTTGGTGAGGTAAGGGCTCACCAAGGCGACGATCCCTAGCTGGTCTGAGAGGATGATCAGCCACACTGGAACTGAGACACGGTCCAGACTCCTACGGGAGGCAGCAGTGGGGAATATTGCACAATGGGCGCAAGCCTGATGCAGCCATGCCGCGTGTATGAAGAAGGCCTTCGGGTTGTAAAGTACTTTCAGCAGTGAGGAAGGTGGAGTCGTTAATAGCGGCCTCACTTGACGTTAGCTGCAGAAGAAGCACCGGCTAACTCCGTGCCAGCAGCCGCGGTAATACGGAGGGTGCGAGCGTTAATCGGAATTACTGGGCGTAAAGCGCATGCAGGTGGTTCATTAAGTCAGATGTGAAAGCCCGGGGCTCAACCTCGGAATTGCATTTGAAACTGGTGGACTAGAGTACTGTAGAGGGGGGTAGAATTTCAGGTGTAGCGGTGAAATGCGTAGAGATCTGAAGGAATACCGGTGGCGAAGGCGGCCCCCTGGACAGATACTGACACTCAGATGCGAAAGCGTGGGGAGCAAACAGGATTAGATACCCTGGTAGTCCACGCCGTAAACGATGTCTACTTGGAGGTTGTGGCCTTGAGCCGTGGCTTTCGGAGCTAACGCGTTAAGTAGACCGCCTGGGGAGTACGGTCGCAAGATTAAAACTCAAATGAATTGACGGGGGCCCCGCACAAGCGGTGGAGCATGTGGTTTAATTCGATGCAACGCGAAGAACCTTACCTACTCTTGACATCCAGAGAAGCCGGAAGAGATTCTGGTGTGCCTTCGGGAACTCTGAGACAGGTGCTGCATGGCTGTCGTCAGCTCGTGTTGTGAAATGTTGGGTTAAGTCCCGCAACGAGCGCAACCCTTATCCTTGTTTGCCAGCGAGTAATGTCGGGAACTCCAGGGAGACTGCCGGTGATAAACCGGAGGAAGGTGGGGACGACGTCAAGTCATCATGGCCCTTACGAGTAGGGCTACACACGTGCTACAATGGCGCATACAGAGGGCAGCCAACTTGCGAAAGTGAGCGAATCCCAAAAAGTGCGTCGTAGTCCGGATTGGAGTCTGCAACTCGACTCCATGAAGTCGGAATCGCTAGTAATCGTGGATCAGAATGCCACGGTGAATACGTTCCCGGGCCTTGTACACACCGCCCGTCACACCATGGGAGTGGGCTGCAAAAGAAGTAGGTAGTTTAACCTTCGGGAGAACGCTTACCACTTTGTGGTTCATGACTGGGGTGAAGTCGTAACAAGGTAGCCCTAGGGGAACCTGGGGCTGGATCACCTCCTTATACGATGATTACTCACGATGAGTGTCCACACAGATTGATGGTTTATGTAGTTTAAGAGATGGAACACCCCCCAAGGTGTTCAACTAGTGTCCCGTTCGTCTAGAGGCCTAGGACACCGCCCTTTCACGGCGGTAACAGGGGTTCGACTCCCCTACGGGATACCATTGGGTCGTTAGCTCAGTTGGTAGAGCAGTTGACTTTTAATCAATTGGTCGCAGGTTCGAATCCTGCACGACCCACCATTCTTCTCCACGAAGCATGGCTCTTTATTTTCACTTTTAAAAAGTGAAGACAAAGGGAAACTTATGTGGGCGATTAGCTCAGTTGGGAGAGCACCTGCCTTACAAGCAGGGGGTCACTGGTTCGAGCCCGGTATCGCCCACCATTCTCTAAGTATTTTTGGATAGGAATTTCCAAACCACTTCAGTAACTAGTATGTGGTTAGAATCTCCGACTCTGAAAGTCTTTAGAAAATGACCTTCTTCGGAAGAATCATGCTCTTTAACAATTTGGAAAGCTGACAAATCAACAATTTATTGTTGATTGTAAAGTTCTCAATGTTTGTCTTTATGACAAACACCAATACAACACATTCAAGTGTTCTTGGGAATGTCACTGTTAAGTGACTATTCAAAATTGAGTCCGGCAAAATCGAGTCTGCACATGTATAAAAATGCAGACAACTTTGGTTGTTTAACAACATCCTCAAGATTCGCTTCGCGAAACTCTTTGGGGTTGTATGGTTAAGTGACTAAGCGTACACGGTGGATGCCTTGGCAGTCAGAGGCGATGAAGGACGTATTAACTTGCGATAAGCCCAGATTAGGTAGTAAAAACCACTTGAGTCTGGGATTTCCGAATGGGGAAACCCACGTGCATAAGCATGTATCATTAACTGAATACATAGGTTAATGAGGCGAACCGGGGGAACTGAAACATCTAAGTACCCCGAGGAAAAGAAATCAACCGAGATTCCGAAAGTAGCGGCGAGCGAAATTGGACTAGCCCTTAAGCTTTATATGCGTTAGACGAACGGTCTGGAAAGTCCGGCGATACAGGGTGATAGCCCCGTAGTCGACAACGCACATTCAGTGAAATCGAGTAGGGCGGGACACGTGATATCCTGTCTGAATATGGGGGGACCATCCTCCAAGGCTAAATACTACTGACTGACCGATAGTGAACCAGTACCGTGAGGGAAAGGCGAAAAGAACCCCTGTGAGGGGAGTGAAATAGAACCTGAAACCGTGTACGTACAAGCAGTAGGAGCACCTTCGTGGTGTGACTGCGTACCTTTTGTATAATGGGTCAGCGACTTATATTCAGTAGCAAGGTTAACCATCTAGGGGAGCCGTAGAGAAATCGAGTCTTAACTGGGCGTCGAGTTGCTGGATATAGACCCGAAACCAGGTGATCTAGCCATGGGCAGGTTGAAGGTTGAGTAACATCAACTGGAGGACCGAACCGACTAATGTTGAAAAATTAGCGGATGACTTGTGGCTAGGGGTGAAAGGCCAATCAAACCTGGAGATAGCTGGTTCTCCCCGAAATCTATTTAGGTAGAGCCTCGGACGAATACTACTGGGGGTAGAGCACTGTTAAGGCTAGGGGGTCATCCCGACTTACCAACCCTTTGCAAACTCCGAATACCAGTAAGTACTATCCGGGAGACACACGGCGGGTGCTAACGTCCGTCGTGGAGAGGGAAACAACCCAGACCGCCAGCTAAGGTCCCAAATTATTACTAAGTGGGAAACGATGTGGGAAGGCTTAGACAGCTAGGATGTTGGCTTAGAAGCAGCCATCATTTAAAGAAAGCGTAATAGCTCACTAGTCGAGTCGGCCTGCGCGGAAGATGTAACGGGGCTAAGTAATAAACCGAAGCTGCGGCAATGTAGTTTACTACATTGGGTAGGGGAGCGTTCTGTAAGCCGTTGAAGGTGAGTTGTAAAGCTTGCTGGAGGTATCAGAAGTGCGAATGCTGACATGAGTAACGATAAAGGGGGTGAAAAACCCCCTCGCCGGAAGACCAAGGGTTCCTGTCCAACGTTAATCGGGGCAGGGTAAGTCGACCCCTAAGGCGAGGCCGAAAGGCGTAGTCGATGGGAAACGGGTTAATATTCCCGTACTTCTTATAATTGCGATGGGGGGACGGAGAAGGCTAGGTGGGCCTGGCGACGGTTGTCCAGGTTCAAGTGCGTAGGCTTAAGAGTTAGGTAAATCCGGCTCTTTCTAAGGCTGAGACACGACGTCGAGCACCTACGGGTGTGAAGTCATTGATGCCATGCTTCCAGGAAAAGCCTCTAAGCTTCAGATTATAAGGAATCGTACCCCAAACCGACACAGGTGGTCGGGTAGAGAATACCAAGGCGCTTGAGAGAACTCGGGTGAAGGAACTAGGCAAAATGGTACCGTAACTTCGGGAGAAGGTACGCTCTTGTCGGTGAAGTCCCTTGCGGATGGAGCTAACGAGAGTCGCAGATACCAGGTGGCTGCAACTGTTTATTAAAAACACAGCACTGTGCAAAATCGTAAGATGACGTATACGGTGTGACGCCTGCCCGGTGCCGGAAGGTTAATTGATGGGGTTAGACTTCGGTCGAAGCTCTTGATCGAAGCCCCGGTAAACGGCGGCCGTAACTATAACGGTCCTAAGGTAGCGAAATTCCTTGTCGGGTAAGTTCCGACCTGCACGAATGGCGTAATGATGGCCACGCTGTCTCCACCCGAGACTCAGTGAAATTGAAATCGCTGTGAAGATGCAGTGTACCCGCGGCTAGACGGAAAGACCCCGTGAACCTTTACTACAGCTTGGCACTGAACATTGACCCTACATGTGTAGGATAGGTGGGAGGCTTTGAAGACGGTACGCCAGTATCGTTGGAGCCGTCCTTGAAATACCACCCTTGTAGTGTTGATGTTCTAACATTGACCCCTGAATCGGGGTTGTGGACAGTGCCTGGTGGGTAGTTTGACTGGGGCGGTCTCCTCCCAAAGAGTAACGGAGGAGCACGAAGGTGGGCTAAACACGGTTGGACATCGTGTGGTTAGTGCAATGGCATAAGCCCGCTTGACTGCGAGAATGACAATTCGAGCAGGTGCGAAAGCAGGTCATAGTGATCCGGTGGTTCTGTATGGAAGGGCCATCGCTCAACGGATAAAAGGTACTCCGGGGATAACAGGCTGATACCGCCCAAGAGTTCATATCGACGGCGGTGTTTGGCACCTCGATGTCGGCTCATCACATCCTGGGGCTGAAGTCGGTCCCAAGGGTATGGCTGTTCGCCATTTAAAGTGGTACGCGAGCTGGGTTTAGAACGTCGTGAGACAGTTCGGTCCCTATCTGCCGTGGGCGTTGGAAGATTGAAGGGGGCTGCTCCTAGTACGAGAGGACCGGAGTGGACGAACCTCTGGTGTTCGGGTTGTGTCGCCAGACGCATTGCCCGGTAGCTAAGTTCGGAATCGATAACCGCTGAAAGCATCTAAGCGGGAAGCGAGCCCTGAGATGAGTCTTCCCTGACCCCTTGAGGGTCCTAAAGGGTTGTTCGAGACTAGAACGTTGATAGGCAGGGTGTGTAAGTGCTGCGAGGCATTGAGCTAACCTGTACTAATTGCCCGTGAGGCTTAACCATACAACACCCAAAGGGTTTTGATGGACTCAATACAAGAATATTGAATGTGTTAAGAACTTAACAGCTTTCCGAATTTTAAGAATTTGCTTGGCGACCATAGCGATTTGGACCCACCTGATTTCCATGCCGAACTCAGAAGTGAAACGAATTAGCGCCGATGGTAGTGTGGGGTTTCCCCATGTGAGAGTAGGACATCGCCAGGCTTTAAATACCGTTACCCGTTTAAACGTGTAACCACATCATCAGTGTACTAATCTGACGATGACAATTTGTGGAGAGATGGCTGAGTGGTTGAAAGCACCGGTCTTGAAAACCGGCATACGTTAATAGCGTATCTAGGGTTCAAATCCCTATCTCTCCGCCACATTGAAAAGCCTCGCTAGAAATAGCGAGGCTTTTTCATTATAAGCCCGTTGCTCACGCAACGGGCTTTTTGCGTTTTATGGCTAAGTCTTATACCGATCTTTGGTATGCTATAAAAAATACCTCAAAAGCAGTTGCCGATGATTAATAACGTAAACCTCGCAGATATCCGTTCTTTTGTGCTGATTGCCCAGCTTGGTAACTTTACTAAGGCAGCGGAAGCACTTAATGTCTCTCGCTCTCATGTCTCTCGCCAGATCTCTGCTTTGGAATCTCGCATGGGGGTGAGTTTAGTTACCCGTACAACGCGATCTTTGAAATTGACCTACGCAGGGGAGCGCTTCTATAAGCAATGTGAGTCGGCACTGATGCAGGTAGAGCAAGCTTTGCTAGCTGCAGTTGATGATACTGAGCAGGTGCAAGGCCATATTCGCATCAACAGCGTTGGCGGCCCTTTAGGAGAGGACGTTGTTGCCAATTATGTTGGCCAGTTTATGCGCCAGCATCAGGACATTACCGTAGAAATAGATTTCTCGAGCCCACGTATCGACTTGATTGAAGATCAGTTTGATATTGCTTTCCGGATGGGGAAACTCGAAGACGCGAACTTTATTGGTCGTCACCTGAGCGATATTGAAATGGTGACCCTCGCCAGTCCAGATTACTTAGCGATTTATGGAGAGCCTGAGCACCCGAAACAACTGTTAGAGCATCGAATTTTACGCGGCTCAGTAACTCGTTGGAGCTATCAGCATCAGGCAGATGAGAGTCGTTATGAAGTTTCGGTATCGGCACATCTAGTATGCAAGAATGGGCGAGCGCTCGTGGCTGGCGCGTTGCAGGGCAATGGTATTATCCGCGTGCCTGCGATGTATTGTATGGGTGAAATTGAGCAAGGCTCTTTAGTACCAATTATGAGTGACTGGAAAGTTGAATCAGTCCCTTTTTATGCTATTTATCATCGAGATAAGTATCAGCCCAAGCGGCTCAAAGCATTTATAGACTTTATGCAGCAGCAGTTTAAGTAGCAGCCAGTCTTGGGTACAAAAAAGCCGACAACAATGTGTCGGCTTTTTTGTGTAATGCTGAATTAAACGCGATTCGCAACCTTGTCTTTTAGCGCTTGTTTTTCTGCGTCTGAGATAAACGCCAGTTCAAGGCCATTGATCTGAGCTTGACGGATCTGCTCTTGAGATAGACCTGCTTGAGGCGCTGCAACCTCGTATTCGTAAGGAAGTTCAATACCTTCAACTGCTGGATCGTCAGTGTTTAGACATGCTAGAACACCGTGTTCAAGGAACTGCTTAAGAGGGTGGTTGGTTAGTGACTCAACAGTGCTGGTTTGGAAGTTAGAAGTCAGACATGACTCAATACCAATGCGGTTTGCTGCCAAGTAGTCCATTAGCTTAGGATCGTGGATAGCTTTTACGCCGTGGCCGATACGTGTTGCACCTAGCTCTTGAATTGCTTGCCACATACTTTCTGCGCCAGCGGCTTCACCAGCGTGTACGGTAACATTAAGGCCTGCGTCTTTTACTTGTGTAAAGTGTTTAACGAAGCGATCGCCAGGTTGACCAAGTTCATCACCAGCTAGGTCAACTGCAACAATGTGATCTTTTTGAGTCAGGATTGCATCTAGCTCTTGCTGACATGCATCTGTACCAAATGTACGGCTCATGATACCAATTAGGTTCGCTTTGATACCAAAGTCACGCATACCCGCTTGCACGCCGTCAACAACCGCTTCAACCACACCTGCAACTGGAAGCTTGTGTTTCATCGCCATGTAGTATGGAGAAAAACGCAGTTCAGCATAATCGATTTGAGCATTAAGAGCGTCTTCAACGTTTTCGTAAGCAACACGTCGACAAGCATCTAGGTCACCCAGTAC
Organism: Vibrio orientalis CIP 102891 = ATCC 33934; assembly: GCF_000176235.1. NCBI lineage: Bacteria > Pseudomonadati > Pseudomonadota > Gammaproteobacteria > Vibrionales > Vibrionaceae > Vibrio > Vibrio orientalis. Next base: position 235,255 of record NZ_ACZV01000003.1, on the reverse strand, counting down.
AGCGACACCCCAGTCTAACTTTGAAAGGAACGCAACAAGTGATGGCTCCGCTTCAACGATTTGAACGTGTGGAGTCAGAGACTCGACATCGTAAGCAGGTAGAGCAACACCAAACTTCTGACCTAATTCTAGGATTGTTTTTGTGCGGATATTACCATCAAGGTGACGGTGCAAATCTGTGAGAGGAAGATTTTTGGTTATCATTATCGTCGTTCCAATTAAATTAATTGTGCTAAGTATAAGAATCAAAGAGAGAAGTGTCAGTAGACTAAGAGCAGAAAACCAACCATATATGTTGGTTTTTATTTCATGTTAACCAAATCTGTTGGCCACTCATCGAATGGCACTGGCCGGCTATAGAGAAACCCTTGCCCTTGTTGGCAGTTGAGTTGAGTCAACATTTGCGCCTGCTCTGACGTTTCGATACCTTCTGCGACTAAGGTTACTTTCATACCCCGTGTCATATTAATGATTGCCGCAACAATTGAAGTGTCTAAATCCTGTGGGGAAAGTTTCTCGACAAAGGTACGGTCAATTTTGATGCAATCAAATGGCAGCTTATGTAAGTAGGCCAGTGAGCTATAGCCGGTACCAAAGTCATCAATGGCAATATGAACGCCCAAATCTCTTACAGCCTGCATATTTTGTATGGTGACGGGATCATTATCAACAATGCGTGATTCAGTAATTTCTAAGGTGAGGTTACTCGGGTTCAATGTTGATTGAGTTAAGACTTTTTGCAACGTTGAGATGAAATCTGGTTGAGAAAGCTGATTCACCGATAAGTTGACGTGCATATGGAAGTTAGAGTTCCACTTGCCTTCTTTAATACCTCGAACTGTATCATTACAGGCTTGGAGTAGAATTTGTTCCCCGACTGCCTCGATTAAGCCACTCTCCTCTGCTATCGGGATAAACTCCAATGGTGAAATCAGCCCGGAAGATGGCGACAACCAACGAGCAAGTGCTTCAGCACCGATTACCTCACCACTGCTGAGGTCAATTAAGGGTTGATAAAAGGGAGTAAATTCTTTGTGCTCTATCGCGTCTTTAATTTTTGCGACCATCAGGGTACGTTTACGTGAAATATCAGCCATTTCAGGACGATAGAAACTGATGTTTGACAGCTCCCTTTTGGCATTGCTTAGGGCGATGCTGCCATTGCGTAGCCACAATGTCATATTGAAATCTGGGCCATTTTCGACTATTCCAATCGATATATTAACAATGACATTGTCTTGACCCATGATAAAAGGCGAAGCGAATATCTGATGAGTACGGTTAGCGCTTAGAATGAGTTCTTGTTCGGTTTGTTTCTTCGGCGTGTAAATAGCGAACTCATCGCCGCCTATTCTTGCTAAATAGTGATCTTCGGAATAAATCGAATGTAACCGTTGAGAGATATTGATGAGTAGCTGGTCACCTTTGTAGTGCCCTAGGCTGTCATTGATATCGCGAAATTTCTTGATACCGACTAGCATTAAAGAGCCATTGAGGGTTGGCAGCTTATCACAGCTCTCGATAAGGCCTTCTCGGCTATATAGCTTAGTCAGAGAATCATAAAGCAATTGGGAACGCAGTGCGCGGAATGAGGCTTTGAGGTTATTGGCCATTTCATTGAACGCATACACTAACATGGTTGTTTCGTAAATATTGCCGGGTTGAGGCATGGTGCTTTCCCAATCTCCCTTGGCAAGGTGTTTTGCTGCACTCGCGGTTGAAGTGATCGGTGCTACGACCCTGTTGAACGCAAACAATCCCAATGCAATCCCAATCAGACTAGCGATGATACCAATGACCCAACTGTCTCTCTGGCTTTCTGGGAGCTTGCCGAGTAAGTCAGATTCTGAAATAGCGACGCCGATATACCATTTAAGGCCATACTCATCCACATAGGGAGTTAGATGGTTAAAGTAGCGCTGATTATTAATTTCGAGAGAGTAGCGTTGGTAGCCATCTTGTGAGTAAAGTGCATTCGCTTCAGAATATTTGGCATTGGCTTTTACAATTGGATTGGCGCTCTCGGTTGCGAGGAGTCGTTCCCCTTTTTTACTAAAAGGTGTCCCCCAAGAAATCACAGTGCCATTTGTTGAGTGGGCCACTAATCTTTTCTTGTCATCGACAAGGTAAATCACAGCATTGGTTTGCTGCTGCTGATCTTTTAGAAATGAATTGAAGGTGTCAATTTTGACGTCTGTGACCACTACACCTTGAAAGTCTCGATCATAAAATACGGGTGTCAGAGCGGATAACGTGATTTCTTGTCTTTCATCAGCATTGGCATAGATGGATGACCACATGGGTGCAAGGCTTTTTGCTACGGGGGCGTACCACGGGCGAACCCGAGGGTCATAGCCGCCAATGACGGAGCGAATATCTTGGCTGATGGTTTGACCTCGATAAATCACTAATTGTTGTTCGGTCCGGTCATCTTGAACCATCAAGGTGTAACCCTTGTTTGGTTCTTTTCTAAAGCCAACGTATTCTGCGCCTTCGCCACCAAAGCCAATCACATCCAACTGAGTGATGGAATTATAGAGTGAACGAAAAGAGGTCAGGAAATAGTGTTCAATGTCACTGGTATCACCCTGCTGGTAGAGGCGGTTGAAGCCAATTGAGTGGCTAAGAGCAAGGCTTGCTTGAAAAGGTTCATTAAGAAAGCGATTTAACTCAAGCGTGACGTTATCAGTCAAAGCCGATAGTTGTTTATCACTAATATCAACGACCATTTCTTCATAGCTATGTTTTTGCACCGTCACTATAACCCCGATAGTAATGATGAAAATCATTACAAAAGGCAGTACAACCGCGGTTCTTAGCGTGATTTGTGTGGTCGTTGACATAAATAGCTTCTATGATTACCGTACTGTGTATTATATCTTTTATGGTAAATGCAAGCGAGGCTTTAGGTCAAAAAATAGGTAACTTCGCTCTAACTTTAATAGCATAGAGTAAATATTACCTACGAATGATGATGAATTTTGCTCGGGCTGCGAACTCTGCTAATTAATAAAGCTCCTTTAGCTTTCGCGTTAGAGTGTTGCGTCCCCAACCTAAAACTTTCGCTGCATCTTGCTTATGGCCATTGGTATGTTCCAATGCTGCTTCCAAAAGTATACGTTCAAATTCAGGAAGTGCGTAAGAGAGAAGCTCTGTATCACCTTGAGTCAGCGAGTTTCTCGCCCAACTTGCCAATTGTTGCTGCCACGTTCCTGAAACAGTTTGTTCTCCTACAGCTTTCTCTTCGAAAAGCTCTGGTGGGAGATCGCTTGGAAGTACCTCACTACCACTTGCCATAACGGTTAGCCAACGGCAGATATTTTCTAGTTGGCGAACGTTACCAGGCCAATTTAGCTGAGTCAGTTTGTCTGCTGTTGATGGGTGGAGTGTTTTAACATCGACCCCTAACTCTTCCGCAGCTAGAGCCAAGAAGTGTAATGTTAGCTTTTCAACGTCCTGCTTACGCTCACGCAGTGCTGGGATCTGAATACGAATCACATTTAAGCGGTGAAATAGGTCTTCGCGGAAGTCTCCTTTATGCACCAACTTTTCAAGATTTTGGTGAGTCGCGGCTACGATTCGTACATCCACTTTGATCGGTGAATGGCCGCCAACACGATAAAACTGCCCATCGGCGAGTACCCTTAGCAGTCGAGTTTGAATGTCGAGGGGCATATCACCGATTTCATCTAAGAAAAGCGTGCCGCCATTGGCTTGCTCAAAACGCCCTTGCCTGACGCTGTTCGCTCCAGTAAATGCGCCTTTCTCATGGCCGAAAAGTTCAGACTCGATCAGGTCCTTTGGGATCGCCGCCATATTAAGAGCAATAAAGGGTTTACTTGCTCTTGGGCTATGGCGGTGCAACGCATGGGCGACCAACTCTTTCCCCGTACCAGACTCACCATTAATTAGTACAGAGATGGAAGAGCGTGACAGCCTGCCAATGGCACGAAATACTTCCTGCATTGCCGGCGCTTCACCAATAATTTCTGGTGGTGTGTAGTCCTCTTCAGCCAATGAGGCTTGATCTTGTTTTTGCTCTTGGCTGTGAGCAATCGCGCGTTCGACCAGCGTCAGTGTTTCATCAACATCAAAAGGTTTAGGTAGGTATTCAAATGCGCCTTTTTGGTAGGCGTTTACTGCAGCATCAAGGTCGGAGTGCGCCGTCATGATAATCACAGGCAGTTCTGGAGAGCGATCGTTGACTTGCTTTAACAGCTCTAAGCCGTCCATTCCTGGCATGCGAATATCAGAGACGAGCACATCGGGAGTTTCACGTTCAAGCGCCATTAGCACGCTTTCTGCATCCGAGAAGGTCTCGCATTTTATATTGGCTGATGAGAGCGTTTTCTCCATCACCCAGCGAATGGAACTGTCGTCATCAACAACCCAAACATACCCTTTACTCATAGTCTCTTCCTTCCGGCAATGCCAATAACGTCAAATTAAATTGGTAAATATATAGTGAATGTTGTTCTACCAGGCCAGCTCTCGACATCGATCTTACCTTGGTGTTGGTCGATAAGGTTTTGGGCAATGGATAAACCTAGCCCAGTGCCACCTTCTCGCCCACTGACCATTGGGTAGAAAAGGGTATCTTGTAGATCCGCAGGAATGCCTGGTCCGTTATCGATAATTTCGATACGGGCGGCGAGCTTGCAACGTTGACCGTGGATATTGGCTTGATGCACCGTTCTGGTGCGAATGGTGATTTGGCCATTGTCTTGCGCACGCAGAATTTGCCCGGCATTACTCACGATGTTGAGCAGTGCCTGCTCAATTTGCGCCGCATCCATTAAAATTTCGGGCAAGCTCGGATCGTAGTCTCGTTCAATATCGATGCTTTGATTTGCTTCCAAATCGACCAGTTGGCGAACTTTCTCTAAGATTAGATGCAAGTTTTCCTGCTTCTTTTGTCCTGGCTTCTGAGGGCCAAGTAGTCTGTCGACCAAAGCTCTGAGTCGATCAGCTTGCTCGATAATGATTTGGGTATATTCGGTGAGGCTAGGATCGGGCAGCGTTCTTTCCAGCAACTGAGCGGCACCTCTTAAACCACCTAGCGGGTTTTTAATTTCATGTGCTAAACCACGGACTAATAGCTTTGCTGCTTGTTGCTGTGCGTGCTGATTAAGCTCTTGGCTAAGGCGACGTTGCTGTCCGATTTTGCGCATTTCGACCAATAGCATTAACTCTTTATTCCACTCAATTGGGCTGACCGTGACCTCTAGCATCAGTGGTTTACCGTCGACAACAAAGGTCACGTCACTATCGGTAATGCTTTGCCCGCTTTGTAATGGCTGAGAGAGTAAAGCGAGGTCCATCGAGGCGTGTTGAATGAGGTGTGAAAGTGGATGCCCGGTAATCCGTTTGGCGCTTTGAGAGAAAAGTTGTTCTGCTGCTGGATTGGCATATTTCACCTGCAACGATTCGTTCATAATCAAAATCGAGGTGACTTGGTGATTTAAAATAATATCGTTTAGATCGCTATCCACTGCTTTTCCCTATCCTTGAATTACTTTGCACTAAGTTGGTGCAAGTTATTTTTCAAGTATGGCGCATTCAACAACAGAACTGAAGTGAAATAGTGAGATGCCTCAAGCTTTCGGGGCTATCGGCACTGGTTTCACTGTTGAGCGTTGTAAATGCATCGTAATAGGTTGAGACGATGCAATAAGCTTGCCGTCCCTAACTACTTGAATAACCAATGAGTGTGAGCCACGGTCGATATTCTTTAATTGCCAATTTGGGGTTGTTGTCGGCGTGCCATATGCTTCGCCATCGAGGGTCAATTGCAGCCGTTCTCCGGCCATTAGCTGACGGTTTAACTCTGCTTGTACCGTGATTGCACCATTATTACTCCTTAGCGCTTCATCATGGCTAGGGGAGGTGATGGTGATGGTGATGGCCAGTGTCTTAGTCGTAACAGCTTGAGTTTGTGGTTGTTGTGCTGCTATTTGCTGAGAAGGCTCTAATTGAGGCGGAGCAGTGGGCAGCTCAACATCGGGGAACTTGATCGCTTGAGCTTGGCTATGGTTGGGTGCATCGTCGAGGTGCAAAGCACCGTCTTGGTCGATCCAAGTGTAGATAGTTTGGCTGGATGCCAGCGCACTAAATAGTAGTGCGGCAATTCCGCAGCAACTAGTGACTTGCATAGTCTGTCCTCATCGAGCAATGGCGACATACTAGCAGGGGCGTTTTTATTTGGGATAATAAAAAAGGCTCGCCTGCGAGGCGAGCCTTAAATTCATGCAACACGATCGAATGTTAGCAATGAAAGTCGATTATACAGAGTAGTAAAGTTCGAACTCTAGTGGGTGAGTTGTCATGTTTACTTTCTCTACATCTTCAGATTTCAGACCGATGTATGAATCGATGAAGTCGTCAGAGAATACACCGCCAGCTGTTAGGAACTCACGGTCAGCATCTAGTTCTGCTAGTGCATCTTTTAGTGAGTAAGCCACTGTTGGGATTTCTGCTGCTTCTTCAGCTGGAAGATCGTAAAGGTCTTTATCCATCGCTTCGCCTGGGTGGATCTTGTTCTTAATACCGTCAAGACCAGCCATTAGCATTGCTGCGAAACATAGGTATGGGTTAGCCGCTGGGTCACCAAAGCGAACTTCGATACGACGAGCTTTAGGGCTTGGTACCACTGGGATACGGATAGAAGCAGAGCGGTTACGAGCTGAGTAAGCAAGCATAACTGGCGCTTCGAAGCCTGGTACAAGACGCTTGTACGAGTTCGTTGATGGGTTAGCAAATGCGTTGATTGCGCGCGCGTGCTTGATGATACCACCGATGTAGTAAAGTGCCATTTCAGATAGGCCGCCGTACTTATCACCAGCAAATAGGTTAACGCCATCTTTTGCTAGAGATTGGTGAACGTGCATACCAGAGCCGTTATCACCAACAAGTGGCTTAGGCATGAATGTCGCTGTCTTACCAAATGCGTGAGCAACGTTGTGTACAACGTACTTATAGATTTGGATTTCATCCGCTTTGGTTGTTAGCGTGTTAAAGCGAGTTGCGATTTCGTTCTGACCAGCAGTTGCTACTTCGTGGTGGTGCGCTTCAACAACAAGACCCATCTCTTCCATGATTAGACACATTGCAGAGCGGATGTCTTGAGATGAATCAACTGGAGCTACTGGGAAGTAACCACCTTTAACGCCTGGACGGTGACCTTTGTTACCTTCTTCGTACTCAGAACCTGTGTTCCAAGCTGCTTCCACGTCATCAATCTTGAAGAAAGAACCTGACATGTCAGTTGCGAATTTTACGTCGTCAAATAGGAAGAACTCTGGCTCAGGGCCGATAAGTACTGTGTCAGCAACACCAGTAGAGCGCATGAAGTCTTCAGCGCGCTTAGCGATAGAGCGTGGGTCACGGTCATAACCTTGCATAGTTGCAGGTTCAAGGATGTCACAACGGATGTTTAGCGTTGCATCTTCTGTGAACGGGTCAAGAACCGCTGATGATGCGTCAGGCATCATTACCATGTCTGATTCGTTGATGCCTTTCCAGCCAGCAACAGAAGAACCATCGAACATCTTACCTTCTTCGAAGAAGTCTGCGTCAACTTGGTGAGAAGGTAGAGAGATATGCTGCTCTTTACCTTTAGTATCAGTAAAGCGTAGGTCAACAAACTTAACTTCGTTTTCTTGGATCAGCGATAGAACGTTTTCTACTGACATCTTGGATAACCTCCAGTGTTATTAATTCGGTATTAGCGTGATTTGTTATAAATCCAGCATTGATTAATTTCATTTCAATCGTATTAATCGATGCTGATTTTACTAAAGCTAAAACCGTGCCAAAAAATTAATCCATTAATTTTCAATAAATTAGCGGGCTAGGTTCAAATGTGATGCACTGTTTTGCACCAAAATGATCTTGATGTGCACCAATTTGGTGCTTTTGCTTGGTTATGCACCAAGAGTAAACAAAATCGACTTCCATTCAGCCGAGTTTTGCCCTTGATGTCAATGGAGATTTCCCCTTACTCAGAGGCAGCTTGCGTTTCATCAATAAATTATCTTCGCAAAACTAGCGAATCAGATCACATATTTCTGGGTTTTTCGCTAGAATCTGGTACATTATGGCCGTTTTTTTAATCAAATAAGTTTGCCGAGATTTTCGGCGAGCTACTTATATCGAGCGAATCAAATCCATGGCTACTCCACAGATTGATAATTTAAGAAATATCGCGATCATCGCGCACGTTGACCACGGTAAAACTACACTGGTTGATAAACTACTACAGCAATCAGGTACTTTAGAGTCTCGCGGCGAAGTTGAAGAGCGAGTCATGGACTCAAACGACATCGAAAAAGAGCGTGGTATTACCATTCTTGCTAAGAACACAGCAATTAACTGGAATGATTACCGTATCAACATCGTAGATACTCCGGGACACGCGGACTTCGGTGGTGAAGTTGAGCGTATCATGTCTATGGTTGACTCTGTGCTACTTATCGTTGACGCAGTTGATGGTCCAATGCCACAAACGCGTTTCGTAACGCAGAAAGCGTTTGCTCACGGTCTTAAGCCAATCGTTGTAATCAACAAGATTGACCGCCCTGGCGCTCGTCCTGATTGGGTTATGGATCAAGTATTCGACCTATTCGACAACCTAGGTGCAACTGATGAACAGCTAGACTTTAAAGTGGTTTACGCTTCAGCACTTAACGGTTGGGCAACGCTTGAAGAAGGCGAAACTGGCGAGAACATGGAACCACTATTCCAAACTATCGTTGACGTTGTTGACGCACCAAATGTTGACCTTGATGGTCCGCTACAGATGCAAGTTTCTCAGCTAGACTACAGCTCTTATGTTGGTGTTATCGGTGTTGCACGTGTAACTCGTGGTAGCGTTAAGCCAAACCAACAAGTAACAGTGATCGGTGCTGACGGTAAGACTCGCAACGGTAAAGTGGGCACAGTAATGGGCTACCTAGGCCTTGAGCGTCACGAAATTTCTGAAGCGAATGCTGGTGACATCATCGCGATTACAGGTCTTGGTGAGCTGAAAATCTCTGACACTATCTGTGCGCAGAACCAAGTTGAAGCGCTACCAGCACTGTCTGTTGACGAACCAACAGTAACAATGACGTTCCAAGTAAACACTTCTCCATTTGCGGGTAAAGAAGGTAAGTTCGTAACGTCACGTAACATCCTTGAGCGTCTAGAGAAAGAATTGGTTCACAACGTAGCACTACGTGTTGAGCAAACAGACGATCCAGACAAATTCCGCGTATCAGGCCGTGGTGAACTTCACCTATCTATCCTGATCGAAAACATGCGCCGTGAAGGCTTCGAGCTTGCTGTATCTCGTCCAGAAGTAATCATCAAAGAAGAAGATGGTCAGCTAATGGAACCGTTTGAAACAGTAACGATTGACGTTCTTGAGGAGCACCAAGGCGGCATCATGGAAAACATCGGCCTACGTAAAGGTGAGCTGAAAGATATGGCACCAGATGGTAAAGGCCGTGTTCGCATGGACTTCGATATGCCTTCTCGTGGTCTTATCGGTTTCCAAACTGAGTTCATGACGCTAACGTCTGGTTCTGGTCTTCTATACCATACGTTTGATCACTACGGTCCACACAAAGGTGGTCAGATTGGTCAACGTATCAACGGTGTTCTAATTGCGAACGCTGCTGGTAAAGCACTGACTAACGCACTGTTTAACCTTCAGGAACGTGGCCGTCTATTTATCGGTCACGGTGTAGAAGTTTACGAAGGTATGATCATCGGTATTCATAGCCGTGACAACGACCTTACAGTAAACGCACTGAAAGGTAAGCAGCTAACTAACGTTCGTGCATCAGGTACTGATGACGCTCAGGTTCTTACTCCGCCAATCAAGCACACTCTTGAGCAAGCTCTAGAGTTCATTGATGAAGACGAGCTAGTAGAAGTGACACCTGAAAGCATCCGTATCCGTAAGAAGTTCTTAACGGAAAGCGATCGTAAGCGTGAAGCACGTAACGCTAAATAATTTTAGCGCTTAGATGAAAAAGCCCCGAGTAGTGATACTGCTCGGGGCTTTTGTCGTTTAGGAGACTATGTGGGCTAGAGGTTTAGTGTTTGCTGGATAAAGCCAACGCGCTCTTCTAGCGACATAAAAGGTACCTCAACCACCTCAAACCCTAGTTGTTGATAAACGTCGACTAAGGCGTTGTGAATCGCTACAGCGCCTTCAAATGGGTAAGGCCTCACCTCATCTTGAACATAGATGCCGCGCTCTGGGCGACAGAAAAAAGCTTGTCGATGATAGCCTTGGCTTTCTGCTCGGTAGTGAGGCTCTATTTCTAGCCCTGCTTGCTGCAAGTACCCGCAAATATCAGGAATCGCCCGATCGAGAAATGCCACATCATGTTGGCTGGCTTGCTGCTTTTGCGTAGCCATAGTGGCAAGGCATAAGCGAGCAAACTCTGGCAGATCAACCCAAGGTAAAACACCATTGGTCAATTGGCTTTGCTCTTCAATCAACTGACGAGATGATTCAGCAAAGGTCTGATAGTTATTCGCGCTGAGCGCATCGATCAGTGTGGTTTTGCCTGCACCAGGCCCACCAGTGATGATGATAGGTAGCATCGGCGTGGGTTACTTCTGATTTAAACGATCGAGAAACTTATCCGATTCAGCAATCGCGGCATTCATCTGTTTGATTGCGTATTGAATGTCTTGCTCAAGGTTAGTGAATTCACCTTGAAGAGCGCCAATCGCACTGGCATTGAGGTTATGCTTTAAGTAGAGCGTATTGTCGCGCAAGGTGTTCAATACTGGTGTCATTTTGTCTTCAGCACGCTTCATCGCAGATAACATGGTGTTGTATGAACGTTGAGTCTCTTTTAGCTTTTGTTCGCTAGCTCGGCGTAGTGAGTTGCTGGTGTAGAGCTCCAGTTCATCTTGCCACTCTGAAAATAGCGCGTCTGAGACATCTTCAATTGCAGCAATACGATCGCTAACGTCTTGAGCTGCTTTTTCACTGTCTTGATACTTGTCGTTAATCTGGTTATAAACCGTTTCAAGTTCACCACCATCAAAATTGGTCAGGGCGGACAGAGCTTCAAGGGCACTAGTAAATTCTTGCTGTGCGTCCTGTTGTGACTCTTTCGCGTCCTCAACGCGATCCACCATAATGTCGCGTTTGTGGTAGCCTACTTGTTCCATCGCAGAGTAATAGGCTGATTGACACCCTGTGAGGGTGAAAATAGACAATACAATAGCCAGTAAGTACGGCATGATGGGTTCCTTTCCTTTAGAATTAGAATGTTAGGATGACTGAGTTGATAGGGAGATACAAGTTGAAAATCGAGTCATTGGTCAAACAGAGTGTGCTATTTGGACGTTATCTATTGAGCCGAATGGGTCATGATAGAGTTAACGTCAATGCGGGCTATCTGGCCTACATCACTTTGCTCTCGATTGTCCCAATGCTGACCGTTTTACTGTCGGTTCTGTCTTCGTTCGCCATCTTTGAAAATGCTGGCGATGCAATTCAAGATTTTGTCATTACTCACTTTGTTCCTGCCGCAGGAGATGCAGTAAAAGGGGCGTTGCTTGAGTTTGTCTCTAACACCGGCAAAATGAGCGCCGTTGGTGGTGGCTTTCTATTTGTTGCTGCGTTAATGCTGATCTCCAACATCGATAAAAACCTTAACTATATTTGGCGAGTGCAGCAAAAACGCCGTGCCGTCTTTTCCTTTTCGATGTATTGGATGGTATTAACCCTTGGCCCAATCCTAGTCGGGGCGAGTATTGCTGCTACCTCGTATGTCACGTCACTAAAAATTATCGAAAGCGAAGCGGTGTCTGGTGTTTATAACTTGCTGCTCCGTTGGTTACCGTTCTTATTGTCACTGTTTGCTTTTGTTGGCTTATATCTGTTGGTACCGAATAAAAAGGTGCGTATCTCGCATGCCTTAATTGGTGCGATTGTCGCAGCGCTGCTATTCGAAGCAAGTAAGAAAGGCTTCGCCGCTTACATTACTCAGTTCCCGTCTTATCAATTGATTTATGGCGCCTTAGCGGCGATTCCAATCTTATTTGTTTGGGTCTACCTATGTTGGTTAATTGTGCTGGTGGGTGCTGAAGTGACGGCTGCGCTGGGGGAAAGGGAACTGTGGTGCGAGAGTGAAGAAATGATACACTCTGCGGAAAGTTTAAAAACACAGCAAGTAGAAGGAAAAGGCAGTGATCGCACTGATTCAGAGAGTAAGTGAAGCAGCCGTTCGTGTAGATGGTGAAGTGGTTGGCGAGATCGACCAAGGTCTACTGGTACTGTTGGGCGTTGAGAAGGACGATGATGAAGCGAAAGCAAAACGTCTGATGGAACGTGTTACTACTTATCGTGTGTTCGGTGATGAAGAAGGCAAGATGAACCTCAACGTTAAGCAGGTTGAAGGGAAAGTGTTGGTTGTCTCTCAATTCACGCTGCCAGCGGATACCAAGAAAGGGACGCGCGCAGGGTTTTCTCGTGGTGCACATCCGACGGATGCTGAACGTTTATATGAGTACTTTGCTGACCGTTGTGCCGAAGTGTTACCGACTCAACGTGGCCGCTTTGCTGCGGATATGAAAGTCTCTTTGGTCAACGATGGCCCCGTGACCTTCTGGTTGCAAGTATAATTACAAGGCTAGTAGAGAGGTTTTACACCTCTAGAAAAGGATTTACATGTTTAAGCTGATTACGCCGAAGACAGAAAAACAACTCAACAAGTACTATCACTTTCGTTGGCAAATGCTGAGAGAGCCTTGGCGCATGCCGATTGGCTCGGAACGTGATGAATACGATCCGATGGGTTTGCATCGGATGATTGTTGACGGACGCGGTCGACCAATGGCAATCGGTCGCTTATACATTACCCCTGACAGCGAAGGTCAAATCCGTTTTATGGCGGTAAAAGGCAACCGACGCAGTAAGGGTATGGGATCATTAGTGCTTGTTGCTCTGGAGTCGTTAGCCCGCCAAGAAGGTGCCAAGCGCTTGGTGTGTAACGCCCGTGAGGATGCGATTTCTTTTTATGAAAAGAATGGTTTTGAGCGCCGTGGTGAACTCACCGATGAGCGTGGTCCTGTCAGACACCAGCAGATGGTCAAGCATCTTGATCCAATGGCCAATGTACTGCGCAAACCTGAGTGGTGTACTGAGCTACAAGAGCGTTGGGATCATCAAATTCCTATCAGTGACAAGATGGGGATTAAGATTAACCAATACACAGGTTATCAATTTGAGTGTAGTGCTCAGCTTAACCCGAACTTGAACCCTCACAATACCATGTTTGCCGGCTCCGCTTTTACCCTTGCTACCTTGACGGGCTGGGGGATGACTTGGCTGTTGATGAAAGAGCGCAACCTAAGTGGTGATATCGTGTTGGCGGACAGTCAGATTCGTTATCGCCAACCGGTTACTCAAAACCCCGTTGCATCGACCTCTTTAGATGGTATCAGTGGTGACTTAGATCGCTTAGCATCAGGGCGTAAAGCACGGATTGTTATCCATGTGACCATCTACAGTGGTGACCAAGCTGCTGTCGAGTTTATTGGTACCTACATGCTGATCCCAGATTATAAAGTGGTATTGGGTCCTGACTCTGACTCCGAATCCTGATCATCTTCTACCTGTGGCGCTTTAGGCTCAGTACGCTTTGGAGTGTCACAGGTTGCTTTAATCACATTTGCCCCATTAATTAGATCGGACCAAAGCTGCAAGCAAGGTTGCTCAGACTTGAGCAGCAAGGTAGCAAATTGAGGTTTGGTCAGATCCATTTCCCCCGCGAGTTGGGTCATCCCTTTGGTTGAATGAATGGCAATTCGCCCTCGATCGGCTTGGACTTGAATCTCATCAAGATCGAGCTGTTGCGTGTAGCTCTGCTCACCATCAATACTTTTGGCTTCAACACTTGCTTGGCGTAGGTAGGCGGTAACCTGTCCTGATAAGCTGTGTGACAACATAGAATAGTCGCCAGACAAACCATTTAACTCAACTTCAATTTCAGCAGCGCCAGAAAGCGCAAAGGGTAAATACTGTCGTAGGTGGTATTGGTCGAGGGGAATACCATCGGCGTGAATCGAAAATTGCCAAGGCGCACTGACACTGCTTCTATCCCACGTCCCATTGGCTTCAATATAGCCTTGCTCAAGCGGAATCAAGGCACGCTCCAAGGTAAACTTATGTTGGTTAGCAAAAGCACTGACATGTGCTTGAGTGGTCAGCAGCTTATCAATACTGGCAGAATTGGCGCTAAGCTCTAACCGTCCTTCAATTAAGCCGAGTTTATTCTGTTCGATTAGCGTGAGGTCACTGCCTTCAATGGTCAGCCCAGAGACTTGCCAGTAAGGTTGCTGCTCAACTTGAATCAATTGAGTGTTGTTGACCTCTAGTGAGGCAATAGAAAGGCGTTCCAGTGGAGAGAGTATCTCTCGAATAGTAGGCGCTAGCTGCTCAGTATCTTCTAGCCATTTCACGCCAGTAATCGATAGCTGGTCGAGTGCTACCTGCTGCGGGGTCAACTTACCTTGTAGCTGCACTCGTCCTTGCTTGAAGTCGCTGTCGAACTCATCGATGCTAATTTGATTTGGGGTAAAGGTCACTTTTGCCCGTGGAGAAAACACCGCTAAGCTTGGGTGACGAATACTGTCTGCATTAAATGAGGCATAACCTTGCTCTTGTTGCCATAGTGGCTTATCGAGCGAGAGATCTTCAATCGAGGCATCGAGATGTTTGAACTGCCACAAACCGTAAGAGAACGAGCTATTGAGAATATCGAGACTATTGATGTAGTAGATAGGCAAATTGAAGTTAGCCAATGTGGTGAGTAAAGGGCTGATTTGCTGCGACTCGGAGAGTGATAGCTTATCAATCGTGACGTTAATCAGTGACCAACCTTGCGGATACTGCTCTGCTTGACCTGAGATGCTCGCGCCGTGCCAATTGAAGGAGCTGCCAAAGATGGTGCTATCTTGATTCTGGTAGCGCATATCAACTAAGAGGTTATCTAAAGCTTCCCCATGCATGTAGAGCTGTTGCGCCGAGAGTTGAATATCTCCGAAGGGGAACTGCTGCTGTTCGGTTTGCCACTTTGGTTGCTCGATTTGTAGATTGACGCCGCGTGCCGACCACTGTGAACTACTAATGTCGGTCTCTTTGAGCGCTAGCTGGTGGAGAGTCAACTGTGAAAGTAGGGCGGGTTGGGTATGTTTGAGGTTGAGTGTTGCCCCCTCAATCAATATTGAATCAAAGGCGAGCTTGCCGTTTTGCCAAGGTTGCTGGCTAAGCCATAAAGTCAGTTTTGGTAGGGATGTACTCGTTTCATCCTGGCCAATAACCACATCTTCAAGGGTTAATTGGAGTGGGGGAGTATAGCTCGCTTTGGTCGCTGTTATTTGGTAGGAGGTGAGCTGATTCAGAAGCGCATTGACAGTTTGCGCTGCATAACGCGTCTGCATAACCGTATAGAGGCCAAGAGTAGACAGAGCGATGATGCCGACAACAATCAGTGTTAGCAGCAAGAGTGCTTTCTTCACAGTAACTCACATTCCTATAGTGAACAGTGTTACTAGCTTGGAACACTTTTTCACTACAAGCAACAAAAAGCCCCTCAAAAGAGGGGCTTAGATAAACAATTACTGTCGATATCACTAATCTAGCTGAGGACCTGCAGCTACCAGTGATTTACCTTCATCATTGTCGGTGTACTTATCAAAGTTGTTGATAAAGCGGCTTGCGAGATCTTTCGCTTTGCTTTCCCATTGTAGTGGGTCAGTGTAGGTTTCGCGTGGATCTAAGATGCTAGGGTCAACATCATGCAGCGCTGTTGGTACTTCAAGGTTGAAGATAGGAATGTGCTTAGTTTCTGCTTCTTCGATTGAGCCATCTAGGATCGCATCGATGATGCCGCGAGTATCTTGAATTGAGATACGTTTACCGCTGCCATTCCAACCAGTGTTAACCAAATATGCTTCTGCGCCAGCTGCTTCCATACGTTTTACCAGTACTTCTGCGTACTTAGTTGGGTGCAGTGTTAGGAACGCAGCGCCAAAACATGCCGAGAAGGTCGGCGTTGGTTCGGTAATACCACGCTCAGTACCGGCAAGTTTTGCGGTAAAGCCAGATAGGAAGTGGTACTTAGTTTGTTCAGGCGTTAATTTCGATACTGGAGGTAACACGCCAAATGCGTCAGCAGAGAGGAAGATCACCTTGTTAGCGTGACCCGCTCTCGATACTGGCTTAACGATGTTCTCGATGTGTTCGATCGGGTAAGAAACACGCGTGTTTTCGGTTTTTGAACCGTCATCGAAATCGATAGAGCCGTCGTTACGAACGGTCACGTTTTCTAGTAGTGCATCACGACGAATTGCGTTGTAGATGTCTGGCTCAGCTTCTTTTGAAAGCTTGATGGTTTTTGCGTAACAGCCGCCTTCAAAGTTGAACACGCCGTCGTCATCCCAACCGTGCTCATCATCGCCGATAAGTTCACGCTTAGGATCGGTCGATAGCGTAGTTTTACCTGTGCCAGATAGACCAAAGAAGATCGCCACATCACCATTTTCTTTGCACTTGTTCGCGCTACAGTGCATTGATGCAATGTCTTTAAGAGGAAGGAAGTAGTTCATCATCGCGAACATACCTTTCTTCATCTCACCGCCGTACCAAGTACCGCCAATTAATTGCATGCGTTCAGTTAGGTTAAATACCGTGAAGTTTTCAGAGTTTAGACCGTGTTGTTCCCATTTCTGGTTGGTACACTTCGCACCGTTCATCACCACGAAGTCAGGTTCGAACGTTGTCAGCTCTTCTTCGCTTGGGCGAATGAACATGTTTTTCACAAAGTGCGCTTGCCACGCCACTTCGGTGATCACACGGATGCTAAGACGAGTATCTGGGTTTGCCCCACAGTAACCGTCGATGACAAATACGCGCTTACCTGAAAGTTGCTCTGTTACTTGCGCTTTCAAATCATTCCATACAGCTTGGTCGATAGGTTTATTATCGTTTTTCACTGCATCTGACGTCCACCACATATGTTCTTCAGTGGTTGCGTCTTTAACGATGTATTTATCTTTTGGTGAGCGACCAGTAAAAATACCGGTATCAACTGCGACAGCACCTAGCTCAGTTACGACGCCTTTTTCGTAGCCTTCCAGATCAGCGCGAGTCTCTTCTTCGAACAACATTTCGTAGCTAGGGTTACGAATAACCTCTTTTACGTTATGAAGCCCGTGTTTGGTAAGATCAATTGTTGCAGCCTTAGTATGTTCCATAACGGTCATAGGTGCTCCTTATCGGAATATTTTGTAGGGATTTTGTAATAATTTTTTAATTTTTATCTGCTCACCATGCTAGCAATGGGTCTCTTAGAAAACAGGGATATAGCTCAAAAAATACCCGTAATCTTCATGGGGTTTTAAGCGACTCATCACATATTGGTAAGGTTAGTTTATCGTGTGCGCAAAGCTTTGCGCTAGGGCAAAAGGATTATTATTTGTCTAAAATTAACAGGTTGTTTTATTACGAGAGGGGCTAGGTAATACGGGGCTTTGATCACAAAAAGGCCAGCGTTCGCTGGCCTTTTGAAAGGTAAATTACAGGCTTGCTATGCCATAAAAATTAATGCAGCTTATTTTCGCCTGAAGTTGCATGTAAAAACAGTTCTTCGACATCTGCTGAGTTGAACGAATAATTCGTGCCGCAGTAATCACAATGTAAAGAAATTGAGCCAATCTCGGCCAAAATGTCATTTACTTCCGCGCGATCGATAGTCACGATTGCCGCGCCACTACGTTCACGCGAACAGCCGCAGAAGAACTCAACAGGCTGAGGATCAAATAGGCGAACTTTCTCTTGGTTGTAGAGGCGGTACAGAAGTTTGCTTGCTTCTAAGCTAAACAGTTCTTCATTTTTAACCGTATTGGTTAGCTGTTCTAGATGCTCAAAGTCATCCGGTGAACCAGTGCCATCAGGAACGACTTGAATCAGCATACCCGCAGCGTGGGCCTTGCCTTCGTGCTCTCCAGTACGCAGCCATAAGCGAGTTTTAAGTTGCTCAGAGTTCGCGAAGTAGCCCTCTAGAGCGTCAGCTAGGTTATCGCCTTCTAGCGCAACGATGCCCTGGTAACGTTCGCCTTTCTTAGGATCGATAGTGATAACTAAGTAGCCTTTGCCCATCATGTCGTGGATTGTTGCATCATCAGCGATTTCACCATCAAAACGAGCCACACCACGGATCTTCTGATCGTGATCGCCATTAATTACCGCGAGAGATACCGGACCATCACCTTGCAGTTGCATAGTGATAGAGCCTTCGAACTTCAACGTTGCAGTAAGTAGAGTTGTTGATACCAATAGCTCTCCTAGCAGCTTTTGTAATGCTGCTGGGTATTCCTTGCTTGAAATAATTTGCTGGTAAGCGTCATCCAACTGTACCAACTCACCACGTACCGAAAGATCTTCAAATAAGTAGCGATTCAAAACATTGCTTGCCATGTGGCGGTTCCTCGTAAATCTGGTCGAGCTTATTGGTGTTTAAATTTAATGATATCGCGGCGCTGCTTTTTGTCAGGGCGGCGATCAGGGCTCGGGTTATGTGCGTGAAGTTTACGCTGCGTTGCGTTCTCTTCCCGTTTATTTACACTCTCAGCGGTTTCTGAGTAGAGCAGTTGTGCTTCCGGAGCTCCGCGTCGTTGGTCAGAGATTTTTTCAATCACCACGGTCTTTTCCTCGTGACCTTGTCTTAGAGTGATCACTGCACCGAGTTCGACCGCTTTGCTAGGTTTACTGCGCTGACCATTATAATGGACTTTACCACCGTCGACCATATTTCGAGCGACGGAGCGAGTTTTGTAAAAACGTGCTGCCCATAGCCACTTATCGAGTCTTACTGCTTCGGTTTGGGAACCCATTGTGCTTTGTGCCCTCTAAAGGTGATGAATCTTTGATTCCAAATAGATGCTGTAACAATGGTGATGGATGCCTCATTTTTCAAGCGAGATCAAAAAAAAAGGGCATTGTGAAATTTCATCCATAGGGTTTGACGTTTAGCTTGTGTCATAGTCTGATACAATCAACGTTTACTAAAAAATTATAAATTATCGTAATCATCAGTAATTTATCACTTTTAACAGTGTGGTTCTGATGATGCGGTGTTATAAATTCGGCGCACTTAAATAGCGGTGCAATAGTCAGTAAAGTAAGGACAGTGAGTGAAGCAAAACAGTGCCCAAGCACTATATAAGCTCAGCGAATCGTTAAAGGAACCGCACGTTCAACAGCGCGCTAGCTATACCATTATGATCGCCTTACTGGCGATCTGCGCATGGATTATCGGTCAAATGATTTGGCAACCATGGAGTTCTCCATCGGTCTCTCAATGGCGCCCGGTTAATGTGGCTCAAAGTGGCAGCGATTCAGCCGTTGGTATCGATATCTCCGAACTACAAAATAGCCACCTGTTTGGTGAGCTAAATCAAGCTGCCCCCGTCGTGGAGCAACCGAAATTGCAAGACGCACCTAAGAGTCGCCTTAATGTTGTGTTAGTTGGTGCAGTGACCAGTTCTAATCCAGAGAAAAGCTTGGCTGTGATTGCTAACCGTGGCCGTCAAGCGACTTACGGCATCAATGAAGTGATTGAAGGAACTCGCGCTAAGCTGATTCAAGTTCAATCTGACCGAGTGATTATCGAAAACGCTGGGCGCAATGAAACGGTGATGTTAGAAGGTTTGAAGTACAGTAAGCCGGAAGCTGCAACTAAGACTCATGCAGAAACAACCTCGACTCGCAGCCAAGTGCCAGCCGAAGCTTTAGAGAAGATTCGCCAAGAGATTCGTCAAGACAGTTCGAAGATTTTCCAGTACGTGCGTATGTCGCAAATAAAACAAGATGGCGATGTCGTTGGGTATCGCTTATCACCAGGCAAGGACAAAGTGTTGTTCGAGTCAGTTGGCTTGAAGCAAGGTGATATTGCGGTGTCAATTAACGGCTTAGATTTGAAAGATTCCTCGGTAATGAGTGAAATCTTTAAGAATTTGTCTCAACTAACCGAATTAACGCTGACAGTAGAACGTAATGGTCAGCCGCATGAGATATACATTGAATTATAAGAGTGTCGCGCATAGTGGCAGTCGTTCGAGGAGTAAAATGTGAACCATTGGCTTAAAAAGAGCATTTGGCTTTTAGCAGGAAGCTTATTGACGTCCCCCACCATGGTGGCGGCGAATGATTTTAGTGCCAGCTTTAAAGGCACAGATATTCAAGAGTTCATCAATATTGTTGGTCGTAATTTAGACAAGACCATCATTGTCGACCCTTCTGTTCGCGGCAAAATCGACGTGCGCAGTTACGATATGTTGACTGAAGAGCAGTACTACAGCTTCTTCCTTAACGTGTTAGAAGTGTATGGCTTTGCTGTGGTCGAGATGGACAATGGCATTCTCAAAGTCATTAAGTCGAAAGATGCGAAAACTTCTGCAGTCCCAGTGGTTGGAGATGGTTCCATTAAAGGCGATGAAGTGGTGACGCGCGTTGTTGCAGTACGTAACGTTTCGGTACGTGAGCTTTCTCCACTACTGCGTCAGCTAAACGATAATGCGGGGGCGGGTAACGTGGTGCACTACGATCCAGCCAACATTATTTTGATTACCGGTCGTGCTGCGGTGGTGAATCGTCTTGCTGACATTATTAAACGTGTTGACCAAGCCGGTGATAAAGAGATTGAAGTGGTCGAGCTAGATAATGCCTCGGCTGCGGAAATGGTGCGTATTGTCGAAGCGCTAAATAAAACCACTGATACCAAAAATACTCCGGCATTTCTGCAACCTAAATTGGTCGCAGACGATCGAACCAACTCGATCTTGATCTCCGGTGACCCTCAAGTGCGTCAGCGTCTGCGTCGTTTGATCCAGCAATTGGATGTTGAAATGGCATCGAAAGGTAACAACCGCGTGGTTTACCTTAAATATGCTAAAGCAGAAGAGTTAGTCGAAGTGCTCAAAGGTGTTTCGGATAATCTGCAAGCAGAGAAATCATCAGGTTCTAAAGGGGCTAGTTCAGCTCAACGTGGCGATGTGGTGATTGCGGCTCACCCAGGTACCAACGCACTAGTTCTGACTGCGCCACCAGATATTATGAACGCGCTGCAAGATGTGATTGCTCAATTAGATATTCGTCGCGCGCAAGTGCTGATTGAAGCCTTGATTGTTGAAATGGCAGAAGGCGATGGCGTTAACCTTGGCGTGCAGTGGGGCAACCTCGAAACAGGTGCGATGATTCAGTACAGCAATACAGGCGCTTCTGTTGGTCAAGTCATGGTTGGCTTAGAAGAAGCGAAAGATACGACCACTACGACCGCTGTGTATGACTCTGATGGAAAGTTCTTGCGCAATGAGACCACCACGGAAGAAGGTGATTACTCGACGCTCGCGTCAGCATTAGGTAGCGTGAATGGTGCCGCGCTAAGCATAGCGATGGGCGACTGGACGGCACTGATCAGCGCTGTGTCGACCGATTCAAACTCCAACATTCTATCTTCGCCAAGTATTACCGTCATGGACAACGGTGAAGCCTCTTTCATTGTCGGTGAAGAAGTGCCGGTATTGACGGGTTCAACGTCGGGTTCTAACAACGAGAACCCATTCCAGACCGTTGATCGTAAAGAGGTCGGTATCAAGCTGAAAGTGGTACCGCAAATCAACGAAGGTAACTCAGTTCAGCTTAATATTGAGCAAGAAGTCTCGAATGTACTGGGTGCCAATGGCGCGGTCGATGTACGTTTTGCTAAGCGTCAGCTCAATACATCCGTGATGGTTGAAGATGGTCAGATGATTGTCTTGGGTGGTTTGATTGATGAGCGCGCACTAGAGAGTGAGTCGAAAGTGCCAATTTTGGGTGATATTCCCTATTTAGGTCATCTGTTTAAATCGACCAGTACTCAAGTAGAGAAAAAGAATCTGATGGTATTTATCAAGCCAACCATTATTCGTGATGGTATGACGGCAGATGGTATCACCCAGCGTAAATACAACTTCATTCGTGCTGAGCAGCTCTACAAGGCAGACCAAGGTCTTAAATTGATGGATGATGCGCATATTCCGGTATTGCCAAAATTCGGTGAGGAAATTCGTCATCCGGTAGAGATTCAAGCTTTCCTTGATCAGATGGAAGCTCAGTAATGGATGTAGCAGTCACGCCTTACTTTAAGCGTTTACCTTTTAGCTTTGCCAATCGCTTCAAGCTGGTCCTTGAGCAAGGTGAACTAGGCTTGGTGTTGTTTTATGTTGCGCCGATTTGCGTCGATGCCTTGCGTGAAGTCAACCGAGTTTGTGCTCAGCCGTTTACGCTGCAAGAAATCACTAAAGAGGCATTTGATAGCAAACTGACGGAAGCCTATCAGCGCGATTCTTCAGAGGCTCGCCAGTTGATGGAAGATATCGGCGCGGATAATGACGACTTCTTTTCTTTAGCAGAAGACTTACCTCAAGATGAGGATCTGCTTGAGTCGGAAGATGATGCGCCAATCATCAAATTGATTAACGCCATGCTTGGTGAGGCAATCAAAGAGGGCGCATCGGATATCCATATCGAAACTTTTGAGAAGAGCCTTTCGATTCGCTTCCGTATTGATGGTGTGCTACGTGACGTTTTGTCCCCTAGTCGTAAACTTGCGCCGCTGCTGGTATCGCGGGTAAAAGTCATGGCTAAGCTAGATATTGCAGAAAAACGCGTGCCACAGGATGGGCGTATTTCTTTGCGCATTGGTGGTCGAGCGGTCGATGTGCGTGTTTCAACCATGCCTTCCTCCCATGGTGAGCGCGTGGTAATGCGTCTTTTAGATAAGAACGCGACTCGCCTCGATCTGCACAGCTTGGGTATGACGGCGGTTAACCATAACGCTTTCGGTCAGATGATTCAGCGCCCCCACGGCATTATCTTGGTGACAGGTCCAACCGGTTCGGGTAAGTCGACCACCCTATATGCAGGCCTAACGGAAATTAACAGTAACGAGCGCAATATCCTCACGGTTGAAGACCCGATTGAATTCGATATTGATGGCATCGGCCAGACTCAGGTTAACCCCAAGGTAGATATGACCTTTGCCCGAGGCTTGCGCGCGATACTGCGTCAAGATCCTGATGTGGTGATGGTGGGTGAGATTCGTGACTTAGAAACGGCACAAATCGGTGTTCAAGCCTCTTTGACTGGCCACTTAGTGATGTCGACGCTCCACACCAATACTGCTGTCGGTGCGATTACTCGTCTGCGTGATATGGGTATTGAGCCATTTTTGATTTCCTCTTCTTTGCTTGGCGTATTGGCGCAGCGACTGGTTCGCACCTTATGCCCAGATTGCAAAGAGTCGTATCAAGCGGATAAAGAAACCAAGAAGCTTTTTAGTCTAATGGATGATGAAGCACTGACTTTGTATCGTGCTTGTGGCTGTGAAGGGTGTAACTTTAAGGGTTACCGCGGTCGTACTGGTATTCATGAATTACTGGTGGTCGATGAAGAAGTGCAAGAGCTGATTCATAGTGAAGCGGGTGAACAGGCGATCGAGAAAAGTGTTCGCGAACGTACACCAAGCATCCGCCAAGATGGCTTAGATAAAGTGCGCCAAGGTATTACTTCACTTGAAGAAGTGATACGAGTGACCAAGGAAGGCTAATGGCAGCGTTTGAATACAAAGCTCTCGATGCACAGGGTAAAAATAAGAAAGGCGTGATTGAGGGTGATAATGCTCGCCAAGTTCGCGCCAGACTTAAAGAGCAGGGACTGATTCCTGTCGAAGTGACAGAGACTCGGCAGAAAGCCAAAAAGCAAAGCAGCAGTCCGGCGACGTTTCAGTTTAAGCGTGGCCTAAGCACACCTGACTTAGCACTGATTACCCGACAACTGTCGACATTAGTTCAGTCAGGGATGCCGCTTGAAGAGTGTTTAAAAGCCGTCTCTGAACAATCTGAAAAGCCGCGTATTCGTACCATGTTGTTAGCAGTGCGCTCTAAAGTCACGGAAGGTTATACCTTAGCTGACAGCTTGGCAGACTTCCCGCATATTTTCGACGAGCTCTTCCGTTCAATGGTATCGGCAGGGGAAAAGTCTGGTCACCTTGATTCGGTATTAGAGCGGTTGGCTGATTACGCTGAAAACCGTCAGAAGCTGCGCTCTAAATTACAGCAAGCGATGATCTATCCTGTTGTTTTGGTGGTATTTGCGGTGTGTATTGTCGCTTTCTTGCTGGCTGCGGTTGTACCAAAAATCGTCGGTCAGTTTGTCCAAATGGGCCAAGAGCTACCGCAATCGACGCAGTTTCTGCTTGCATCGAGTGAGTTTATCCAGAACTGGGGGCTGTATCTACTCATCGCGATATTTGCCCTGATTTACTTGGTCAAATTTGCCCTCAGCAAGCCCAAGATACGACTCAATTGGGATCGAAAAGTCATTTCGTTGCCTCTGATTGGTAAAATTGCCCGTGGTCTCAATACTTCACGATTTGCCCGAACGTTGTCGATTTGTACGTCGAGCGCGATTCCAATTTTGGAAGGCATGCGTGTTGCTGTAGATGTTATGTCGAACCATTACGTTAAACAGCAGGTCCTAGTAGCGACCGATAATGTTCGTGAAGGTGCTAGTTTGCGTCGTGCTCTGGAACAAACCAAGCTGTTTCCACCTATGATGCTGCATATGATCGCCAGTGGTGAGCAGAGTGGCGAGCTAGAGGGAATGCTGACGCGCGCCGCAGACAACCAAGATGCGAACTTCGAATCAACGGTCAATATTGCATTGGGAATATTTACCCCAGCATTAATTGCCCTGATGGCGGGTTTGGTGCTGTTTATTGTGATGGCGACACTGATGCCAATTTTAGAAATGAATAACTTAATGAGTTCATAACCGTTTTTAGCCTAGCTAGAGATTTAGTGGAGAGATAAATGAACAAAAAAATGAAAAAACAGTCAGGCTTTACCCTATTAGAAGTCATGGTCGTCGTGGTGATCTTGGGTATTTTGGCAAGCTTTGTTGTACCTAACTTACTGGGCAACAAAGAGAAAGCCGATCAACAAAAAGCGATTACCGATATTGTTGCGTTAGAAAATGCACTTGATATGTACAAGCTAGACAACAGTGTTTACCCATCAACTGATCAGGGTCTAGATGCGCTTGTTAATAAGCCTTCGAGCCCAGAGCCACGTAACTACCGTGATGGTGGCTATATCAAGCGTCTACCTAATGACCCATGGGGCAATGATTACCAGTACCTAAGCCCGGGTGATAACGGTAGTGTGGACATCTTTACTTTAGGTGCTGATGGCCAAGAAGGTGGTGAAGGTGCCAATACCGATATTGGTAACTGGAACATTCAAGACTTTCAGTAAGCAATAAGGCTTTCTCGATTGAACATACGCCATCACTCTGGTTTTACGTTACTTGAGATTTTGCTGGTATTAGTACTGGTATCGGTAGCGTCGGTAGCGGTTATCTCAACACTACCTGTTAGTGCAGAAGATGGCGCCAAACAGCAGGCTCAATCACTCTACCATCGTGTCCAACTTCTTAATGAAGAGGCGATACTCAGTGGACGTGATTATGGCCTGCATGTAGACGAGAAAAAATCAGCGTATGAGTTTTTTCATCTTACATCAGAAGGTTGGCAGCGCTTGGATGGCGTCAATATTGCCGAGCGTACTGAATTAGATGATAACTTAGCCTTAAACCTTGTGTTGGGCGGTAATGTGTGGGCCAACAAAGAGCGTTTGTTCGAGCCAGGCAGCCTGTTTGATGAAGAGATGTTTGCCGAATATGAGCAAGAGAAGCGTCTTCCTCCTCCACAAGTGTTTATTATGTCTAGTGGTGAAGTGACGCCATTTTCTATTGCTATTTACCCGCAAGACTCGGATGCCGAGAAAGACGGTTGGCGAATAGTGGCAAAAGAAAATGGTCAAATTCTCCTGTTTGCTCCGGGGGAATCAGATGAACAGCAATAGACGTGGTTTTACCTTGCTTGAGGTGTTAGTGGCGCTGGCGATTTTTGCCACCGCAGCCATCGCGACGATTCGTTCGGTCAGCCAGCATATTAATACCCTTAACTTTCTTGAAGAGAAAACCTTCGCTGCGATGGTGGCCGATAATCAAATGGCCAAAGTGATGCTATCTAACAGCAAAGTAGTGAAGAAAAAAGGCCAAGAAACCTTAGCAGAACGGGAGTGGTTTTGGAGCATTGAACCCGTTTCGACCAGTGGCGACATGCTACAAGCGTTTGATGTTAAGGTCGCGACCAGTGCAAAAGCGTCACCGATTGTCACGGTAAGAAGTTATGTACCGAAATAAGCGCTCTGGTCAGAAAGGTTTCACTTTGATTGAAGTGCTGGTGGCGATTGCTATCTTTGCTAGCCTAAGTGTCGGCGCTTATCAGGTGCTTAATCAAATACAGCGCAGTAATGAGTTGTCGCTTGAGCGCAGTGAACGATTGAAATCTCTGCAGCGTGCACTGGTATTTATGGATAACGACTTTCGTCAAATGGCTCTGCGCCAATCACGCACCAATGGCGAAGAGGCTTCTGGGCAACTTATCCATTGGCAAGAGTACTTACTCGATTCTGATGCTAAAGGTGTGATGTTCACTCGATTAGGTTGGCATAACCCGCAGCAGCAGTTTCCTCGTGGTGAGGTGAGCAAGGTCGGCTACCGAATAAAAGACGATCAACTTGAACGCATTTGGTGGCGCTATGTGGATACTCCGGCAGGGCAAGAAGGTGTGGTAATGCCACTGCTCGATGGCGTCGAGTCGTTTGAAATGCGTTTTTACGATGGCAGTCAGTGGAGTGATAACTGGCAGAAGAACTACCGTTTACCGCAAGCGGTGACAGTAAGCTTAGAGCTGCAAGATTACGGAAAAATTGAACGCATCTATCTGACCACGGGTGGGACACTGGAAGGTGCTGAGGAGTCCGAAAGTGATGGTTAAAAAACAGCGCGGTGTTGCGCTAATCATCATTTTGTTACTTCTGGCGGTGATGGTTACGATTACGGCGACGATGGCCGATCGCCTGTTTGGTCAGTTCAAGCGCGCGACAAACCAGATTAATTATCAGCAAGCGTATTGGTATAGCGTGGGCGCCGAAGCGTTGGCCAAAGTCGGTATTGAGCAAAGCTACAAAGACTCAGACACGATTAATATGTCTCAGCCATGGGCGCTTGAAGAGCAAACCTATCCGCTTGATTTTGGCACCTTGTCTGGGCGCTTAGTTGATAAACAAGCGTGCTTTAACATCAATGCATTGTCGGGTGTTGAAGTGGTCGCCGGTTCAGATAAGGCCCCTTACTTGGTAGAGGCTTTCCAACATCTATTGGAAGAACTAGAGGTTGAAAACTACCAAGCAGAAACCATCGCCCAGTCGTTGTGGGAGTATGTCGATAGTGACAACTCTGTCAACTCGACCAGTGGTGTGGAAGACAGTTTCTACGAATCTATGTCACCCGCGTATATGACCGCTAATAGTCTATTGGCAGATGGTTCGGAGCTTAGGGCGGTCAACGAAGTCTCTGGTGAGGTAATGGAAAAAGTGCGCCCTTATATTTGTGCGCTGCCAACGTCTGACCTTCGCCTCAATGTGAACACCTTAAAGCCGGAACAAGCGGCACTTTTGGTGGCTCTGTTTCATCCAGCACTTAGCTTAGAACAAGCAAAAGAGGTGTTGGAGAATCGCCCTTTTGATGGCTGGGGCAGCATCGATGACTTCTTAAGTGAAAAAGAGTTCGCTTCCGTTAAGGAAGAGCAAAAGAAAGAGGCGAAAGCTTACCTTACGGTAACGAGTGTTTATTTTGAATTGGATGCTGAATTGTTAGTCGGCGACTCTCGGGTGAGAGTTCGTAGTTTGCTATTTAGTGAGAATAAGGAAACTGTGACGGTCGTACGCCGTCGCTTCGGAGGTATCGGTGAACGAGTTTCTGATCGTTCGACTGAGCAATAATACGGCGCAAGCTATTCAATGGATAGTTTGGTCTGAATCGCAGCAAGAGGTGATTGCAAGTGGCGAGCTATTGGGCCGCTCAGCATTGCCCGAATTGGCTAATTATTCCCAAGGTCGTCGCACGCTGGTTTTAATCTCAGCGCAAAGCTTAGTGCTGACAGATGTGGAAATTCCTGCTGGGGCGAGTCGCCAGTTCGAATCTATGTTGCCGTATGTATTGGAAGATGATTTAGCCCAAGATGTCGATCAGTTGCACTTCTCAGTGTTAAACAAAGGCCAGGGGCGTGCGCAGGTGTGCGCAATTGACCGAGCGTTCTTCGAGCAATTGCTGAGTGATCTGCGTGAGCAAGGCTGCCAGATACACCAAGTGATGCCGGATGTGTTGGCGCTGCCTGATGTTGACGGTATGTCAGCGGTAGAGCTTGACGGTCAATGGCTACTTAAAAAGTCGCCTTATTCAGGTATGGCGGTTGAAAGTGATTGGTTAGCGCTGATCGCCCAGTCAGATTGGGTAAAGAATGATGACGGCCTCTTACCATTAACAGCTTACTCGGCGTTACCAAACATAGAGCTAGCGGAAGAGCAGCAATGGCAAAATGGTGAACCTAAGCTGGTGATGCAATTACTCGCAGAGCAGACTTTGGCTAGTAAAATCAATCTTTTAACTGGTGCATTTAAGCCAAAGTCTTCTTTTAGTCGTCACTGGAAAACATGGCAAAAAGTGGCGATAGCAGCGGTATTGCTGCTGGCAGTTGTGGTTGTCGATAACGTGCTTAAAGTTCAGCGCTATGAAGCGCAAGCCGCGGCTTATCGAGCTGAAAGTGAACGCATCTTCCGTCAATCTTTACCGGGCAAAAGTAAAATTCCAACGGTAAGTTACCTCAAGCGAGAAATGAACCGAGAAGCCGAGCGTTTATCTGGTGGGGCAGATAGCAGTGCTCTACTGAGTTTAATGGTCAAGTTGCCACCATTACTTAAACAGGTCCCAGAACTTACTTTGACCAGCTTTAAGTATGATGAGGGTCGCAATGAAGTGCGTTTACAAGCGCAAAGTAAAGACTTCCAGACTTTTGAGAAAGCAGCGCAATTACTCGGTGACCGTTTTACTGTTGAGCAAGGCCAGCTTAATCGATCTGGCGGTAACGTTAATGGTTCGTTTGTGTTAAAGCCACTGTAAGGAGTGAGTATGAATAATTTATTAGCCTCCTTGCAGACATGGTGGCAGAGTATTTCTCAACGTGAACAGCGCCTAATGGTTGCCTGTACAATGCTCGTGTTAGTCGGTGGCCTCTACTGGGGGATCGTTCAGCCAGTAGCCAACCGGGCGGACAACGCCCTGATGCGGATTCAAAGTGAAAAGCAACTGCTTACTTGGGTCAAGGATAAAGCGGATGAGATCGCTGTGCTAAAAGGTCAAGGAGGCAAGAGCGTCTCTGGTTTGCCTATCAACCAAGCGGTGTCATCCAGTGTTAAGCGTTTTAAGGTTGAATTGATTCGCGTCCAGCCACGCGGTGATGAATTTCAAGTTTGGGTCGCACCAATGCCTTTCAATCAGTTTATGAACTGGGTAACGTTTTTGCAGGAAACTTATGGGATTGGTGTGGTGTTCCTTGACCTTGATAAAGGGGATCAAGAAGGCATGGTAGAAATCAATCGACTGCAATTTGGCAGAGGGTAGCAGTGTGAAAAAAATCATTCTATCTGGCCTGTTTCTCGGTGGTGTATTGTCGACCAGTGCCTTGGTGCATCTGCCTGCTCAATTTGTGGTGCAATACGCACCGCTGCCGAATCAGCTTAGCTTAGCTGGGGTAGAAGGGACGATATGGCAAGGCTCAGCTCAGCAAGTAGTCTGGAATGGACAAAACTTTGGCCAGTTGAACTGGCAACTAAGTCCAAGCCAGCTGTTTACGGCTAAGCTTGAGGCTAAAGTCCGTTTTGGTCGCGGTAGTGATATTCAACTACAAGGGCGAGGAGTGGTTGGCTATGCTTTAAACGGCCCTTATGCCGAGAATGTACTCGCTTCGATGCCTGTGGCTTCTTTGCTTGAAGTCGCGCCTAGCTTGCCAGTGCCTCTAGAACTCAATGGTCAAGTTGAGCTGAGCTTACGTTCTTACTCTTATGCAGCTCCGTTCTGTCAGGCGGCTGAAGGGAGTTTGGTCTGGAATACCGATGTGATTGGTTCGCCACTTGCTGACTTGGCGACAGGGCCGATTGTCGCCCAGTTCAATTGCCAAGAGAGCAAGATTGATGTTTCTGTGGAGCAAAATAGCGATCAGGTTGTGAGTAATGCGAGCGTGACGTTAGAGTCAAACCGCAACTATGTCGCGACCGCGTGGTTTAAGCCGCAAAGTGAATTTCCGACTGAGTTAGCACAGCAGCTGAAGTGGTTGCCGAATCAAGCAGACTCGGAAGGCAAGTTCCCATTCACTTATCGTGGGCGTTTGTAAATAGCGGTTGTTTGGCATTATAAGATTGAGAAAAGGGCAGCCATTGGCTGCCCTTTAGTTATTTACTGGCTGGGAAGCTGATTTGTACTTTTAATCCGCCGCCACTGCGATTGTTTACGATCACAGAGCCATTATGTTGGCTGACAATGCGTTTAACGATAGCCAGACCTAATCCGGTGCCTTCACTGCCTCGCGCAGTATCGCCACGAGTAAAGGGTTCAAACAGTTTGCCAATCTGGCTCTGTTCAATACCAGGACCGTTATCTTCAATACAGACCCACACCAATTTGTTGTCGGCGGTGATGCCAGTACTGACTTTAATCCAGTCATTACCATAGCGAATCGCGTTGGTCACTAAGTTGCTAACAGCTCGTTTAATCGCAATTGGGCTACCAATTGTCTCTTTGAGTGGCTGGTGGAGCTCAGTTTCAATCTGAACTTCATAGCCTCCCTCAGAGGAAGCGACATCATTGGCAATATCATTAAGATCGACGGGAATGAAAGAGTCTTTGTTGACTGGCTTAAGGTAGTCCATAAATTGACTGATGATTTCATTACACTCTTCGGTATCACCAATAATCCCTTCGGCGAGATAACTGTCTTCCGGCGACATCATCTCTGTCGCTAAGCGAATACGCGTCAAGGGAGTGCGTAGGTCATGGCTAATTCCCGCCATTAATAACGCGCGGTCTTCCTCAAGGGCTTGAATACCTTTCGACATCTGATTGAAAGCGCGAGTCACTGAGCGTATTTCTGAAGGGCCTTTTTCTGGTAGCGGTGGTGGAATCTCGCCTCGTCCGACGCCCTTAGCGGCTTTTTCTAGCGCGATCAGTGGGCGATTTTGCAAGCGGATAAACAGCCAACCACCAGCAACAATCAAGAGTGCCATGATTAAGCTATTGCGAAATAGCGGGGTAAAGTCCTCTTCTTGTAGCTCAGAAAGAGGGATACGCAGCAGTGAATCGGGTAGTGACTCAATCTGCATCCACAATACATAGCTGTCACTGCCAAGCATCATACGCACATCAGTGGGTGAACCGAGCTCATGGGTCATCTCTTCACTCATCAGGTCGATGGTTACTGCGTGGTAGTACTCGTCTGCCATTGGGCTGTCTTTGGCGTGAATGGTCACCCCTAGTTGCTCAAGTACACGACGGCGCAGTGGCGCATCCATTTCTAGCTCATCATCCATTGACTTGGAGTCATCAAGCATTAAGTTGATTTCGTGGCCAAGGATCTTATTGAACTGCTGCAAACTCGGCATTAATGCATAGTTAAAGACGGCATAGTAAGAGTAAACCTGACTGGCAATCAGTAACGTCAGAAAGATGATGATGGATTGAGTAAATGAGCTGCGGATGCGCATAACACCAACCTTGAGCGAGTTATGGTGGTCAAAACAAAGAGTGCGAGACTTGGTCTCGCACTCTATCAGTGTCTGTTTATTTTAAGCTTCTTTGCCGTCCGGGACAAAGACGTAACCTAAACCCCAAACCGTTTGAATATAGCGAGGTTTGCTTGGGTCAACCTCAAGCATGCGGCGTAAGCGAGAGATTTGCACGTCAATCGAACGTTCCATTGCTGAGTATTCTCGGCCACGCGCCATGTTCATCAATTTATCACGCGACATTGGCTCACGAGCATTGGTGACGAGTGCTTTTAGAACTGCAAATTCACCCGATGTAAGCGGCATTGCTTCATCGTCACGGAACATTTCACGCGTGCCTAGGTTTAAGCGGAAGTCACCAAACTCAACCACAGACTCTTCACTGCTTGGTGCGCCAGGCAGTTCGGTTGTTTGGCGGCGCAGTACTGCTTTAATACGAGCTAACAGCTCACGCGGGTTAAATGGTTTTGGTAGGTAGTCGTCTGCACCCACTTCAAGACCAACAATACGGTCAATCTCATCCCCTTTAGCGGTCAGCATGAGGATCGGAAGGGTGCTGTTTGCATTACGTAGACGGCGACAGATTGATAGGCCATCTTCACCTGGCAGCATTAAATCTAATACCATCAAGTGGAAAGTCTCACGTGTTAGCAGGCGGTCCATCTGCTCACTGTTAGCGACACTGCGAACTTGGAACCCTTGTTCAGACAAGTAACGTTCTAGTAGTGCACGAAGTCGCGCATCATCATCGACAACTAAGATTTTGTGATTTTCTTGCATGTAATGGTTCCACCTATTGAATAAGCTTACGCAAACTTTGAGTAATGGAAGGTTTACTCAATTGCGCAGCTTAAAATGTAACATTGTTCCAGTTCTATTGGCGCAAAGAATTGTTAACGTTTATTCCTTTTTAGCTAATGTATATCTGAACTTCAATTTAATAGCGTCAGAAATATGAAAACAAACCTAATTACGCGAGAAGGTTATGATCGACTTAAGAAAGAGCTCGATTTTTTGTGGAGAGAAGATCGCCCCGAAGTGACAAAAAAAGTAACTTGGGCCGCAAGTCTTGGTGACCGCAGCGAAAATGCTGACTATCAATACAATAAGAAACGTCTACGCGAGATCGATCGCCGTGTGCGTTACCTACGTAAGCGCTTAGAGCAGGTCAAAGTGGTCGATTACTCTCCTCAGCAAGAGGGTAAAGTGTTCTTTGGGGCTTGGGTGGAGATTGAAAATGAAGATGGTGATACCAAAGCATTTCGCATTGTTGGGCCGGACGAAATTTATGGAGATGCCAAAGGGTACATTTCGATTGACTCGCCGATGGCGCGTGCCCTGTTGAAAAAAGAAGTCGATGACGAGTTCAGTGTCAAAACGCCAGAAGGTTTCAAAGAGTGGTTCGTAAATAGTATTCGCTATAGTGAGTAGCAGCGAAGTTACTCATTTAGCATAAAAAAGTCCCACATTGCGCGGGACTTTTGGTTGGCTATTTTTCGTAGTCAGGTTTGTCAGTGACGATATAGTTGGTGTCACTGGCGACCACCGCGCCATACTTAAGGAAGTTCTTTCCTAGGATCATGCTGTAATGGAATCGGCTGCGGTCTTGTAAGTTAACGCGGATTTTCTTTTCCAGATCGCCAAGCGTGACATGCATTTCAACCACTGGGCGCACATTGGCTTTCTCACCTTGTTTGGCAGTTATGGTCATAGTATCGACCACTTTACGGGTGAACTTCTCTTCCATCCCGACATCGTTTTGATAGGTGAAGCTGACCATCTGTTGGCCATCTTTTTTGAACATCTTGATGTTTTGCGCATTGATTGAGCTAACGTCGGCGCCCGTATCTAGTTTAACAGGGAAGTCTAACCCTTCAACGGTCGCCACTTCGATATGACCCGCGCTGAACAGTGGGTGGGCATCAAGTAGGTGATCGGTTCGAGTGTTGATCAGTACGCCATCTTTTGACATCTTCTGGCCAATGACAAAGTAATCTTCCACTTCGTTGTCATCAAGGACATCAATCGCATATGGCATCTCGACATTCTTGCCGTACAGGTTGAATGTACCAAATACAACCGGTCTTACTGAATCACCGACACGCAGTTTCTTGTTGATCGGTTTAGAGAACTGCTGCACATCACCTTGTGCGTTGGTGAGGTAATAGGTCACCCAATCTTTGCCTTTTTTCTCAAACATCTCGAAGCTGACCACTTTTAGCAGTGGGGTTTTCACTACTAACGAAGGCTCGGCTTTGAGTGAAATGCCATCGAGGACTAGGTTCTCTTCCCCTGACACCTGCATCGCTTTGGACTTAGTGTTGAATGTTTTCGGTGAATTACTCAGTAGTGACTTCTGACTGGTATCAATCATAAAGCGTTTGTTCAGAGTGTCCTTGCCAAGACGAAGCTGAGAGCTGAACTTGCTTCTATCGGTTAGGTAAACCATCCAGTATTGAGGCGTTTCACTGTTGGTATTGACGGGGACAAAGACTAGCGGCTTTTCTTCTCCGCTGACTTTGAGCATTCGTATCAGTGGTCGTGTCAGTTGACTCTGTTTACCACCGTTATCTTCAACGGTAAAAGTGACTTGCTGATTTTTGTCATCAATCTTGATATTGGTAGCATGTAACGAACTGTAGTTGTTGCTCAGTGAGTAGCTAACCTGTTGCGTTAGACCGCCAATATCGACGCTCTCTTTCTTGCCGATCAACTGTGCATTTTTCTGTTCTTGCAGATAGTCATAGCCTGCGAAGACCCATGCATTGTCATCTAGATAGGTTTTTCCGATCAAAATAGGTGCCGAAAACTGGTTACGGTTGGTCAGGTTGACGACAGTATCAACGGTTCTTCCGGCAATGGTGATTGGCATTCTGACTGTCGGGCGAAGAATTGGCTTCTCACTGGTTCGGCTACGGATGGCACTGACATCTTCGAGATCATCAGTAATCTCTATCTCTTCACCTGTGTACGGCTGTGGAATAGTGAAGCTGACTTTCACTTGATAAGGGAGAAAGGTATTGGCATCCCACACTGCCTTAGTGCCGCCGAGATCATCAATGATTGCCCACAGTAACTCATCATCTTTTAGGTGTTGGAATTTTGGGTTCAGGCTTATGACATGAATATTGTCGGCGTGCATCGAGGTGGTATCTGCACCGGTATCTATCTTGCCTGCGAATGATATTCCCTCTAATGCTGGAATGTCACTGAGGTAGACACTTTCAACGCGGCCAAGGACCAGTTTATCGTCGAGTTGGTAAATTGGGCTTTGGGTGGTGGCAGCAAGAGGTTCTGCCCAAGCAAAAGAGCTAGTCAGTAATGAGCTGGCTAAGGCTAGCGCCAATGACATTTTATTCATTGATATTTTCCGCATCAGTCTAAGAGAGAATCTGGGTGTATAGAAAGAGTAGGCAGTTTCTAATCAAGAAGTCTCGGATTTACCTCTAGTTTTGACACAATTTTGACCAATGTCCTACTGAGCGCCGTAATTTATAGGTTAATTTTCTGCGCTGCGTCGGAAGCATTGCAATATCTGATGGTTACCCCAATATATTGAACATACCCAATAGCTTTGAAGCGCACAGAAGCGAAAGCTGAAAACCCACACATAGAATTAAGAGAATACACGGATGAGCCAAGCTATCTGTAATTTGATTGCTCAAGAGCTAAATGTACGCTCAGAGCAAGTCATTGCTGCTGTAAACCTAATTGATGATGGTAATACGGTGCCATTTATTGCTCGTTACCGTAAAGAAGTGACCGGTGGTCTGGATGATACCCAACTGCGTAACCTTGATAGCCGCCTCGCGTACTTACGTGAACTTAATGAGCGTCGTCAAACCATTCTGAAATCCATTCAAGAACAAGGCAAATTGACCTCAGAGCTAGAAGCTGAAATCAATCAAGCAGACAGTAAAACGCGCCTAGAAGATCTCTATCTGCCTTACAAACCTAAACGTC
Source organism: Vibrio orientalis CIP 102891 = ATCC 33934 (assembly GCF_000176235.1). Lineage (NCBI taxonomy): Bacteria > Pseudomonadati > Pseudomonadota > Gammaproteobacteria > Vibrionales > Vibrionaceae > Vibrio > Vibrio orientalis. The sequence goes on along the minus strand of NZ_ACZV01000003.1, from coordinate 199,495 downwards.
GTACTAAAGGCCAAATCGCGATTGAAGCAGGTCTAGAGCCTCTGGCTGATAAGTTGTGGAATGAGCCACAAACCGATCCAGAAAGCGAAGCGGCAAACTATCTTGCGGCTGATAAAGGCATTGCTGACACCAAAGCGGCACTTGATGGTGCTCGTGCTATCGTGATGGAACGAATTGCTGAAGATGCCAATTTACTGGAGAAGATTCGTCATCATCTTAATCGCAGTGCTGAGCTGGTTGCCCGCGTTGTCGATGGTAAGCAGCAAGAAGGCGAAAAATTTAAAGATTACTTCGAGCACAATGAAGCGATCAGTAAAGTGCCGTCTCACCGCGCTTTGGCCATGCTGCGTGGTCGTAACGAAGGCTTCTTAACTCTAGCGATGAATGCGGATCCTGAACAGGAAGAGAGCGCACGTCAGTCTTACTGCGAAACGATTATCAGTGACCACTACGGTATTTCCCTCAGCAGTGCTCCTGCTGACGGATGGCGTAAGCAGGTCATTAGCTGGGCATGGCGCATCAAGGTGTCGATGCACATGGAAACCGAGCTGATGGGCGCCATGAAAGAGCGCGCTGAAATTGAAGCAATTGAAGTGTTTGCCACTAACTTAAAAGATTTGTTGATGGCAGCACCGGCAGGCCCTCGTGCAACTCTGGGTCTCGATCCGGGTTTACGCACCGGCTCGAAAATCGCAGTGGTGGACTCAACCGGTAAAGTGCTGACGACTGAAACCATCTACCCGCATCCACCGCAAAAACAATACGATAAATCGGCGCAAATCGTTGATGCTTTGGTGCGTAAGTACAATGTCGATTTGATTGCGATTGGTAACGGTACGGCCTCACGTGAAACGGATAGCTTTGTCGCTGACCTTATTAAACGTGGCAACCTGAAAGTGCAGAAAATCATCGTCAGTGAAGCCGGTGCATCGGTTTACTCAGCATCAGAGCTTGCAGCAAAAGAGTTTCCAAACATGGACGTGTCTCTGCGTGGCGCTGTGTCGATTGCACGCCGCCTGCAAGACCCGTTGGCCGAGCTAGTGAAAATCGATCCTAAGTCGATTGGTGTCGGTCAATATCAGCACGATGTTAGCCAATCAATGCTGGCAAAACGTCTAGATGCGATTGTGGAAGACTGTGTAAATGCGGTGGGTGTTGATGTGAATACCGCCTCTGCCGCGCTTCTGACACGCGTAGCAGGCTTGTCGAGCACTATCGCGCAGAACATTGTCGATTTCCGTGATGAGAACGGTCGCTTTGAAGCGCGTACAACATTAAAGAAAGTCGCTCGTTTAGGGCCAAAAGCGTTTGAGCAGTGTGCCGGTTTCTTGCGCATTATGGATGGTAAAAACCCACTAGATGCCTCATCGGTTCACCCTGAAGCGTACCCCGTAGTCAAAGCAATCGCTGAGAAGAACCGCAAAGATGTTAAAGCCTTGATTGGCGATACTCAGTTTTTACGTGGCCTACATGCCGTGGACTACACAGACGAGAGCTTTGGTGTGCCAACGGTAACCGACATCATTAAAGAGCTGGATAAGCCGGGTCGTGACCCTCGCCCAGAGTTTAAGACAGCAACCTTCGCTGAGGGTGTGAATTCGGTGTCGGATCTTGAACCGGGCATGGTATTGGAAGGCGTGGTATCGAACGTGGCGAACTTTGGTGCGTTTGTCGATATCGGTGTTCACCAAGATGGTCTAGTGCATATTTCTGCTCTGACTGACCGCTACGTTTCTGACCCGCGTGAAGTGGTTAAAGCGGGCGATATCGTCAAAGTGAAAGTGATGGAAGTGGACGTGCAGCGTAAACGTATTGGTCTGTCGATGCGCTTAAAAGATGAACCAGGACAAGATAATCGCTCTCAACGTTCAAGTGCACCACGTGGCCAGCAGCGTCAGCCGCAAGGCAACCAACGCCGTGGTGAAGAATCGAATGGCAACAGCGCAATGGGTGGTGCATTTGCCGCCGCATTTGCCAAAGCCAAGCGTTAATTTTTCGCGATCTAACTGAAAAGACAAATCCCCGCAGTAGTGATACTGGCGGGGATTTTTTTGGGTATTACCTTATCGAGCTAATGCAAGATAAGGTACTACAACACCGCAATTACATCAGAGGGAGTGTTGGGCACAACCGCATGTCCGTAATGAAACTTTATCACCGTCCTGCGTTTGGCCATCATTCCTTCTGATATCGCCGCATCGATTATGCGCCTCGGCAAGCGAAAGCGCATAGCATAGCCTTTACCTTGATGTTCGCTGTAACTATCGAGTGAAAGCAGTTTAAAAAGCCGTTCGATGGTATCTTCGGCCTGATAGTGAGAAGCGGCAACGACATCCTCCACATCATCCGTCTCATAGCTAGGGTGCTCTGAGGGATCCCATGAAGATTGCTTGCGCCGTTTATCGTCTGCTGTCACTTTTCGTTCGGCGTTGCTCTTGGCTAATGCAATGGTTGGAGCAATTGGCTCACGGACTTTATTGTCGCGTGCCGCTTGCTCAGTTTGCACATTAACCGATGGGGCGATCAGTGGAACGCTTACGTTCGTAGGTGATACGAGCATTGTTTGTCTCCTCACGCCCAACCGTTGGAGCGAACACTCCTTCGGTTAGTATATTTATCGACCAGTGGTGACAAATATTTAGCGCAAGTGACAATTATTTGAATGTGCCTAATAGAAACAAAAACTTAGGCAATAAACTGGCGGACTTTGTGACAAAATTCATCAAACTCGGTCATAAAGGGCGCGTGGGAAGAGGCACTAAAGGTATGACTTTCACTCGCTGGTAGCAGGTTATCGACGTCACTGGCTACCTTGATGGGTACTAGGCCATCAAGTCGACCATAGAGTCGCAGCGTCGGTGTGGTTAAACGTTCTAACTCCGCGCGATAATCGATATCGGCCAGGAGCTTTAGTCCAGCAAGCAGTGAGTCTGGGTTAGGCGCAGGGCGAGAAAGCACGGCTTTTTTGAGCTGTTTAACATCTTGTCTTGCAGAAGGACTGCCCATCGCTTGCAGAGCCATAAAGCGCTCGACCGTTAGTTGAAAGTCTTCGACTAATTGTTCGGTGAAATTACTCAGTACATCTGGTTTGATGCCACGCCAACGCTTCTCGGCGGCAAACTTTGGTGAACTTGCCACAGTAATCAGCTTTTGCACTCGTTCCGGATGATTGAGCGCGATATGCGTTGCCAGTAATCCGCCTAATGACCAACCCAGCCAAACTGCTTTTTGCGGAGCATCGGCTAAAACCTGACTGGCTAACTCTTGCATATTGGTGAAACAAGATTGATGGCTATGACCAAAGCCCGGAAGATCGACCACGTGAACGCAATAGTGTTGGCTAAGAACATCGACAGTTTGCTGCCAAACAGCCCCATTCATTCCCCAGCCATGAAGTAAGACGAGATCGTCGCCGCTGCCTGCTGTGTGCCAAAATAAAGGTTGTAACTTGCTCTCGCCTTGTACCACTTTTTCCATCCTTAAGCGTCTATTTTGATCGTCACAATGGGACTTTCCATTGCTGGGATTTTGCTCATGTTACCGCAAAGAATCATCAATTACATCGCCGACCTGTTACCGCTCAACTGCGAGTTATGTGGTTTGGCACTGGACGAGCAGCACAATGGATTTTGTTTTGTCTGTCGGGATAGGTTCTTACCGATACCTCGCTGTCAATGTTGTGGCTTACCTTGTGTTGCTGAAACGCTTTTGTGCGGTGAGTGCTTGGTTACACCTCCACCTTGGCGCCGACTCTATTGTGTTGGCGATTATCAACAGCCCTTATCTACCTATGTACATCACTTGAAGTATGAAGGTCAGTTTTGGCACACCAGTAAGTTGGTTGATTTGTTGATTCCAAATATAGATGCCCCTGCTGAAGTGGTCACGTCGGTGCCGTTGCATTGGCGTCGTCAGTGGCGTCGAGGCTTTAATCAAAGTGAGCTATTGGCTGCCTCATTGGCTAAGCAATTAGGATGTGAATATCGGCCTTTGTTCCGTCGTACTCGGGCGACTAAACAGCAGAAAGGGCTGAGTCGAAGTGAAAGGCAGGTGAACTTGAATGGGGCGTTTAGGTTACTGAAAGAGGAAAATTCTTATCGCCACGTCGCAATTGTTGATGATGTTGTGACGACAGGCAGTACGGTGCAGCATTTATGCAAATTACTGCTTGATAGTGGCGTGAAAAGTGTTGATATTTATTGCATTTGCCGTACTCCAGACGTAGTAACTTAGCTGAATTTGATCAAAAGGCTAGACCTCTAAATTTTCAGGAGTAAAATGGACAACAAATAGCCTACAAAATTACTCAGGTATTCGTCGTGTCAAATTCTATTACTATTACAGAAAACGCCCAATCTCATTTTGCTAACCTATTGGGTCAGCAACCAGAAGGCACTAACATTCGCGTATTCGTGGTAAACCCAGGCACTCAAAATGCAGAGTGTGGTGTATCTTACTGCCCAACTGAAGCGGTAGAATCTACGGATACAGAACTTAAGTTTGAAGGTTTTTCAGCATTTATTGATGAACTAAGCTTACCTTTCCTTGAAGACGCAGAGATCGACTTTGTGACGGATAAGATGGGTTCTCAACTTACCCTTAAAGCGCCAAACGCGAAAATGCGTAAAGTGTCTGATGATGCACCTTTGGTTGAGCGCGTAGAGTACGTAATTCAAACTCAGGTGAACCCTCAGCTTGCAGGTCATGGTGGCCACGTAAACCTAGTTGAAATCACTGAGCAAGGCGTCGCAATCGTAGCCTTTGGTGGTGGTTGTAACGGTTGTTCAATGGTTGATGTGACTCTTAAAGAAGGCATCGAGAAAGAGCTGCTACAACAGTTCGAAGGTGAGCTATCAGCGGTACGTGACGCGACTGAACACGATCGCGGTGAGCACTCTTACTACTAAGACATTGCTCTAAATTGAATAAAATCGAGAGGGTTGGCAGCGATGCCGGCCCTTTTTTGTTTTCAAACTTATAAAATTTCTCATATATTAGGAACTTCAACCTTCGTAAAGGAGCAGGCTCGTGGCTAAACGTACTCCACCAGAAATTCTAGATAAACAAACAGTTGCACAATCACGACTGTTCGCGATTGAAGCGCTGGATCTGCGTTTTAGTAATGGTGAGGAACGGACCTATGAGCGCATGAAGCCAAGTGGCCGTAACGCGGTGATGATGGTACCGATCACAGCTCAAGGCGATATTCTGTTAGTCCGTGAATACGCAGCGGGCACAGAGCGCTATGAGTTAGGTTTTCCTAAAGGGCTAATTGACCCGGGTGAGACGCCAGAGCAGGCTGCAGTACGAGAGTTGAAAGAAGAAATAGGTCAAGGTTCGAATAAGCTAACGCCGCTAAAAGAAGTGGTTTTAGCGCCTTCTTATTTCTCGAGTAAAATGACCCTATTCATCGCCGAAGATCTATACTCAGAAAAACTAGAAGGTGATGAACCTGAACCATTAGATGTGGTTCGTTGGCCGTTGGCGCAAGCTGAAGAACTGCTGACGCACCTCGATTTTAGTGAAGCGCGCAGTATTACCGCGCTATTACTCGCTCTACGCATTTTAAAATAATAATTATCGGCCTTGCCTTGAGCAAAGGAGTTTAAGCGAGAGCGCAAAGGAATTTTTATGCCAATAACAGAAGACTTGTCTCACCATTTACCGTCCGTGATTGAAATTGCTCGCAGCGCCGGACAGCTTATTCTCGATATTTACGAGAAAAAAGAGTACGAAGAGTTTACCAAAAGTGATGAAACCCCGGTCACCAGTGCCGATATTGCTGCTCACAAACTGATCATTGAAAAGCTATCGGATCTGACACCTGATATTCCAGTGCTGTCGGAAGAAGCGGCTGATATTAGTTTAGATAAGCGTTCGCAGTGGGATCGCTACTGGTTAGTCGATCCCCTTGATGGAACCCAAGAGTTTATTGCTCGCAGTGGCGATTTTGCCACCATTATTGCTTTGATCGAGAATAATAAGCCAGTGATGGGGGTAGTGTATGGCCCTGTCTCTGGGGTGACCTATTATGCCTATCACGGCAAAGGTGCTTGGAAGATTCCAGACTTAAGCGAAAGTGTTCGTATCAAAACCCATCAGCATGATGGCCCTAAAAGCCCGATAGCGATGGCGATTAGCCGTCGCCAGGATATCAACCGTATTACCGGCCGTATGAGCAGCGCGTGGAATTACGACTTAGTGCCACTTGGTTCTGCGGCACTAAAAGCGTGTTTGGTTGCCGAAGGAGCGGTCGATTGTTACTTACGTCTAGGACCAACGGGTGAATGGGATACTGCTGCGACGCAATGTATTGTTGAAGAGGCGGGCGGTCGTATTTTAAGTACTCAGCTAGAACCGCTTTCTTATAATGAGCGCGATACGTTGGAAAACCCGAACTTTATTGTATTAGGTGATGAGAACTTGCCGTGGGATGAGATTCTGCAAGTTAAGGACTAGAGAATCGATATAAGCTCTCTACTTGCTTTATGAGATCCCCAACTCGTTCGTTCCTCACTCTTGAGGATGACGTGGTTAAATATGTCATTCCATAGAACGACGAAAGAGTGAGTAGGGCATCTTTGTCAGTTGTTTGCTTGCTTTAAGAGCTCCCCAACTCGCTCGTCCCTCGTTCTCGAGGATGACAGTCATTGTTTAAGCCTTCGAATAGACATCCCTATCCCCAAGCCATCGATCAATAATTGCGACAGCATTATCTGGATAGTTGTCATGAATATGGCGAGCGATGCGCTGAACTTCCGGGATTAAGCGTTGATCTCGCACTAAGTCGGCAATCTTAAAATCGGCCATGCCCGTTTGTTTTGTCCCGAGTAGTTCACCTGGGCCACGGATTTCTAAATCACGCTGAGCAATCACAAAGCCATCATTACTTTCACGCAGTACACCTAAACGTTTTTGCGCGGTTTTAGATAGCGGTGAGTGATAGAGCAACACACAGTGACTGGCGACGCTGCCTCGGCCAACGCGGCCACGTAGCTGGTGCAATTGAGCCAAACCTAGGCGTTCTGGGTTTTCAATAATCATTAAGCTTGAGTTTGGCACGTCCACACCAACTTCAATCACGGTTGTCGCAACCAGTAGGTGCAGCTTGTTGTCTTTGAAGTCCTGCATCACAGCTTGCTTCTCGGCAGGCTTCATTCGGCCATGAACTAAACCGATTTTCACATCTGGTAGTTTGCGTTGTAGCTCTTCAGCAGTATCGGCAGCAGCTTGCGCTTCGAGTACTTCAGACTCATCAATTAAGGTACACACCCAGTAGGCTTGTTTACCCTCGTTGAGGCAAGCGTTACGTACTCGCTCAACAATATCCTCGCGCTTGGTATCTGGTATGGCGACGGTTTGAATCGGCGTTCGCCCCGGTGGTAGCTCATCAATCACTGAAGTTTCAAGATCGGCATAGGCGGTCATCGCCAGAGTGCGCGGAATCGGTGTCGCTGTCATGATTAGTTGATGAGGGTAAGCACCTTGCTTTTCACCTTTCTCACGTAGCTCTAAGCGCTGGTGGACACCAAAGCGGTGCTGCTCATCAATAATCACTAATGCTAAGTGGTGGAACTCTACATGCTCTTGGAACAGGGCGTGGGTACCGACCACCATTTGTGCTTCACCACTGGCAATCTTAGCCAACTCAGTTTCTTTTGCTTTGCCTTTGAGCTTGCCCGCTAACCAGCCGACTTTGATACCCATTGGCTCTAGCCAGTGAGCAAAGTTGATTGCGTGCTGCTCTGCTAGCAGTTCTGTTGGTGCCATCAAGGCGACTTGGTAGCCATGTTCGAGTGCACGCAGCGCGGCTAAAGCCGCAACTAAGGTTTTGCCCGAGCCGACATCGCCTTGAACTAAACGCATCATAGGGTGAGGCTTTTCTAAGTCTTGCTCGATCTCTTGTACCACCCGGGCTTGGGCATTGGTGGGAGAGAAAGGTAACTGTTCGAGTAGCTGCTGTTTTAGGGTGTCCTTTGGCGTTAATGGCAGCGCGGTATCTTGCTGGCCTTTGCTGCGTACAGAAAGCATCGATAGATTCTGCGCGAGTAACTCTTCCATAATCAGGCGAATTTGCGCAGGGTGTTTGCCTTCATCAAACTGTTCTAAGTCGATGTTTGGCGGGGGTCTATGAATGGTATGCAGCGCTTGGGCAAGCGTCGTTTGCTGATCATACAACCCATTGGGTAGTAGTTCTTGTACTGCGGTTTTATCGAGTAGCTCAAGAGCTTGGTCAGTCAGGTTGCGCAGTGTTATCTGACGCAAGCCATCTGTGGTTGGATAAACTGGGGTTAAGGTCTGTTCGATATCAGCTGGCTGGTTTGACGCATAAAACTTGTAATCTGGATGGACGATTTCTAAGCCGTAGCCACCACGCTTAATCTCACCATAGGCATGTACGGTTTTGCCTTCCGTGAAGTTGTTTTTCATCCCCGCGGTGAAGTTGAAAAAACGCAGCGTGATGGTGCCGTTGCCATCGCTGATTTTCACCGCCAGCATTTTACGTTTGCCAAATAGGGTATCAACACTCATCACCTTGCCTTGCACCGCTGCCCATAGGCCTGCATGCAATTTGGCGATTGGATAGACGCGAGTGCGATCTTCGTAGCGAAGAGGCAGATGAAAAAGGAGGTCTTGAGCAGTAACAAGCCCAACTTTCGCTAGTTTCTCGGCCACTTTGGCACCGACGCCGGTCAACGACGTTAAAGGAATAGCAGAGAGTAGTTGGGACATAAAAAAGCTCGATAAGTCATTCTATAAGTTAGTAATAGTTAACCATCGGGCTGTGTTTTTGTACAGGATAAATTGAGGGGGATCTAGGCTGTTTAGGTATATTTCATATGGGAGAAGTGAAAATCTGTCATTCCATAGACTGACGAAGGAAGGAGTAGGGAATCTCTCAAATCATTGACTAACAAGAAGAGATCCCCAACTCGTTCGTCCCTCACTCTTGAGGATGACGGACGATAGAAAAGACTATTTCTTCTGCATCTCGGCCCACCAAGCGTCGTCTGCAACGATCTGGCCTTGGTCATCAAGTGGTGGGTAAGCGAGGCTTTTGCGCTTAGCTACTTTAGCGAGCACGGGGTGGCCACGTTCAAATAGTAGGCGGTGAATGGTTTCTTCTGGTACTGAGCTCACTTCGTTATCGTACATACCAGCGGCTTCACGTTGACGTTGCGCTTCATACAGAATGACGGCACTGGCTACCGAAACATTGAGTGACTGAACCATACCCACCATAGGCACGATGATGTCCTGATCGGCAAGTTGCTTGGCTTTTTCAGAAGCCCCAACCTTTTCACTACCTAAAATGATTGCGGTTGGTTTGGTGTAATCAATTTCACGAAAATCGACTGCGGTATCTGAAAGGTTGGTCACGAGAACCTGCATACCTTGGGCTTTGAGCTCCGCTATCGCGTCTTCAATGTTGTCATGCGTTTCTACATCAACCCAGTTACGTGCGCCTGCCGAAGTGTGGCTTAGGGTACGCATCTCGTGTGGCCATACCGCATGAACCTTGTGGATACCGGTTGCGTCAGCGGTACGAATCACAGCGGAAACGTTGTTTGGCTTGTGAACCTCTTCAAGACAAAGCGTTAAATCGGCTTGGCGAGCTTTAAGGACTTGTTGGATTCGGTTGTAACGTTCTAAATTCATAACTCTTTCTTACTTACAAAAATGTCCCTGAAACCTGAGGCTTCAAGGACATTTAGTTTCAACTGATTAGTCGATTAGTTCTTACGACGGCGTACTTTGAGCGTATGTGGCATCGCTTTAATCTTACGCATAATGCCCGCAAGGTGAACGCGATCTTTGGTCGTTAGCAGTACAGTGACTGTGTATAGGCGACCATCACGTTCTTCGGTAGAAAGGCCGTGGATGTTTGAGCCAGTCTTAGAGATGACGTTGGTCAGTTCTGCCAGTGCACCTTGACGGTTTTGCACGTCAACGGTCACTTCAGTAATGAACTCTTTATCGTAATCTTCCGACCACTCAACCGCCATGTACTTATCTGGCTCTTTTTGGTAACCACGTACGTTCGGACACATCTCGCGGTGAACCACTAAGCCGCGGCCTGGTGATACGTGAGCAATAATGTGATCGTCTGGAATCGGGTGACAACAGTTCGCAAACGTCAGCAAGATACCTTCCGCGCCACGGATAGGCAGTTTCTTCTTGTTGCTATCGGTGTCGCTTGAGCCTTCCACTTCGGTTAACTCATCCGCATCACCTAATAGGCGACGAGCAATGACGATACTCATTAGTTCGCCTAGGCCGATATCAGCCAGTAGGTCATCAATCGAATCAATCTTAAGATCGCTCAATACATGATTGATGTTTTCTTCACTGATGTCAGAAAGTGATAGCTCACCCAGTGCATGATTGAGCAGGCGGCGGCCTAGAGTAATTGACTCTTCGCGGCGCATGGTTTTCAGAACCTGACGGATCTTAGTGCGCGCGCGTGAAGTCACTACATAGTTGAGCCATGCTGCATTCGGGCGTGCACCCGGCGCGCTGATGATCTCAATAGTTTGGCCGTTCTTAAGTGATTTACTTAGCGGGTATGGGTTGCGATCAACACGTGCACCCACACAGGTATTACCGACATCGGTATGTACTGCGTAAGCAAAGTCGACCGCGGTTGCACCGACAGGTAGTTCAACAATGCGGCCTTTTGGCGTGAAGACGTAAATCTCATCTGGGAACAGATCCGATTTAACGTTCTCGATAAACTCAAATGAGTTACCCGCGCTTTGTTGCAGCTCTAGTAGGCTTTGCATCCAGCGCTGGGCTTTCACCTGAGCGGTGGTGCCGGTACGCTCGCCAGTGCCTTTATACGACCAGTGAGCCGCGACACCTTTGTCTGCCATTTGATCCATATCTTCTGTACGGATCTGAACTTCAACAGGGACACCATGAGGGCCGACCATTGAAGTGTGAATAGATTGATAGCCGTTCGCTTTTGGTACCGCAATGTAGTCTTTCATGCGGCCTGGACGCGGCTTGTACAAGCTATGAACTTGACCAAGTACTCGGTAACAGGTGTCAGCATCATCAACCACGACACGGAAAGCGTAGATATCCATGATGGTATGGAAACGCTGCTCTTTGGTCTTCATCTTGTTGTAGATGGAGAACAGGTTTTTTTCTCGACCAAATACGCGAGCTTTTAAGCCGACTTCTTCAAGTCGACCTTCTATCTCATCATGAATGCGTTGAATCATCTCTTTACGGTTACCACGCGCAGCTCTCACTACCTCTTTAAGAACACGATAACGGTTCGGGTAGAGCGCTTCAAAACCAAGCTCTTCAAGTTCAGTTTTGATGTTGTGGATACCAAGGCGGTGAGCCAATGGAGAGTAGATTTCTAATGTCTCGCGAGCAATACGGCGCTTTTTATCTGGGCGTAGAGCACCCAAAGTGCGCATATTGTGAGTACGGTCTGCGAGTTTGATTAGAATAACGCGGATGTCTTGCACCATGGCAAGAACCATCTTACGGAAGTTTTCTGCCTGAGCTTCCTTGCGATCACGAAACTTAAGCTTATCAAGCTTAGAAACGCCATCCACAAGTTCTGCAACCGTATTACCAAATTGAGCTTCGAGCTCTTCTTTGGTCACTTCAGTGTCTTCTATGACGTCATGCAGAAGGGCTGCTTGTAGCGTCTCAATATCTAGGCGCATTTCGGCCAAGATGCGAGCTACAGCAACAGGGTGGATGATATAAGGTTCGCCGCTAGAGCGGGTTTGCCCTTCATGGGCGTCTTTCGCTACCACATAAGATTGACGCAGAGCCTCAATTTGAGGCTCTGTTAGGTATTCTTGGGCAACGTCTTTAAGGCTATCGAATAGATACAAACTTTAGGCCCGGAAGATAGTTGTAAAAGAGAGGGCTAATTAACGGCTGTGAGCGATGCTGCTTACAGCTGCTAGTTCAGCGGCTTCTTGCTCTTGCTGTTCTTGACGCTCACGTGCATCAAGGATCTCTTTAGTGATAAGACCTTCTTCGATCTCGCGTAGAGCGATAACCGTTTGCTTATCATTCTCTTCTGGCACTAGTGAATCTTTGCCACCAGTTTGCATTTGACGAGCGCGGCGTGCCGCAATTAGAACTAGGTCGAAACGGTTGCCTACTTTTTCAACAGCGTCTTGAACAGTTACGCGTGCCATGAGAACTCCAAATTAGTTAACTAAAATTTTGAATGACGAGAAATTATACAGGCTGACAGTTCCTAGTGTCTAGGATCTGTTTGCCATTCGACTAATTTACTCAGCTAAAAGCGCGTCGAGCATGCCTTTATATTTAGCAGCTTGCTTGTCTTGCTTCAATCTTTCTGCGCGGATGATGGCCTTAAAGTCCATTAATGCAGTATCGAAATCATCATTGACGATCACGTAGTCGTACTCACTGTAGTGTGAGATTTCAGACTTTGCTTCTGCCATGCGTTTAGCGATCACTGTATCGCTATCCTGACCACGAGCGTTAAGACGACGCTCTAGCTCACCGTTTGATGGTGGTAGGATAAACAGGCTTTTTGCTTGCGGCATTTGTTCGCGGATTTGACGAGCACCTTGCCAGTCAATATCTAGGAACACATCGATCCCTTTATCTAGGTTATTTTCAATCCAAACACGAGAGGTACCGTAGTAGTTACCGAACACTTCTGCGTACTCTAGGAACTCATTTTTTTCAATCAGCTCTTCGAAGTGCTCTTTTTGTACGAAGTGGTAGTGGACACCATCTTGCTCACCCGGGCGCATGCCACGAGTAGTGTGAGATACCGACACTTTCATCGCGTAGGTTGGATTTGTTTCTAGCATTGCTGAAATAAGACTAGATTTTCCAGCGCCGCTTGGTGCAGATACGATATATAGAGTGCCTTTACCCATAGGGACGATCTCACATTTGGTTTGATAACAGCCAGCAGCAAAGCTGACATATATAAAGATAGCACTGACCAAGTTGACGCACCGAAGTGGTGAAATTTAGGCCAGAAAAATGGAGGCGAAGAGTAGCATAAATCGCCTATTTAGGACAATAAGATTGATTAACTCTGATTATTAGTCAAATTGTCGCTTGATGTCGTTCACACAAGCCAGCAAATTTGACCTAACTCGAGTACTGTTTTGTGGATTTGTTCAAATAATCGTTGAGTTTTTGTTCTACTTCCTTACAATCCGCGCAAACGATTAAATGCTGTATATATCTAGAGTGATGGTCTAGATGTCTCTACCACTGAGCCTATCTTAGTGACTACAGTTTTTAAGTGCTGAGACTCCAAATATCACCGCTTACAGCATTTCATCTCATTTACCTTCCATTTTAATTGTATAGGTTTCACTGTGAGTCTCGATTCAACGCTAAAAGCGCAAAATCAAGCAGGTCTTTTAGATTCTGTATTTAAAATTACTGAACGCAAAACAACCCTAGGTACTGAGCTATACGCTGGCTTTATTACCTTTTTAGCGATGAGCTATATTCTGGCGGTTAACCCAGCAATCTTGGGTGGTATCCCTGGAATGGATAAAGGCGCGGTGTTTACTGCGACAGCTTTATCAGCAGCAATTGCGACCTTTATTATGGGTGTTTGGGGTAACTACCCAGTGATGCTAGCGCCTGGGATGAGCATGAATGGCTTTTTTAAAGGCATGCTACTAAGCGGTTCAGTGGCTTTGCTCTGGAATGAAGCGCTGTTTGGTATCTTCTTGTCCGGTGTTTTGTACTTACTGCTCTCGTTAACCAATATCCGTAAGTCGCTGATTGAATCAATTCCTGAAGACTTAAAGAATGCGATTACTGTCTCGCTTGGCCTATTCATTGCCTTTTTAGGCCTCAAGAACGCCGGCATCATTGTTGAGAATAAGTTTGTTCTTGTCGGTATGGGTAACATTACCGATCCACAAGTGATTATTGCTTACATCAGTATCTTCATTGCATTAGGCTGTATGGTACGTGACATTAAGCTGGCGACGTTTATCTCATTTGTCAGTGCAATTGGCCTGACATTGATTGCTGATCTAGTGATGGGTACATCCAATGCGCCAATTCCTGAGCAAATCGTGACGGCGCCGCCAAGCATGGCAAGTACGTTCGGTGCGATTTTTGACTTCTCAAGCTTAACCGCAGATAAGATGTTTGATTTGCTGTTTGTGGTGGTGATTTTCCTGATTGTCGATTTCTTTGATGGCATGAGCACCATTGTCGGTGTTGGCCGTGATGCGGGGATTATCGATAAAGACGGTAAGGTACCAAATGCGCGCTCTGCGCTAGTCGCTGATGCGGGCGGTACCGTGATTGGTTCAGTGCTAGGTACCACGTCAATCACTGCATTCTCAGAGTCGGGCATTGCCTCTTCACAAGGTGCAAAGACAGGTCTTGCGGCGGTTGTAGTGTCGGGCCTGTTCCTCGTATCGCTACTCTTATATCCACTATTTTCTATCTTCTCTGCGGCGATGGTTGCTCCAGCGATGGTCGTAGTGGGTATCTACATGATAGGTCGCCTAGGTCAGATTAACTGGGATAAGAAAGAGTCTCGTATTGCGGCGTTCTTTACCATCATGTTTACCGTACTGAGCTTCTCTCCAGCTAACGGTATGGCGATGGGCTTTATCAGTTACGCATTCAGCATGGTTGTGGCAGGTAAAGGTAAAGAGGTTCACCCAATTATCTACGCGCTGTCTGCAGTATTCTTAGCTTACTTGTTACTGCTATAGAAAGTTACATCATAGGGAGCGGTTATCGACTAAAGAATGATGACCGCTCGCTTCTTTGTCATACATCTCGTGGTAAACTGGATGCCTATTAGTTTTTATCACGGATAGGGATTATGCCTTCCAATCTTCCTAAATCTTTCAGTAAACCATTTCTTAAAATCTTCCATTCGCTAGAGGCTGTGCTGCTAGTGGCGATCACGCTTGCGACGCTGTTTGCGATGGTCGAAGAGTTTGTTCATGTGTTTACTGAGAAACGCGTGCTGCTGACCGATATTCTGTTGATGTTCATCTATCTCGAAGTGCTGGCGATGGTTAAGCAGTTTGTGATGAACGGTAAGATCCCAGTGCGCTACCCAATCTACATTGCCATGATGGCGATCGCTCGATACATCACCTTAGGTATGAAAGAGTTGGATGCGGTATTGGTAGTTTGGCTTTCGGTAGCGGCGCTAATTTTGGCGGTAGCGACAATGGTGATTCGAGTAGGGCACCATTATTGGCCGTATATTGATAACAATACCGCCGAGAAAGATGAGTAAGGTTATCTGTGGGGCAGTATGAGGTAAAGAAGTGTAAAGTCTTATCAAATCATATTGTTATTTTCTGAATAGCCGATTATCTTTTCATCACCCCCTTTGTGATGAGAGTGTGTGATGCTGCTTCGCTATACATCCACAATTTGTTTTGTGCTAAGTGCATTGCTATCCATTGTGCTGCTTAGTAGTGCAGCACAAGCGGAAGTTTCTTCTCATCATGTTGCTAACTCAAACTCTGTCGTGCAAAAGATAGAGTTTGGTGGATGTGGTTTTGAACCAGTAGACGCAACAACTGAGGTTGGTTGTTGCGAACCCGGCGGTACCTGTTTCGAGAAACAGTGCTGTTCTCATATAAACGTCTCAAACATTGCACTCGTTGAGACGAATGTTCGTTCCTATAGTTCCCCTTTCCGTTATGCGCTTGCAGTAAGTGCACCTATTAGTTACACCAGTGTAGAGATCCAATCTCTATATCGACCTCCAATAGCCTAATTCTTATTTCACTGCGATTTATCGCACCACTATTCACACAACTTGCTTGTGTTCCTTTGATATCGGTGTAAGTAGCTTGGCTTATTTGCACCACCCTGTGATGGGAATAAGAATATGAAATTTGAAATGATTTATGGCACGAGTGTCTGTGCTGCTTCTGCTGTTTGCCTGCCGACATTAATTACGTTCTCTTTGATTCAAGGAGGTCGTTATGCCGCATAAATATCTAACGACGTTTTTGTTTGTCTCGGTATGCCTTATTTGGGGGACGACTTGGTTAGCCATGGAGGTTGCGGTAGCGACTGTCCCACCGATTTTTGCTACGGGTCTGCGATTCTTGATCGCTTCGCCGCTGTTGGTGTTACTAGCGGTAAAGCTGAAACAACCGTTGTTGTTCCCGAAGGGAAAGCAATTTTGGATGTTTGTCGTCGCTATCTTCTATTTTGCGATTCCATTTACTTTGATGATTTTTGGTGAGCAGTACATCTCATCAGGCTTGGCTTCTATTATTTTTGCCAATATGCCGATTGCTGTGATGGTGACATCAAGTCTGTTTTTGGGCTTACGTTTGAGTAAGTTACAAATAGCAGGTCTGCTCGTTGCGGTGTTGAGCTTAGCACTGATCTTAGCGACAGAAATGACATTAGGTGGCGAAGACTATTTGCTTGGTTCGCTGGCTCTTGGTGGCGCCGTCGCCATTCATTCGGTGATGTATGTGTTTGTGGAAAAGTACTGCCGTAGCACTCCAGTTCTGACCTACAACGCCATTCCAAGTTTGATTGCCTCGGTGTGCTTGTTGCTGGTTTCCTTCTGGTTAGAGCAACCACTGATTGCGGCATTTTCAGTAGACTCAATGGTGGCAGTGGCCTATTTAGGTGTTTTCGCAAGTGTCGGCGGTATAGTAGCCTACTTTAAGCTCGGTCAGGTATCGACGCCGTTTACTGCTTCTATCTGTTTTCTCTTTTTCCCACTTATTGCTTTAAGTTTGTCGAGTTGGGTGGCGGGAAATAGTTTTTCGATGACATCGCTGTTTTTAATGGTGCCACTGCTGCTCGGTATTTTGGTGACCAAAGCGGAACCGTCTTTCTGGCGCAAACTTGGTTTTAGGCGTGCAAAACAACAGCCGGTGCTTTGCGCTCAATGTGCGAAACGACTTAGTGCCTAGTTAGGCTGTAGATATAAAAAAGCCCCACACTTATCGCGGGGCTTTTATTTCAATTGAATCGATTATTCAATGTTCTGAATTTGCTCACGCATTTGCTCGATAAGTACTTTAAGCTCAACACCAGATGCTGTGATATCTGTGCTGATAGACTTAGACGCTAGTGTGTTCGACTCACGGTTAAACTCTTGCATCATAAAGTCGAGACGACGGCCACAAGCGCCACCCTTCTTCAGGATGTTGGTTGCTTCTTTTACGTGAGAGTCTAAGCGGTCGAGCTCTTCTGCCACGTCAGATTTTTGCGCTAGTAAGATTAGCTCTTGTTCTACGCGTGATGAATCAAGCTCAACTTTTGCATCTTCAAACTTCGAGAACAGACGCTCACGTTGCCATTCTAAAATTTCAGGCATACGAGCACGCACTTTAACCACTTCTTCGGTGATTGCATCTAAGCGCTGAGCGATCAATGCTTTCATGTTTTCACCTTCACGGCCACGCGCTTCAATAAACTCGCTTACTGCTTCATCAAATGCACCTAGCAAGTCTTTGTTTACCGCATCCATATCTTGCTCAGACGTTTCCATTACACCCGGCCAGTTCATTACTTGGAATGGGTTTAGGCGGCTCTCTTCGCCAGTCATCTGCATCACTTGGTTTGCTGCGTTGATCACTTGCTGTGCTAGGCTTTCATTGATGCTTAGCTCGCCTTTTGCGGCTGGGTTAGCTTCAAAACGCAGTGCACATTCAACTTTACCGCGCGCTAGGCGTTTACGGAAACGCTCACGCAGTACTGGCTCTAGGCCACGGAACTGTTCTGGTAGGCGGAAGTAGGTTTCAAGGTAGCGTTGGTTAACACTACGAATTTCCCATACTGCTGTGCCCCAATCGCCTTTCACTTCTTTACGTGCGTAGGCTGTCATACTGTAGATCATCGAATTTTCCTGTTTAATCATCTTTGAAAATAACGCGAGGCAATAGTAGCACAAATCTCGGATGGATAGCTTTGTAGAGCAAACTTCGCTATAATCCTGCTCCAACCAAAAACGTCTCCCCCTTCATATAAGGTAGATGCCCATGCGTCCAAACGATCGCAAGGCGGACCAAGTTCGCCCAATCAAAATTACTCGTAACTACACAGCTTATGCAGAAGGTTCTGTATTGGTTGAATTCGGCAATACAAAAGTACTTTGTAATGCGACCGTTGAAGAGAACGTTCCACGCTGGCTAAAAGGTCAGGGCAAGGGCTGGGTAACGGCTGAATACGGCATGCTGCCACGTTCAACGCACTCGCGTATGCGTCGTGAAGCGGCAAGTGGTAAGCAAGGTGGTCGTACGATGGAAATCCAACGTCTGATTGCTCGCAGCTTACGCGCAGTAGTTGACCTAGAAGCAATGGGCGAAATCATGGTGACAGTAGACTGTGATGTAATCCAAGCGGATGGCGGTACACGTACTGCGTCTATCTCGGGTGCAAGCGTTGCGATGGCAGATGCATTCCAACACCTAGTAGAAAAGGGCAAGTTAAAAGCTAACCCAATGAAAGGCCATGTAGCAGCCGTTTCTGTGGGTATTCTAGGTGAAGACATCCTGTGTGACCTTGAGTACACAGAAGATTCAGCCGCTGATACCGATATGAACGTAGTGATGACCGAAGACGGGCGTATGATCGAAGTTCAAGGCACGGCAGAGGGCGAACCGTTCACCCACGCTGAGCTGATGAAGTTGCTCGAGTCGGCGACCAAAGGTATTACCGAGATCGTAGCGGCGCAGAAGGCGGCGTTAGAAAATTGATTTAGATAGCTTCCTTTTTAGGAAGCTATTTTTTTATCAAAATTTGGCCAAGGCTAAGTTTTGAACTGTTTATAAACCGTCTAGAAAACTAGACCTTTTATTTAGAGAGAAAGTAATGAAAGCATACCAGCGTGAATTTATTGAGTTTGCACTAGAGAAAGAAGTCCTAAAATTTGGCGAGTTTACTTTAAAGTCTGGCCGTAAGAGTCCGTACTTCTTTAACGCTGGTCTTTTCAATACTGGTCGTGACTTAGCGCGTCTAGGTCGTTTCTACGCAGCAGCGCTAGCAGATTCTGACATTGAATTCGATGTGCTATTTGGCCCTGCGTACAAAGGTATTCCAATTGCGACGACAACAGCTGTTGCACTAGCGGATCACCACGATGTGGATACGCCTTACTGTTTCAACCGTAAAGAAGCAAAAGATCACGGTGAAGGTGGCAACCTAGTCGGTAGCGCACTGGAAGGTCGTATTATGCTGGTGGATGATGTAATTACTGCAGGCACAGCAATCCGTGAGTCAATGGAAATCATCCAAGCAAACGGCGCTGACCTAGCAGGTGTGTTGGTTGCGATTGACCGCCAAGAGAAAGGTAAAGGTGAGTTGTCAGCTATCCAAGAAGTTGAGCGTGACTTTGGCTGCGCAATCATCTCAATTGTTAGCCTGACTGACCTAGTGACTTTCCTAGAAGAGAAAGGCACAGCGCCTGAACATCTAGAAGCAGTGAAAGCGTACCGCGCTGAGTACGGCATCTAAGAGATAAGCCCCTGTCATTCCATAGAGTGACGAAGGATCGAGTAGGGAATCTCTCGAAATTTGCTACTCGCTTGAAAAGATTCCCAACTCGGTCGAGCCTCCCTTTCGGGAATGACACTGTTAGCGATTGAATCGAAAAGGGGCTGATGCGTAAACATCAGCCCCTTTGTTTTTTTAATCGAGACTACTTGTATCGAATCCCTCTCTCGACACTTTCATCTTCCATGGTCTTATAGCGCTTATGTAGCCACATCCACTGCTCGGGAGCTCGAAGAATCAACTCTTCAACATACTTGTTCATATAAGCCGCTGCCGCTTTTTCATCTTTCTGCGGATAATCAGCCTCAATCGACTTATCAGCAATGATTTCGTATCTACCCTGAGCATTTCTAAACCCAGAGCCTGGGACAATGGCGCACTTGCTGGTATAGGCAAGAATGCTGGTCCCTGTGGTGGTACAAGCATCCTCTATAGCGAAGAAGGGTACGAAAACCGACTTATTTCTGCCGTAGTCATGATCAGGAAGGTAGAACAAGCGCTCACCATCACGCATCACGCGGATCATCTGCTTAATATCACGGCGATAGACAAGTTGATTGCCATTTTGTGAGCGTCCACGGTATTGGATAAATTCGTAAGCTGGGTTGCTGTGAGGGCGATAAACACCATAACCCTGCAAGCCTAAGGCGCCAAAAGCACGGGCGGTAATTTCAAGGTTTAACGCATGGACACAGCAGAGTAATACCCCTTTACCCTCACTATCTAAACGCTTGAGTTCTTCAACATCTTTAGCAACGAGAATACGTTTAAAGCGCCATGTTGGCCAAAACCAAGTAATACCTGTTTCGATTAACGCCATACCGGTATTTTTGAAGTTTTCTTCGACCATTTTCTCGCGTTCAGCGTGCTCCATATCTGGAAATGCTAGCTCGAGGTTACGACGAGCCACTTTGACACGCGATTTGCCCGCTTTCATGCCTAGCTTGCCAATGCCACGCCCGATACGATAAAGCACCGCATAAGGTAGCAGGTTAACGATAAGGGCTAGTAAGCCGAAACCAAACCATACACCCCAATACTTAGGGTGGAGGAGAGTTAGCGTGAACTTAGGTTTCTCAACGGTCGATTTTTTTTTCATAGCGATTACTTAATCTGTGCACTTAGCAGAGCCCAGTACTCTTCGAAGTTAGCAGTAGGCTGGTATTTAAAATCAGAACGTACAAAGCGGTTAAGGCTGCCTTCAACTTGCCCCAGTAGCTGTGCCGCCAAGATTTTTTCATCAACAGGGAAAGATTTACCTTCACGTAACTTGCGTTCACGTAAAATTTGACGAATAGAGGTTTCGATACGCTCAAACAGTTGGTTGATACGCTCGCGTAGACGCTCATTTTCAAACATCAAAGCGTGGCCTGAAAGAATGCGGCTAAGACCTGGGTTACGTTCTGCAAAAGCTAAGATCAACTGCAGTACCAGTCGAATGCGTGTCAGGGTATCTTTTTCTTCATCTAAGATACGGTTAATGCGCGACATTAATGACTCTTCGATGAACTCAATCAATCCTTCAAACATTCGAGCTTTGCTCGGGAAATGGCGATACAGAGCAGCTTCAGAAACACCAACTTGTTTCGCCAGTTTTGCTGTGGTGATGCGAGAAGCGCCTTCATTGGACTCCAGCATTTCCGCTAATGCTTGCAAAATTTCTTCCCGGCGGTTGGATTTTCTTGTTCCGGCCATGAACTCTTTTCCTTCTATTACCATTCTGAATTAAAAGGCTCCGTTAACCTCGGAGCCAAATATTGTAAGCTCTATTACTTGTCGCAGCTGATCGCTCAATGAGAGCAATGGCCGTTTAGGCTTCTAGTCGTTCTGCGATAGTAAGGATGATTTGTGATGCAATCTGTTGCTTGGACGCTAGGGTAAGTGATTGCTTACCATCTTTCCAGTACATGGTGATGGCATTGTCGTCACTGTTGAATCCTTGTCCTTCTACTGAGACATCGTTGGCACAAATCATGTCGAGGTTCTTCTTCGCAAGCTTAGTGCGAGCGTAGTGTTCGATATCTTGAGTTTCTGCTGCAAAGCCAACAGTAAACGGTCTTGATTCGCTAAGTTTGGCAACTGAAGCAACGATGTCGGGGTTCTTGACCATAGTGATGGTCATTTGGTCACTGTCATCGGTCTTTTTGATTTTCTGCTCAGCGATAGTTTGCGGGCGATAATCGGCCACGGCTGCGCAAGCAATAAAGATATCGTGCTTTGTCGCGTTATCTATCACGTTATCAAACATGCTTTGAGCACTATCGACATCAATACGTTGAACGTTAGCCGGAGTTGCCAGTGAAACAGGGCCTGAAACCAAAGTAACTTTTGCACCAAGCTGAGTTGCCGCTTGTGCTAATGAAAATCCCATCTTGCCTGAACTGTGGTTGGAGATATAACGTACAGGGTCAATTGCCTCACGGGTTGGGCCGGCGGTAATGAGTACTGACTTACCTTGCAGAGGTTTATCAGCAAAGAACTGTTCACAGCGCTCAACAAGCTGCATTGGCTCAAGCATTCGACCTGGACCGACATCACCACACGCTTGCTCGCCCGCAGCCGGTCCCCAAATGTGCATTCCTCGACGCTCAAGTGTGGCTATATTCTCTTGAGTCGCGAGATTACGATACATCTGTTGATTCATCGCTGGAGAAACGGCAATAGGGGAGTCAGTAGCCAAAACCAGTGTAGTAAGCAAATCATTGCCCATGCCTGCACTCATTCGCGCGATAAGATCAGCAGTAGCGGGCGCAAGTAATACTAAATCAGCCCATTTCGCTAGCTCAATATGCCCCATAGAGGCTTCAGCAGCAGGATCTAATAAATTATCTGATACTGGTCTGCCAGAGACGGCTTGCATGGTTAACGGAGTAATAAACTCTTTTGCTGCCTTAGTCATGACAACCTGAACTTCGGCGCCACGTTCAATAAGACGGCGTGTCAGCTCGGCACATTTATATGCGGCAATGCCACCACTAATGCCCAAAAGGATCTTTTTGCCAGCGAGTGTTTGCATGATGATCTTCCTTAAAAATTCTGCCCGTAAGATACCATGGCTGCTATTTACGTGCCTAGTTTCGGTATCTGAGATATTGAAGTTGAAATATGAGCAGGCGCGCGAAACGGCCTACTTTGATTACAATTCGTACCTTGAATGTGCGGAGTTAGCTCGTGTTATAGCGGTTCACTTTCAGCTGTTCGTTGTTGCTTAAGTATTCTCTTCACCACGAATTAGTCAGAGAGTCTATAAATGAATGCACTACCCAAAGAATCAATGCCACGCGAGAAGCTACTCTCTCATGGTCCTCATTCACTCACTGATGCAGAGCTATTAGCCATATTTCTTCGCACCGGAACGCAGGGAATGAATGTTTTAACGCTATCAGACCACCTTATTAAGGAGTTTGGCTCATTAAGAGCACTGTTTTCAGCCGATCTTGATGAATTTTGTCACCACAAAGGTTTGGGCGTTGCCAAGTTTGTTCAATTGCAAGCGACATTAGAGATGACTCAGCGCTATTTAGCGGAAACACTTAAGCGTGGTGAGGCGCTGACAAGCCCTGAGCAGACCAAGCTTTATTTATCTGGATTACTAAGGGATAAGCAGCGTGAAGAGTTTTATGTGCTATTTTTAGACAATCAGCACCGAGTTATTTGTGGCGAACCACTATTCCAAGGCACGATAGATGCGGCCTCTGTTTATCCTAGAGAGGTGGTGAAGCGCTCACTAGAGCATAATGCAGCAGCTTTAATTCTTGCTCATAATCACCCTTCAGGCGTTGCTGAGCCTAGCCAGAGCGACCGTAGGATAACTCGACGAATTACTGACGCATTGGCCTTAGTCGACATTCGTGTTTTAGACCATTTTGTCGTTGGAGATGGTGAAATTGTTTCCTTCGCAGAACGTGGTTGGATTTAAATCACATTTTTTGTTGTGAGTTCGCTGATTTCTGCTACAATCCCCCGACATTTTTTAGCACATAAATCAGCTCTGCCTAAAAAAGATCAGGAAAACCTGTAAAAAGGATCTGTTCGGGTCTTGAGCAATGCTACTCAAGTTAGTATAATGCGCGACCTTTGATAGCCTTGTATGGGTTTCCATAGCGGTATAAGACCTCAAACTTCTAATTTAGAAACTGAGAGGTTCGGCCACCAAGGTTGATATCGAGCTGAAACGATTTTGGAGAAGACATTCATGTCACGAGTATGCCAAGTAACTGGTAAGCGTCCAGTAACGGGTAACAACCGTTCACACGCACGCAATGCTACTAAGCGTCGTTTTCTGCCGAACCTACAAACTCATCGTTTCTGGGTAGAGAGCGAAAAACGTTTTGTTAAACTACGTCTATCTGCTAAAGGTATGCGTATCATCGACAAGAAAGGCATCGATGCTGTTCTTGTTGATATCCGTGCAAACGGCGAAAACGTTTAAGAGGAAATAGACAATGGCAAAGAAAGGCGTACGTGAGAAAATCCGTCTAGTATCTTCTGCAGGTACTGGTCACTTCTACACGACTGATAAGAACAAGCGTAACATGCCAGGCAAATTTGAGATCAAGAAATTTGATCCAGTAGTTCGCCAGCACGTTATGTACAAAGAAGCTAAAATCAAGTAATTGATTCTTCTTTGAACTTCCTTCGGGAAGCGTGAATTGAAACCCAACCATAGCAATATGGTTGGGTTTTTTATTGCCTGTAACATCTAGGAATGTTGCTTAGCATGAGTGCCATTCCATAGAACGACGAAGGAGAGAGTAGGGAATCTTTTGAATCCGTTACTAAGCTAATGAAATCCCCAACTTGTTCGTCCTTCTCTCTTGAGGATGACAATCTTGGATATAGGTAAGATTTAACATACCTCGCCTCCCTTCCTCTTTTCTGCTATTTTTGAGATAGTTAATAGCAGTGAAGACATCAATCATGCGAGTTTCACCAAGGCGTCGTCGACGTTGGAACAATATCCTTATTCTAGGCATTATCGCCTTTATTGGTTTGCTCAACCTGCCCACGATAATCAAGACCTACTTAATTGATGAACCAGCGGTTGTCAGTCAGCATCCTTATCTACTCAATCCAAATCAAGATCTTCAAGCGCTACATTTTGCTAATTGGTCATTAGAAAATAACCAAGGTCGTTGGCGCAGCTCTATTCCAAGTGTGATTCCAGAAGCTGACCTCGTAAAGCGCTGGCAAGAGTTAGTGGGTACAGAGATTAATCAACAAAGCTTTGACGATTTGAAGCCTCAATTAGGTTCACCTGAAACTATCGAAGTGTGGTATTTCGATCAAGAAGAACCACAAAGGATCACTTTTTACCAAACTCAGCAGTTTTGGCTGCTGAAAAATTGGCAGGGCAAGTGGATAGCAATCTCAGTCGAACCTCGTTATCTTATGCCTGAATAACCACATCATAGGACTTTGTTATGCCTGAATTGCCTGAAGTAGAAGTCAGCCGGATGGGAATCTCTCCACATTTAATTGGAGAAACCGTTGCCAAGCTGACGTTTCGCACTCCGAAGCTGCGTTGGGATATTCCCCAAGAGTTAAAGCAGATGGAAGGGCAGGTGATTCGTAACATCTCTCGCCGAGCCAAATACTTGCTGATTGAAACTGATGTTGGCTGCGCAATTGTCCACTTAGGTATGTCGGGCTCTCTGAGAGTACTGGATGCTGAAATAGCACCAGCCAAGCATGATCACGTTGATCTCAAGCTAACCAATGGCAAAGTGCTGCGTTATAACGATCCAAGACGCTTTGGTGCTTGGTTATGGACGGAAGATGGCAACCATACTGCGTTAGGTATCATGGGACCCGAGCCTTTGACCGATGAATTTAATGCTGACTACATAGCTGAAAAAGCCAAAGGGAAGCGTGTCGCGGTTAAACAATTCATTATGGATAACAAGGTGGTTGTAGGTATAGGGAACATCTACGCCAACGAGTCTTTATTTAGCGCCAGAATTCATCCCACTCGTCCTGCAGGTAAGATCACCAAAAAAGAGTGGGTGTTACTTGTCAGTGAGATTAAGCAAGTCCTCGATACCGCCATCAAGCAAGGTGGTACAACCCTCAAAGATTTTGCTCAAGCTGATGGAAAACCGGGCTATTTTGCTCAGGAGCTACAAGTCTATGGCAAAGCTGGTGAACCTTGCCCAAGTTGTGGAGAGCCGATCTCAGAGCAAAAGATAGGTCAAAGGAATACGTTTTTTTGTGGTGAGTGCCAGAAGTAAAGTCAAGGCTCCCGTTTTCTTACACAGTATTACTAAGATTGCGTGAAACATATGCCCACTCAAGATATAATCTGTTCTTTTGTTTCGCCCCATATTGTTGTAGGAGATGCCTTAAATGGTGCAACCCATTGAGCATGTGTTTGTTATTCACGTAAGTGAAGGATATGACGAAAGACGAGAGCATATCGACAAACATTTACCAGAGTCAGGTCTGGAACGCTTCGAGTATATGCTTGATGGTGATATTAAGGATTTGACAGAGGAAGTTTTAGAAAATTTGTTCCGAGGTAGTCCTCAGAGCCCTGCAGAGCAATCATGTTTCTATAAACATTATTTAACTTATAAAGCTATTGTGGAGCGAGAGGTTCCTTTCGCTTTGGTGCTAGAAGATGATGCTTATTTAACCTATGATTTTTCAAAAAAGCTAGAAAAAATTATTGAAGAATTGAAAGGTAAGTCTAATTATCTCGTAAATATTGAGAGTGCTTATTTGAGCGTTCCATTTAAATTCCGTAAGTGTAACCAGCATGTCTATCTAGCTAACTATACGAAAATGACGGGTGGTTATATTATCGATTATGCAGCGGCAAAAAAATTGTATGACTACCTGCAGACTCATCCTATTCACCTTCCAGTAGATGTTTATCAAAGTGAAATGAGAGATGTCATTGGTTTTAATATCTACTGGTCTCAACCTGCTCTAGTTCAGCAAGGTAGCAAGAATGGTACTTTTGCTAGTGCAATTAATGCTGAAGGTACGGGGGCTATTGATAAGATTAGATATTATATCAAGAATTACCATAAGAAATATGTGTGGAGTCATGTCAACAAGCGAGTCTTTAGAGTATTTGAGAATGTTAAACTTCATAAATAACAGAAAAGCAGTATCATTGTTATTTTTAGCCCCAGTTCTATGGATTACAACAGGGATGTTATGGGATGGGGATGGGGATATGCGCCTTGTTCCAATTGTATTAGTTATTGCTGCACTTTCTCTATTTGTTTTTCGTTTTGCTATCATCAAAGACAACTTAAAAAGTAGTTTTTGGGTTAAATTACTCTTTATTAATGGCCTGTTTGGTGCGTTAGCATATGAGGTATACGGCTTTGATTCAAGAGAACTAAGAGCGACATTAGTAATGTTGTTCTTATTCTTAACGACCCCAAAGAATTTTTATACTAAGAGTGCTATGCAATGGCTTCTATTCATCGCTTCAATTTCTTGTAGCTCATACAGCTACTACTATCAAATTAATGTCAGTTTATTCCGTGGTGAGTGGCCTATTAATGCGATTCCATTTGCCACCATATGTGGTTTGGTTTCAATCTCTTCTTTGGGGTTACTATTAACTCGCTTTGAGGAGAAAAATACCATTGTTCTTATTGTTGCAGTAACGTTATCTATGGCTGGTTTATTGTTAAGTCAGTCTCGAGGGCCTTTGATTGCTCTAATAGTTGTTGTGTTCCTTTTGTTGCTATATGTTTCATACAGAAAAAACTGGGCGTTATGTGTATTAACACTTTTGTGTTTGGTGGTAGGTGTTGGGGGGCTATTTAAGCTACCAGTGATACAGGATAGAATTGAAAGGACAATTCAGGAATATCACTTGATCGAGCAAGGGCACCTTAACTCATCTATAGGAGTTCGCTTACAAATGGTTGGAATTGGAATAGAACTTTGGCAGCGAAACCCAATGCTTGGCTATGGTAAAGATATAAAGATAGAGTTTGATAAGTTGGAATATGAAAAAAGAATCACTCCTTCATTAAATCGACTTATATCCATGACATTCCACAATGGGTATGTAGATAAATTTGTTCTCTACGGTTTATTAGGAGGGTTGATTTTTCTCACATTTCTTTTTTACCCAATATGGAAGGCTCGGCAGTATACGATTGAGAGAGGTGCGGTCTTACTCTGGGCTCCTGCATTATTTGTGGCAATATGCAATTTTTCTGACGCCCCGTTTATTAATTCACAAGCAGCAATTTATTATATGTTTATCATTGGTAGCGTTACCATGATATTGTCTAATGAAAAGGAGAGGGAGTGAAAATATTATACTATCTCAAGCATGCCTTTTTAGAAATTATGCCAAGATTTTTGTTTGATTTTCGAAAGCGAGCACTAGAAAAGACTTACGCTGACCATAACGATTGTATACAGACTAGGGTAGATTATTATTGCAAGCTAGATAGTAACTTTGTTATTGGTAATAAAGTTACAAAGATTTCTGACTACAAACGTAAAGGTTACACATCTTACTACTTTGATCTAAAAGAGTTTCTGCACTACTTCCCTAAGTCATATCGATTTAATTACTATTTTGGCGATGAAACACACATAGAACCAATTCCTACGCTCTTTAAAGCTAGGCCAATCGAAGGTAACAATAACAACTCTGTGTTGTTTAAGCTCGATAAACGCAGGCACTTTCGTTTTGTTGAAGATCAGCTTAGTTTTGCTGATAAAAAAGATGCTGCAGTATTTCGAGGTGCGGTCACCCAACCACATCGTATTCGATTTATGCAAGAAATGTTTGACCACCCCTTGGTTGATGCGGGCCAGTCAAACAGCTCAGACGAACACCCTGAGTGGCAAAAGCCATTTATGTCTGTTGAAGAGCAGCTTCAATATAAGTTCTTGATTTGTTTAGAAGGAAATGATGTTGCCTCCAACTTAAAGTGGGCGATGTCTTCAAATTCAGTTGTGGTTACTCCTAAAATGAAGTTTGAAACTTGGTTTATGGAAGGCACTCTTCAAGCGGGTGTTCATTATATTGAAGTGAAAGATGATTGGTCTGATTTTGAAGAAAAGATTCAGTATTACATCGATAATCCACTAGAAGCTGAAAAAATCGTCAAAAATGCTCATGATTATATCGCTCCGTTTAAAGATGAGAAGCTAGAGCAATTAGTATGCATTAAGACACTAGAACGATACTTCGAGCTATCCGGACAGTTAGAGAAAAAGTAAGCAATGGAAAAAATTCTAATCGTAGGCCCTTCTTGGGTTGGTGATATGGTCATGTCTCAGGGCCTGTATATTGAGCTTAAAAAGCAGTATCCAGACTCACAGATCGACGTGCTAGCACCAGCATGGTGTAAAGCCATTCTTGAGAGAATGCCACAAGTTGATAAAGCACTAGAGATGCCGCTTGGTCATGGACAATTTGACCTTAAAACTCGTTACCAAATGGGTAAGCGATTAAGAAGTCCAAACTACACTCAAGCTTATGTATTGCCTAATTCAGCTAAGTCAGCACTGATCCCATTTTTCGCTAAAATTCCTCAACGAGTTGGCTGGAAAGGGGAAATGCGTTTTGGTCTTCTCAATGATATTCGCACCAATAAAAAGTCGTTCCAATATATGCTAGAGCGCTATGTTGCTTTAGCTCACTCAAAATCTGCGATGACAGGCAGTGGGTGTTTAGGTGAGTTGAAAGATTTGCCGTATCCAGCTTTAAGTTTACAGGCAGAAACTCAGCAAGCAGCAATGCAGCAGTTTGAGCTTACTGAAGGGCGTCCGATTCTTGGTTTATGTCCAGGAGCTGAGTTTGGGCCAGCTAAGCGTTGGCCAGAGGAGCACTTTGCTCGTGTGGCCTCAGAGATGATTAGTAAGGGCTACCAAGTCTGGCTATTCGGCTCAGCAAAGGATCGTGAAGTGACTTCTGCCATTATCGAACAGGTCGCTTCTGAGAACCAGCAACATTGCTATAACCTAGCGGGTAGTACTTCTTTAGTTCAAGCTGTTGATTTGATTGGGGCATGTCAAACAGTTGTGAGTAATGACTCTGGACTAATGCATGTAGCCGCTGCGGTTGGCTGTAATGTAGTCGCGGTATATGGTTCAAGCTCCCCGAAATATACCCCGCCACTCACTGACAAACTGGCTATTCTAAATACAGATATAGAATGTCGTCCTTGTTTTGAACGTACTTGTCCTAAGCAGCACCTTAAATGCTTACAAGAACTTATGCCAGAGAAGGTTATTGAGGCAATTACAAAACTTGATGCGTTGGTAGTGGGTTAATGACAGTATTGGTTCGCTTAGCTTATACCTTGTTACTAGCATGTGTTAGCCCTTTGCTGCTTTGGGGGCTTTATCGTTCAAAGCCTAATAAACCCAAGTTTGGGCAGCGATGGAAAGAGCATTTTGGTTTTACACCTAAGCTTGATACTCAGAAAAAAGGTGTAATTTGGGTTCATGCTGTTTCTGTCGGGGAGGTTCTGGCGAGTAAGGGGCTAGTTAATCGCTTAGCAGAGCAATACCCGGGGAAGCAGCTACTTGTTACTACGACAACCAGTACTGGCGCTGAGCAAGTATCTAAATTGGGTAATCATACTACTCATCGCTATATGCCTATAGACTTCTCTTGGTGTGTACGAAAGTTTCTTAACGCTATTAAGCCTGAAGCAATGCTCATTATTGAAACAGAGCTATGGCCTAACACCATACATACAGTCGCTTCGCACAATGTACCTATGGTGCTTGTGAATGGGCGCCTATCTCAAAAGTCATTTTCAAACTATCGAAAGCTTAGCCTGCTGATAACACCAATATTGCAGAAATTGTCGATAATAATGACAGTGCACGGTGATGATGCTGAGCGCTTTCGACAATTAGGAATCAGTAGTAATAAGGTTATTGATACTGGTTCGATTAAGTATGATGTGACAGTTGACGAAGAGGCATACCACCAAGGCCAAGAGCTAAAGCTTCAATTTGGAGATAACCGCAAGGTCTTGGTTGCAGCAAGCACGCACCTCGGTGAAGATGAACAAATCCTTTCTGCTTTTAAATCTGCAAAATTGGAACATCCAGAATTACTACTTGTACTGGTTCCACGCCATCCTGAGCGTTTTGACTCTGTAGCTGAACTAGTAAAAAATCAGCAGTTATCTTTGGTTCGGCGAAGTAGCGGAAGCTTAGAGCGATTACCTGAAGGTACAGATGTCTATTTGGGTGATACTATGGGGGAAATGATCAAGTTTCTTGCCGCAAGCGAGCTTGTTTTTATGGGCGGCAGCCTGATCGGAGATAAGGTGGGTGGGCATAACTTTATCGAGCCCGCTATGCTCTCTAAGCTGACGATTACTGGGCCAAGTTATTATAACTTTGCTGACCTCGCTCAGAAGCTTGTCGCCGAAGGAGCTTTAGAAGTCGTCGAGGATGAAGAGCAATTATCCAGCAAGGTTATTGAATGCTTATCGTCACCTAAAAAGTTAGAACAAGGTGGTAGAGCTGCTTTATCCATTGTAGAGCAAAACCAAGGTGCGCTTCAGCGTAGTGTCGATATTATCAACAGAGTTATAGAGAGTTCTTAGTGATCAAAACATTCATCATTCACGTCAGCAAAGGCTATGAAGAACGACGTAAGCATATTGATAGTCATCTTCCTTCTCGAGGTATCAATGAGTATGAGTATATGCTTCGAGGTGATATCGATGATCTGAGTGATGCTGTACGTCATGAATTCTTTGGTTCGAAGCTCTCTTTGGCTGAAAAATCTTGTTTCTATAAGCATTATCTTGTGATGAAAGAAGCGGTTGAACGAAACATAGAACAAGTCTTAGTGTTAGAAGATGACGCGTTACTGGTTGATAGTTTCACTCAAGACTTTTCCCTCATTTTGTCAGAGTTAGAAGGTAGGAGTAATTATTTCGCTAATATTGAGGAAGCATCTAACTCGGTACCGCTAAGTGTAAGAAAATCAAACCAATGCTTATACCCTTGTAAGGTGAACAAGCTATGCGGAGGCTATGTTTTTGATTTAGTCTTTGCGAAAAAAATGGTCGAATACATCGAATCTCAACAGATTGATACGCCAATCGATGGCTTAATTGGCGATAAGATTGATGAACTTCAATTTAACCTGTATTGGGTACACCCTCCTGTAGTGAAGCAGGGTAGTAAAGTTGGTATGTTTGAAAGTCAATTGAGTGGGCGTACTTCAGGTATATACGCAACGGTTAGAAGTTGGTTTAAAGAAGGCTATCGAACACATATTCGAAGCCATGTAAGTAAAAAGCAAAAAGCTCTATTTGAAAACGTAACGAAGTACTGAACATGACTAGAACAGCAAAGAAATACTTAGCTTTTGTCATTTATGGCAATGATAAGACCTATTATCAGGGAGCTCGCTTCTGCATCTTGTCTTTCTTAGCTAATTGGCAAGGAGACGAACGTTCTAGGCCTGAGGTCGTTGTTCTTGCAGAAGAAACGGAGCATTTTTCGGGATTGCCTATTCATCTTTTCCCAATTAATGCGGATCAAAAGAGTGAGTGGAGCCTAAATAATACTTATCACTTTAGAATCAAAAACCGAGGCTTAAAGTACATTGGTGAACAGTTAGAGTTAGAAGAAGAAGATAAGCTACTTTTCCTAGATACTGATACGTATTTTGAGCAGCCGACAAATATCTACTTTGATTCCATTGCTTCAGAGCAGTCTCTGATGTTTTTTCCTGAAGTGGTAATCAACTCTCTGCCTGACACTAATGAATACGCCGTTATTCGTAACAAAACCTTTGATCTTGAGGATGGCTCGACTTATAGCGTCAATGACAAGTCGACAATGTGGGCTTCGGCTGTTATCGGAATTACAGGCGCGCAATTGAAGGCATTTGATTATGCTGATCAACTTATCAAAGCGCTGCGTAATGGTGGCTGCAAAGCTCATACATTGGAGCAGTTTGCTCTGTCAGAAGCTTTGAGCCGCGAAGTGACATTAGTACCAAGTAAAGATTGGCTAAAGCATTATTCGACCAGCGGTCGTAAGGACTGGGGACGAAAAGTGCTAGAAAGCTTTTTTGTTTCGCATGGTAATAAACCTTTTGAAGAGCAGATCAAATTAGCAAAAGATGTCAGTTTTACTCGTCCGCTTTCCGAGGTGATTCGCGGACATATATACAAAAAGAAGAAAAAGCTGCGTAAGCTTTTTGGATTGAAAGAAGAGTAAACTTCGAGAGCGGTGGACTCTCATAGCCCAGCAGTTGTCACCACAGTATGGCCATGAGAGCTACGCCTTATACGTTTTCGTTACTCTGATAGCCTTCTTCTAGGCTTGTCCAAGCATAATCTGGGAGCTGGATTTTACCGAGACGAACTTCTTTGTCAAAAGAGCGTTTGAGTCGTTCTAGATTGCTCTGCTTCCAGCCATTATCTATTTCTTCCCTCTTACACTTATCAAAGTCGATAATCCAAACTTGGTTGCTTTGGTCGATCAGAATATTGTGAATATTAAGGTCGGTATGATTGACGCTCGCATCATGCATTTTCTTTACTTCCCAACCAACTTTCTTAAAGAGCTCTTTAGATAGCACTTGTTGAGATAGCAATCCGACAAGGTCGTTAGCATTGCTGATTCGTTGAACAATAATATCTGCTTGATAGGTTAGGCCGCTTTTCGTAGCTCGTGCTGCAACAGGTACTGGCACGTTTACATTGCACTCGATTAGCTGGCGTAATAGTTTTAACTCTTGATAGGCGCGTGTCTCTTCGAGTGAGGTAAACCAATAGCTATCTTTGATGATTTTGCCAAATAGCCCACCTCTGCGGTAATGCCTTAGTGCAAACTCACCTTGTTCGCCTTGTACAAACCAAGTTGTGCCGCGGCCTTGAGCGCTGCCGGTCACAGCATTGTTCACTTGCCAGTATTCGATAGAGAAAGCCTGTTCAACATTTTCTGGCAAAAGCAAAGGGTCATGCCAGTATGTGGTGTTATTGATTTGTGTTTGCTTGAACATCTATCTCTGTCTCGACTTGGTTAGTTTGTGGCATACTAGACGGATGATTATATCAAACACTTGCTACAAATGAGCCTCTCAAATAATTATCGAAAGATTCTTGTCATCGCAACACACTGCATTGGAGACAGTTTGTTGATCACAACCTTTACTCGTAGCCTTCGAGCAGCGTATCCAAACGCTCAAATCGACGTACTTGTGAATGCGAGAGGTGAGATGGTGTTTGGTACTAACCCAGACATTAATGAACTGGTTGAAATTCCTCCTCGTCCAAAGGTCAAAGATTACTTGCGCATTCTTCGTCAGCGTGGGCGTTATGATCTTGTCGTCAATGAAATGCTCAATGATCGTACTGCTATCTACAGCTTTGTGTTTGGTAAAAAGCGCTTAGGGGCTGTGGATGAATCTCTTGGCGGCGCCTGGTTAAAGAAGTTTATCTTTAATCATCATATTGTTGAGCAACATCGTTTTGAACATAAGATGAGCCGCGCCGCGCGGATGCTGAAATTGATAGGGGTTGAGATCGAACCTCGACTCATTTCTCCAGAAGAAGCGTTACCTAATGAGGTAATCAAGAAACTACCCGACTCTTTCATTGTGGTCCATGCGCCATCATCCAATGAAATTAAGCAATGGCCAGTTAACTATTGGCTAGAGATGATAACAGCGCTATTAGAGGATGGATACAAGATAGTGCTGACTGGGGCTGATATTCCACGCGATAGAATGATCGTGGAAGAGATTCTTGCCGCTTTACCTGAATCACCAAATCTAGTGAGTGTTCTTGGGCAATTAACTCTTGCTCAAACATCAAGCTTGCTAAAAATGAGCCAAGGCTTTGTTGGTCCTGACAGTGGGCCTGGGCATATGGCATCAGGCTACCCCATCCCAATTGTTTCGATTATCAGTGTTGCACCTGCGAGCATGTGGTCACCTTGGCCATACGCCTTGCCGGTCGATGTGGATAATAATCTTTATACTAATGGCACGCCTTCTCAAACTGTGGGGAATATTCGTTTGGTTCAGTCACCACGCGAATGTGTACCTTGTTATGGCAATAAATGTAAGATCAGTGATGATTTATATTCTCCATGCCTACAAGATATCACCCCTGATGCTGTCGTCGGTGCTGTTAGGTCAATGATTCCTTTGCAAGAGAGCGAGTAAATGATTCCTGAACCACAAAGTATCTGTGTATTGAGGCTCTCTGCAATTGGCGACGTTTGTCATGCCCTCTCTGTTGTGCAGCAGATTCAACAACGTTACCCGAGTTGCAATATTACTTGGATAATGGGAAAAATTGAGGCGCAATTATTGGGCGACCTTGAAGGTATTAACGTTGTTGTTTTCGATAAAAAGCGCGGTTTTAAAGGAATGCAAGAGGTATGGCAGCAGCTTAAAGGGCAGCGCTTTGATTACCTATTACATATGCAGGTCGCACTAAGAGCAAGTCTGTTAACACTTAGGATCAAAGCTAAAAAGCGAGTTGGATTTAGCTGGAGTAGAGCAAAAGAAGGTCAGTGGCTATTTACTAATGTTAAGTTGCCTGCAACTGATGCCCCCCATGTCCTGGATAATTTCGCTCAGTTTGCCTTGTACTTGGGTTGCCCGACTCAAGAGCCTAAATGGAATATCCCCCTCGCAGATAGCGATTATTCAACGCTGGCTCAACTTGGTAGTAAACCCTATATTGTGATTAGTCCAGCAGCCAGCAAAGATGAACGTAATTGGCTTCCGGAGCGTTATGCGAGTATTGCTGACTATGCGGCGGGAAAAGGTTACCAAGTCGTGCTTTGTGGTGCCCCTACTGATAGAGAGCATCGTCTAGCTGATAGCATCATAGGTTTTGCAGAGACATCGATTCACAATTTAGTCGGCCAGACCAACTTAAAGCAATTAACGGCGGTACTCTCAAAAGCAGAAGTTGTGATTGCTCCAGATTCAGGTCCCGCCCATATTGCTACGACGCAAGGCACGCCTGTTATTGGTCTCTATGCCCACAGTAATCCTCGCCGAACAGGGCCTTATAATGGCTTGCCATATGTGGCATCAGTTTATGAGCAAGTTGCAGAAGCCCAATATGGTAAAGCGGTCTCTGATTTACCTTGGGGCGCGAGGGTAAAAGGAGCTGACTTAATGTCGAACATCTCTGTTGAGTTAGTCGAGCAGCAATTAGATAAAGTATTGACTGTACCACAAGCTGAAAAGTCAGCGGTGCAATAAGAAACGGAATATATATAGGATAGTTATGCGTATCGCCATCTACCCAGGCACTTTCGATCCAGTGACCAATGGTCATTACGACTTAGTAAAACGAGCAGCGAGTATGTTCGATCACCTCGTTATTGGTGTTGCAGAAAGCCCGAGCAAAAATACTCTGTTTTCTCTTGAGGAGCGAGTAGCACTGTTGAGAGAAACCTGTTCGGAACTAAACAATGTGTCAGTAGATGGTTTTAGTGGTTTACTGGTTGATTTTGCCACAGAAAAGAAAGCGACGATATTGGTTCGCGGTCTAAGAACGACGATGGACTTTGAGTATGAATTTGGTTTAACGACCATGTACCGCCGTCTAAAACCAGAACTTGAAAGCTTGTTTCTTACACCTGCTGAAGAGTATGCGTTTCTTTCTTCTACTCTTGTTCGTGAAGTCGCGATTCATGGTGGTGAAGTAGAGCAATTTGTTCCAAAGTGCGTTCATCGTGCGATTACCCAAAAGTTAGCGGCTAAATAGTAAAGAGAGTCGAATGAACATACTGATTTATACTCATGCGACTTTGCCTGTAGTGAATTACGGTGGCACTGAGCGTGTAATATGGGACCTTGTCTATGCGCTTCATCTGCAAGGTCATCAAGTTACGCTTCTTGCTGGTAAAGGAACGGTTTGTGATTGGGCTAGGGTAATCGAGTATAACTCAGAGATGCCGCTTGAAAATCAAATCCCTAGTGATGTTGATGTCGTGCATTTCCATGGTGATTTTGAGCCTATTTCGCGTCCTTACGTGATGACTCAACACGGCAACTCAAACGGACCTATCGATCCAAATACTATTTTTGTCTCTTCGCAGCATGCTCGTAATCACGGAGCGCAAGCTTATGTGCACAACGGCTTAAACTGGGATAACTACCTCACACCAAACCTAAATGCTGACCGACAGCGCTTTCACTTTTTAGGCAAGGCAGCATGGCGAGTTAAGAATGTTCAAGGGGCGATTGATATAACCAAGCGCGCTGGTGAGCAACTCGATATTCTGGGTGGCCACCGACTCAATTTCAAGATGGGCTTTCGCCTGACACTAGACCGTCATGTCCGTTTCTTAGGGATGGTGGATGATACGACAAAGTCGCAAGTGATGACCAAATCTAAGGGGTTAATTTTCCCTGTGACTTGGCATGAACCATTTGGACTCGCTATCACTGAGAGCCTTTACTTCGGCTGCCCTGTGTTTGGCACTCCTTATGGCTCACTTCCTGAACTTGTGAGTCGTGATGTAGGCTTTTTATCTGATAAACAATCAGAGCTTATTGAAGCTGTTGGATCCTCTTCAAGTTTTACTCCGGTTATTTGTCATGAATATGCTCGAGACTTGTTCAATGCGGATGTAATGGCGAAAGCGTATGTTGCTATGTATGAGAAGGTGGTTTCAGGCGAGGTGCTTAATCCTCAATTAGGCAAAATTATTACTGACTTTAAGCGTTTACCTTACATAAAGTAAGGCCACGCATGTGCGTGGCCCGTCTATGACTAGTAACCTACATAGGGGTCGTTGCCATCTCTGCGTGTCTTGAGTAATTTGAGTATCCACATATATTGCTCTGGACGCGGATTGACAAATTGCTCGACCACTTCATTCATTACTCGAGCATCTTTATGCTCATCGCCAGATAACTCCTCAATCGGCGCTTTTATCTCAATCTCATATTTGCCAGTTTCAATATTGTAGCTGGCAAAAGTCGGAACAATCTTGGCGCGGCTCACTTTAGCTAGCTTACCTAGCCCCGGTAGTGTGGCTTTTTCTGTCGCGAAGAAATCAACGAAAACGCTTTGTTCAGGGCCGTGGTCTTGGTCCGGTAGGTAGTAACCTAAATAGCCATCTTTTACCGATTTAATAAATGGTTTGATACCACCACTTCGGTCATAAACTCGGCCACCATATTGGACTCGCTGTTTATGCATCAGCCAATCAGTTAAAGGGTTTTTCTGGCTATTGGCCATCGCAGACACTGGTAGCCCGCGTGATGCTAGTAAGATTGCTGGAATATCAATACACCAAGAATGTGGCACGAGTAAAATAGCACTTTGATCGTTATCTCTTAGTGTGTGTAGGTGTTCAATTCCTTTTATCTCAGAATGCTTTTCAAGCCACTTTTTATTTCTAAGAGTGATAGCGGGAAAGCCTAGTAGAAATGCTCCGGCTGTCGTTAAGCATTTCTCTAGGATAGCTTCACGCTCTTGCTCAGACTTTTCTGGGAAGCAAAGCGATAAGTTAATACGAGCTTTTTGAATAGAGCCCTTTTGCTTTTTACATAGTTTCTTTGCGACAAAGGATGCCACTGTAGCTCTAACTGAGTTAGGGAGTAAAGAAATAGGTAACCCAATTAATAGCCCAAGCCATGTACCCCAATGTTTGGGAGCAAGGAACGCTTTCTGGAATGTTGGGTTATATGCTTTAGGGTCGTAGTCGTTGCGATCTGTAGTCACGAAAAACCTTTATCTGACAAGAAAAGAAAAAAGCCAAGAGTTATTGCTAAGATAACGTCTTGGCTTTCAATCAGCAAATAGTTCGATCAGCTGTTAATCAAGCTCATATATTCAGCAACGCCTTCGGCGACTGTTTTGAACTGGTGATCACAGCCTGCTGCACGCAGTTTTGTTAGGTCTGCTTGAGTAAATTCTTGGTATGCGCCTTTAAGGTGCTCAGGGAATGGAATAGTTTCAACTTCTCCCTTGCCATGGAACTTAATCACCGATTTAGCCACTTCTTCGAAAGATTCCGCATTACCTGTACCTAGGTTAAAGATACCTGATTGGCCACTTTCTAAAAATGATAAGTTTACTGCTGCAACATCGCCTACGTAAACGAAGTCACGCTTGAAAGTCTCACTTCCTGCGAATAGCTTTGGATTGTCACCTGCGTTCATCTGGTTGTTTAGATGGAAGGCAACAGATGCCATTGAGCCCTTGTGTTGCTCTCGTGGACCATACACGTTGAAGTAACGGAAACCAGTAATTTGAGGCAGTTGCTCACCATGTTCTTCAGCGTCTTGCCAAATGCGGCGTACGTAGTTGTCAAACTGCTGCTTTGAATAGCCGTATACGTTTAATGCGCCTTCGTACTCTTTCTCTTCAATAAAAGTATCCGTTTCACCGTAAGTTGCAGCTGAAGAGGCATAAAGGAACGGAATTTCTCGTTCTAAACAGAAATGCAGTAGCTCTTTTGAGTACTCATAGTTATTGAGCATCATGTACTTGCCATCCCACTCTGTCGTAGCAGAACAAGCACCTTCATGGAAGATAGCTTCGATAGGCCCAAAGTCATCACCGGCCATGACTTGAGTCAGAAAATCGTCACGGTCCATGTAGTCTGTGATGTCTAAATCAACCAAGTTCTGGAACTTTTTGCCATTCTTAAGGTTGTCGACTACCAAAATGTCGTTAATGCCTTTTTCATTCAGTGCTTTAACGATGTTGCTGCCAATCATGCCAGCGCCGCCAGTTACGATGATCATAATACTATTCACCCATTTACGAATTTAGGGTGAGTATAACAAGTATGTTAATAGGTTGATAGATTCCGTCAGAACTGGCTGAATGCGTATGGCATTATAATAATGAAGGTCGACGTTGCTAGAGTGCTTCAACTATATGGAAAATGTGATTGGTGTACTTTTTTTGTCAATGACCTGAGTATTGTATAAATCGTATTAAGGTTATAACTTTAATCTTGGCTTTGTTCCATGGTAAACTTTTGCCCCACAAACTTTGGATAGCCGTGATGCTGTTAGACAGCCCCTCTGTAATTCAGAAAAGGTGATTTAGCGTAGTTCAAGCTTTGATAAATTACCTTTGTCTCGACTCAAAAGCACATTGAGATATCACTGTGTTAGGCAAGCAGGAGCACGCTTCCTGATATTCCCCTTTAATTTAGTATTGCATTTTGCGGAGTTGGTAACGTTCAAGGGGCATCCATCTTTGTAAGGCTTATAGTTTAGAGAAGATACATTATGAATAAAGATCAAAGAATTAGGATTGCTGTAGTTGGCTGTGGGCGAATTTCAAAGAACCACTTCGGTTCAATAGAGCAACTCTCTTCAGAATATGAATTAGTCGCTGTTTGCGATAATAATGAAGAGGTATTAAACCATCATCAGGAGCAATATGGCGTACCTGGATACCTCTCATTTGACGAGCTCATCGCTAAGGAAAAGTTAGATCTTGTCACTTTATGTACTCCTAGTGGGCTTCACTCTGGACAAGCTATCAAAGCAGCTGAAGCAGGTATACATGTTATTACGGAAAAGCCGATGGCCACTAAATGGGAAGATGGCTTAGCAATGGTTAATGCTTGTGATGCCGCTAATGTTAAATTGTTTGTAGTAAAGCAAAATCGCAGAAACTCTACTCTACAGATGCTTAAGAGGGCAGTCGAAGAAAAACGTTTCGGTAAGATTCATATGGTGCACCTAAACGTGTTTTGGACGCGCCCACAAGAATACTATGATCGTGCTGATTGGTCTGGTACTTGGCATATGGACGGTGGTGCTTTTATGAACCAAGCAACTCACTACGTAGACCTTTTACATTGGCTTATTGGTCCAGTTGAGAAGCTCCATGCGATGACTTCAACAAGTCGAGATATCGAAGTAGAAGATACTGGCGTAGTAAACATAAAATGGCGTAACGGTGCTCTAGGTTCGATGGCAGTGACAATGTGTACTTACCCTAATAATTTGGAGGGGTCCATTACCATTTTGGGTGAGAATGGTTCAGTAAGAGTTGGTGGTGTTGCAGTAAATGATATTCAAGAGTGGAACTTCGCTGATGAGCGAGACTACGACAAAGATATAGAAAACGCGAACTATCAGACAACTTCAGTGTATGGGTTTGGACACCCACCTTATTTCCAAAATGTCGCTGATGTACTTCGTGGCAAAGCAAAGCCAGAAACTGATGGTCGAGAAGGCCTTAAGTCTCTCGAGCTTCTTATAAGTACTTATCGCTCAGCTCGCGATGGAAAAGAAATTGGATTACCACTTAATTTATAATTTATCTGAGATGTAAAAATGGCATTTGAAACTCTAAAAATAGGTATAGTCGGACTTGGTTATGTTGGTTTGCCTTTAGCCGTTGAATTTGGTAAAAAATTCCCAACATGTGGCTTTGATATTAATAAAGAACGAGTAGGCGAACTTCGCGGAGGCCAAGACTCGACTCTAGAGTGTTCTCCAGAAGAATTAAAGCAAGCGACCAAGCTAATATACACTTCAGAATTAGAAGATATCAAGGATTGTAATTTCTACGTAGTTACTGTTCCTACTCCAATTACTGAAGAAAACATTCCTGATCTAAGTCCCCTTAAAAAAGCATCAGAAGCTTTGTCTAAAGTAATTAGCAAAAACGATACTGTTGTTTTTGAGTCGACTGTTTACCCTGGGGCAACTGAAGAGGTATGTGTACCAATAATCGAAAAATTGTCTGGATTGAAGTTTAATCAAGACTTTTTTGTCGGTTATAGCCCAGAACGTATCAATCCAGGTGATAAAGTAAATAAACTGACTTCAATAGTGAAAATTACTTCAGGCTCTACAGATGAAGTGGCTTTATATGTGGATGAGGTTTATAGAACTATTGTGGAGGCAGGGACTCACAAAGCATCATCGATTAAAGTGGCAGAAGCCGCAAAAGTAATTGAAAATACGCAGCGAGATCTAAATATTGCAATCATTAATGAATTCGCAAAGATATTTAATAGGCTGAGTATTGATACTGAAGAGGTACTTAAAGCCGCTGGTACTAAGTGGAATTTCTTGCCGTTTAAACCAGGATTAGTTGGTGGCCATTGCATCAGTGTAGATCCATATTACTTAACTCACAAAGCACTAGAGGTCGGTTATCGGCCGGAAGTGATTTTAGCTGGTCGTCGTATTAATGACGGAATGGGTGAGTATGTTGCTACTCAGTTAGTAAAAAAAGTAGCAAGTAAGAAAATTCATATTGATGAAGCTAAAGTGCTGGTTTTGGGTTTTACATTTAAGGGGGATTGCCCTGATGTACGCAATACCAAGATCATCGATATTGTCCGAGAACTCGAAGATTTTAATATGTCAGTAGATGTATTTGATACATGGGCTGATAAGCATGAAGTTAAAGGTGAATACGGCATCGAACTTATCGATTCTCCAAATGAAGGAGAATATGATGCAATTGTACTTGCTGTAGATCATTCCGAATTTAAATCAATGGGAAGTCAGGCAATTCGCAAGTATGGTAAGAACGAGCACGTTCTTTATGATGTTAAGCATGTACTAAAAGTAGATGAGGCTGATTTACGTTTGTAAAGTTCAGAGTATTTGTTTTTTCTTAGCCCGATGTTTTTGTTGACCGATTTTTAGCGGGTATCTCATACCTAGATGAGTGAACCTGTAAGTTAGGCACTCATCTGGGGATGGGCAAAGCTTGGTGAAGAGAACCGATAGAGTACGTTAAATTTTTGCTTTAGTTTTTATGAGTAGGGACTAAATTTTATGAGCTTTTTCAAGCATGATACCGCGATAATTGATCAGGGTGCCGTTATTGGTGCAGATTCTCGAGTTTGGCATTGGGCACATGTGTGTGGCGGTGCCTTAATTGGAAGTGGTGTTTCTTTAGGACAGAATGTCTTTGTTGGAAACAAAGTTCAAATAGGGAACAACGTCAAAGTACAGAATAATGTGTCTGTTTATGACAATGTGGTATTAGAAGATGATGTGTTTTGTGGACCAAGTATGGTTTTCACAAATGTATATAACCCACGTTCTTTCATTGAAAGAAAGGATGAATACCTCACTACAACAGTTAAAAAAGGAGCGACCCTTGGTGCTAACTGTACAATTGTTTGTGGTATTGAAATTGGTGAGTATGCGCTGGTTGGTGCCGGCGCTGTTGTCAACAAAGATGTGAAAGCGTTTGCTCTGATGGTAGGTGTACCTGCCAAGCAAATTGGTTGGATGAGTAAATACGGTGAACAAATAGATTTACCCCTATCAGGTG
Organism: Vibrio orientalis CIP 102891 = ATCC 33934; assembly: GCF_000176235.1. Lineage (NCBI taxonomy): Bacteria > Pseudomonadati > Pseudomonadota > Gammaproteobacteria > Vibrionales > Vibrionaceae > Vibrio > Vibrio orientalis. The sequence continues at coordinate 156,776 of NZ_ACZV01000003.1, read as the reverse complement.
CTGGAACAGCCGTTTGTCAGCATACTGGTGAGAAGTACGTCCTAAATGGCGATACGGTTACATTGTTTTCTGAGTAAAGATTATGCAATTCATAGATTTAGAGTCACAATATAAACACTTAAAAAGCAAAATTGATAAACGAATTCAAGACGTGTTAAACCACGGTCACTACATTATGGGACCTGAGGTAAAAGAGCTTGAAGACGCTTTGGCTAAATATGTAGGGGTGAAGCATGTCGTATCATGCGCTAATGGCACTGATGCGCTTCAACTAGCATTAATGGCCCTAGATATTGGTGAAGGTGATGCCATATTCTGTCCGACGTTTACATTTTTCGCGACAGCAGAAGTGGTCGCGTATGCCAATGCGACGCCAGTATTTGTGGACTCGGATGAGCGAACGTTCAATATCTGTGTGGGTAGTTTGGAGAAGCAAATCTTAAAAGTGATCGAAGAAGGTAAGTTAGTACCTAAAGCGATCATTTCAGTTGATTTGTTTGGTTTGCCTGCAAATTATATTGAGCTAGAAGCCCTTGCGGAAAAATATAACCTAAAGCTTATTGAAGATGCAGCACAAGGTTTTGGTGGCTCTATTAATGGAAAAAAAGCGGGTAGCTTTGGCGATATTGCTACAACAAGCTTTTTTCCTGCGAAACCTTTGGGTTGTTATGGTGATGGTGGCGCTATTTTTACGAACGACGATAAGCTCGCTGAATTGGTTAGGTCGTACCGTGTTCATGGCAAAGGGACAGATAAGTACGACAATATCAGAATCGGTTTGAATAGCCGATTGGATACTATTCAAGCTGCAATCTTACTTGAGAAATTAGCTGAGTTCCCTACCGAACTTGAGAACCGAAACATAGCTGCTGAAAATTATACTAAGACCCTTTCTGAAAAGTATATAACTCCTTTTATTCCAGAGGGTTATTACAGTTCTTGGGCTCAGTACACGGTTGTTTGTGAAGACAGAGACAACGAGATGCAAGGCTATGCAGAACAAGGTATTCCGACAATGGTTTACTATCGCACCTGTATGCATATGCAAACAGCATTTAAAGATTTAGGTTACAAAGAGGGTGACTTCCCTGTTGCTGAGAAGTTATCTAAGCAAGTATTTAGTCTGCCAATGCATGGATATTTATAATTAAACGATGAAAGACATTAAAAGAGAAATTAAGTCTTTTCTTGTCACTATGGTGAGGCATGTAATTCGTATGTCTCCCTTTTTCGTTAATCTTGGTTATGCTGCTAAAATAGAGATCCTCTCTATTATCTTTAATGAAAAAACAGGTGACAATGATAGGCTGCATGATTTGGCAACCTATAAGAATATTGGGAGCGATTACAGGAGGGTACTTAGAGGATTCGATACTTCTCGTCTTGGTCAGTACCTAGCAAAAAAAGCACAAAAAACCAAGGCACGAAGAAAGAAATATGGGACATCACAAGGGACAATTCTTTTTGCTACTCGTAGTTGGCACTTTATTGAACCTGTATTTCAAAGCTTTGTAGAAAAAGGAGTTAAGTGCGAAAAATATGATATTAATGAGTTTGATAAAAAGTTTTTCAAAGAACATAAAATAAATAATAAATCTAAATATCATCGAGAAAAAGCGTTTAAAAACTTGGCAATAACATTTCGTCGAAAGCAAAGTTTTAACAAGGAAAATAGACGCTATACGTCAGATTTCTTTGACAAATTCTACAAAGAATCGGATGTTATAATTGTTGATTGGCTGAATCACAATACGAATTGGGTTTTAGAGAACACGAGCGCCGATAAGAAAGTTATTGTTAGGATTCATTCTTATGAAGTGCTTTCTTTTTTTCCGGCGACAATAAACTTTGGTAGAATTGACGGCCTGATCTTTATTTCACATGGTATCCGAGATATGTTTCTCGAGATGTGGGGGTGGTTGCTTCCAGACAATATGTCCACGACTGTGATTGATAATATTCGATGTAAGAAGAGGGTTTGCCCAGATGCATCCGTTTCAATCACGGGGCGAGGGAAAACCATAGGCATGATGCAATATGCGCTACCTGTAAAAGATTTTAGATTTGCCTTCGAAGTATTCAAGCGTGTGTATGAAAAGGATAGTGAGTTTAGGCTTTTGTTATGTGGTCAGACACTCGCAGAGATGAAGTCAGCTGAAAATGCTCTCTTACTACAAGAGATTAATTCCCTTCCAGAAGGGGTTGTCGAAGAGCTTGGCTACGTTACTGATGTTGACTCTTTCTTCCGCAGAGTTGGCTACATGCTGTCAACAAGCGAAAGGGAAGGCTCTCATGAATCTATTATAGAGGGAATGGCTTATGGCTGCATTCCTGTCATAAGAAATTGGCCCATGCTCGCCCCATTCGATGGTGCAAAAAGAGCCTTTCCGATGTGTGAGGTGGTTGAAACCCCAGCCGAAGCAGCTGAAGGTATACTAAGAGCGAGTCTCGACTACAAGAAAGTCAGTAAAAAATATCAGTCTGAGTCTGCAGGGTTTTACAGCACAGATATACCACAAAAATATTTGGAATTTATTGAAAGAGTCAGATGTAATGAGTACACCTAAAAAGAAAGTATATTTTCTATTGAGTTCAGAAGCTTACCTAGAGCCAATCTCGGGTGATCGAATCAACGAGATGAATATTATCAGAGCAATGCTTGATGAGTATGATGTATATTACAATGGCGTACTGGTGAGAGCAGAAGATAAGGCGTTCGGTGACGAAAGTAAGAAGATAAACACCCCTAAAGAGGGTGAGTATGACTTAGTCTACATTCGAAATAACAAACAGGTGTTTTTAAATTCGCCTTCTCCCAAGCTTTGGTTTGCTAGTCCATATGATGAAGAGTGTTTTAATCAAGCTGACGGAATTGTATGTATGACCAAGCCTTGGAAGGCTGAATTGCAAACATATGACAGTTCAAAATATGAGTATTTTCAGGCGACTTATCCTGAAAATATGCAGGCACCTAGAATATGTATCCTCTTTCCTCAAGTTATCGATGATTCTCACTTTGTTGAGGTGCCAAAGAAGTCAGAAAAAGTAATAGCCCCTCTGACTACAAAGCAAAAAATAGTAAATTTCTTTAGAGGAAAGCAGCCAGAAAAGAAAATTATTCGTCATTTTGGGCCAGTAAGACCTTCAAATTTTCCTTACCAAGTGATTTCGGCTTTGTCCGATAATGCTGTTGCTACCAAAGTAAAAGCAGAATGTATCGGTGCAGGCAAGAAAATGAACCTGCCAAAGCAGATTGTGAATGTACCAAGAATACCGCAAGAAGAGGTTGCAGAAATGCTGCATTCTGCTTCAGCAATTTGGTATAACCAGGATGCCTCAGGGCATATCGCAGGTTCACTAAAAGTTTTGGAGGCGATGGCTGTAGGGGTGCCTATATTACTTCCTAGATACGACGCACGTGTTGATGAACTTGGTAGTGAGTATCCATTTTTCTGGGATTTTGAAGAAGGTACAACAATCAAGGATGGCAATCAAAAGGATTTTGTTAATAAACTGGACAAGATTACCTCTCTAAATCAAACGCAACGAGAAGAAATAGAAGCATATTTGAAGCAAAGAGCTCAAAGGCACTCCAAAGAAAATGTGGCCAAAGTGATTAACGATGAACTCGACTATTTTTGGGAGCGATACAATGGATAAGTTTCCTAAAGTATCAGTTATTACGTTCGCGTATGTTAGCGAATCAAATGGGCGATATGAACTTCTGAAAGAGTGTATCGAGTCAATTCGCGATCAGCAGTATCCTAACTATGAACATATTATTATCGACGACGGTAGTGATATGGACTTAGCCCACCTAGTGGATGAATACCCAAACGTAAAGTATTACAAAAAGCCTGGTACTGGGATTATTGCATCCACTTACACATTCAATCTCGGTCATGAGCTTGCAAGTGGCAAATATTGTATTTACCTTCCTTCAGATGATCTTCACGTTGAGGGTGCAATAGCAAACCTTGTTAACGCTTTAGAGAAAGAAGCAGAAGCTTCTATGGCAATTGGTAAAGCAATATATGAATATATTGATGGGCGCGTTACCACTTGGTCTCCGGATAAAGACAAAATAGAGAATCATCTCCATGAAGGAAACTATGTCAATGGCTGTGCTGTAATGTGGAAACGCTCAGAAGCGCTTTATGAATGTCTGCCTCCTAACTATACAGGCTTCTGTTGCGATTACGACTTGTGGGCGACCATTGCAAAACTTGGCAAAATTGTCTACCCAGATTCAGACGTCGTGAAGTATCGTCACGTATCCGACTCTACGCGTAACAAAACACGAAGCAGTTTTATTGTCAGTCCAAGAAAAGAAGACAAAGGCTTTTATCAGTATTCGAAGGAAAGCCGCATTGAGTTTGTGAAACTAAGGTGTCTTCAAAGCATTGTGCGCATTAACAACAAGATTCATAGAAAAGACAAGGTTGAAGGTGCTAAATATGTTACTTTTTCAGCCGCTGTGCCACATGGATTAACCAAGCATCTAAAAAGGCGAAATTGGGACGCTTTAAATAGCTACTTTGAAAAGAATAACAAGTCTTACTCGGCGTTGAAAAAAGAGCTAATGAATTTTGAAGGCTCTATCATTTTTGAAGAGGCAAACCTAGCCACTTGCTGCTTGATTCGTCAGTTGCCAAATTGTGTAGATGTTTATATATCTGAAGGGTTTAGCAAGGATAGTTGGATTATTGATTACCTTCCTCTGCCAAATATTCGAGGTGTTGTCGATACTGATGGCCAAGTTAACCGTCAACTTTCTAGTTTCATAGGTCTATAAAATGTCGAATGTTAGAATAATTCTTGACAAGTTCATTGGTGATGAACTCTCCAGGCTGACTGAGGTGTTCGGGCGACTAATTGAAGCCCCTTACGAATTCAAAACATTATCCAATTTGAGTGACTTCTCTATAGTTTTCAATACAAAGGAGTCGCATTGGACGCTGGAAGATACAAGTTCAGTCGCGATTGTTCTCGCAAAGAGCAAGCCGGAAAACTGGTCTTCTGTTGTTAACAAAACATTTTGTATTTGCAGCAATCCTAGAGATGTCTACGCCTATTTAATGAACCTGGGGATGGAGTCTGAACGCGGCGCTTGGACCAAGAGAAGTGAGCTAAGCTTTGTTCACCCGTCTGCTAAAATTCACTCCTCGACTCAATTGTGCCCAAATGTTTACGTTGATGCGGGTGTTGAAATTGGTGCAAATTGTTCTATAGGATTTCAAGGTTTCGGGTTTGGTAGGCTTGGTGATAAAGGTTATCGGCTTGATCATTCCGGCGGTGTGTACATAGGGAAAGATTCAAAAATAAGCAGCAATGTAACCGTTGTCTCCGGTACTTTTCAGCCGACAATTGTTGGCAAGAACGTACTAGTAGATGATCATGTTCATATCGCACACAATTGCCGTGTTGATGATAATTCGACCTTAACAGCGGCGACGACATTATCAGGCTCTGTCACTATAGGTGAAGGAAGTTGGTTGGGGCCAAATAGTTCAGTAATCAACGGCTCCAAACTTGGTGAGGAAGTGTTCGTTGGTATTGGGGCTTGTGTCACTAAGTCTTTTGATGGTGGAGTTATAGCCGGAAACCCAGCTAAGAAACTACGAGTTGAAAAATGATTTTTAATGCAACAAAAAGGGCGTTGTTTATTTCTGCACACCCTGACGATACAGAGTTCGGCGCTGCTGGCTTAGTGCGGGTACTCATTGAGAAGGGGGTAGAGGTTCATCTTGCTGTATTAAGTAATCCAGTTGAGTCACTTCCTGCAGGAACGGACCCTCAAAAGTTGCTAAACGAGCAAAGAGCATCGGCAGAGATCTTGGGGTTGAAATCAGATATACATTTTTACAACTATCCTGTTCGAAAATTTTCCTATTATCGTCAGGAAATTTTAGAAGATCTGATCAAATTGCGAGAAAGCATTAAACCTGATCTTGTAGTAACAAGCTCCGAGAATGATTATCACCAAGACCATAATACTTTGGCGTGTGAAGCTATCAGAGCTTTTAAACAGGCAACATTGCTTGGCTATACTCACCCTTGGAATACCCGTAAAGTCGTCGGCAATGTGTTTTTTGAACTAAGTGAAGATAACCTTAGTAAAAAAATTGAAGCGATTTCTGTATTCGAAAGTCAGTCTCAACGAAGTTATAGTCAACCCAACGTAATAGGAAGCTTGGCGATTGAAGCTGGAATTGCTTCGGGTTTTCATTATGCAGAACGCTTTGAATTAGTAACCATGAGTGTAAAAAATGACTAATAAAATTCTCCACATAGTTGGTACAAGACCTCAGTACATCAAGCTTTTTCCCTTGTGGAGTGCTATCAATGATGATACTACCATTACCCAAGAGATTTATGACACTGGTCAGCACTACGACAAAAATATGTCTGAAGAGTTGATTAAAGAGTTCGGTTTCGAAAGTATTTCTTACGGAAAAATAGCAGGCTTTGGGCCGGAAAAGCAAATCCCAATGATGATCGAAAACATCTGGAATAAGTTAGTGTCATTTAAGCCTGACTACGTATTTCTATATGGGGACACCAACTCAACGATGGCTGGTTCTATCGCTTGTGCCAAGCTAGGAGTCCCTTATGGACATCTAGAAGCGGGTGTAAGGACAGAGGAACACGTTGGTATTCAAGAAGGTGTAAACCGAAAGGTTGCTGACCACCTTGCTACACACCACTTTTGCGTAAATAAGTTAGATCACAGCAATGTTGCTAAAGAAGGTTTGCCATCTGACAGAAACCACCTCGTGGGTGATCTGATGTACGATGCGTTCCACATTATGAGCGAGTGTCTGAATGAGGTGCAGAGCGTTAAGGAGCGAATCTTAGTTACGATTCACCGTGCAGAAAACGTTGATGATGACGAAAGACGCGGACTGATTTTAGAAACACTGATTGAGTTATCAAAAAATGCCGAAGTGCTACTTCCTTTACACCCTCGTCTAAAGGCGAAGGCTTCAAGAGAAGAGTTGGCGAAATTGGAAAGTAGTTCGGTTAAGGTAATCGAGCCACTAAAATATTCAGAAGTAATTAATACACTAAATAGTGCAACAGGTGTTGTAACTGATTCCGGTGGCTTACCAAAAGATGCTGCTTATGCAGGCGTAAAATCAGTTGTGCTGCGCGATGATCCTATTTGGAAAGAGCTTCACCAACTTGGTTACATCCATACTGTAGATGCATTGGATGATATGACTAGTGAATCTTTGAAAGATTACTGTCTGGCCAAACTGGATGGTTCTATTCAGTCATATCGTAGCGAAATGGCAACAAATAAAATCATTGATATTGTAAAATCGCACTTGAACACCAAATAGGAGCTTCGATGTATTTCCAATACTCAAATATTGTAGGAGAGCATGAAATCTGTCGAAATGTGATGGTGGATGATGACCTTCTTAAAGGTGAGAATAGCTTTTTATTTAAAGAGATAATCAGCGACTTTTCATTCAAACAAACCGAAGCACTAAACTCTGGATGCATAACGACAGTGCTCGCAGCCTCGAATGATTTTGTTAACCAAAATATTGAGCTGTTAGCTGGTGTAGACAATAAGAAAATATTCATATTCGGTGGTAAAGCTGTTTCATCAAAATCTACTCTTGTAGGCATTGAATATATCGATGAAGAAGATATCCCCCTAAGCGCTAGCGAATGGCGGGAAAAAATCATTACTACTGAGAAAACTGTTGTTGTTAAAAGCTCAAAGCTCATAGACAAATTGGCGAACTGGATTTCTGATTCGAAATTGCCAGTTCGAATCAAAAGAAAAGTTCTGTCTCGAATTCCAATGTCGTTAGAGAAGCTAGAGAAAGAAATTGAACGGGATATTGTTTTTCTTCCTTTTAGTAGAGTGAAGTTTATTGGAAACGAGAAAGTTTCCAACAAGCTTATTAACAAATGTTTGCTTTGCGGTATTCGTGTTGACGGTATTCCTATATCTAGAGCAGAATGTCAATTTGATATGCATCAAACTGTGGTTAGATTTAAAAATAGAATACTACAGTACTTATAATGAATAGGTATCTGAGTAAAGGGGAATATGCAGCATTTTTGTCGTTGTTGCATTTCTCCTATTTATTAGTGAAAGGGGCTTCTAATAAGGACCGCTCTTCATTTCTAGTTCTTGTAGGTATATATATATCTTCGATCTTCCTACAAGGGTTTGCGATAGGTCTTTTTTACTTTGGAGTACAACATTATATTGATGAAACCAGTTCGGGGTATGTGACAAGGGTATTATCATACATCCCTATGGAGTTTACCAAAGTAGAGCAGTTGGTTATTTCTTTCGCGCCAGCAATACTACTTCTAGTTATTTGCTCAAAAGTACTTTCGGTAAGCCGAGTCGGCCTTTCTCGATTAGTGTTACGTTTTCGTGAACATTTAATATCAAAATATCAAAATACGGAAAACATTATTTCATGTGAAGGTGATGAAACCTTCTACAAGAACATGGATGGTACATTTGGGGCAATGAGAGCCTTGTTTTTAAACGCCTTTGTCTTTGCACAGGCTTTTGTTGCTCTTGGTGTTTTATTCTATTTTGAACCTTACCTTGCCCTATTCAATATTGTTTTCTTAATCGTATTCATGTTCATCTTAACTAAAGTTAAAAAGAAAAAGGGCGGAAAAGAACAGAAAGAATCTCAAAAAGATGCGATGGAAGCGGCAGCTGAAGCGGCAGCTGAGATGGAAGGTGTAGGTATATCATCTAAGTCTTTTGAAAGGCTTGAGCGGATGAGAATCTACGGCCGAAATGCGACTAATCTGGTTCTTTTCAGTTCAGTCGTGGTGGGCGTAGTTGGTTCACTAGATTTCTTGACATCTCTTGATAAATTAACTTTGACATTATTTCTTCTCCGTTACATTTCAAATATATATACCCCTATTGCCGTAATATCTGCAAGCTGCGTACCATTTAAAGAAAATATCGTTGCGTTAGTAAATATAGAAAACTACCTTCACGCTTTAGGGCCGAATGCAAAAAAAGAATCCGATGTTAAGCGAGGTCTTTTATTCATTTCAAAATCTTTTGGTGATAGAGCCTTGTTTACTGACCCAAATACGATCGATGAAGCTGAATTGAAGTATAAGGAAATAATTGGGTTGGAACAGATTAGAGTAGAAACAGCAAATTTCTCCAAAGATTACCCGAGAGAGAAAAAGAAAATTAAGCATTTTGTCAAGAATCATGTTTGCACTACTGATAATGTCTATTTCTTGGTTTGACAATGAAAAATAAGAAAATTATTTTCCACCACCCCCTGCCTCTCAACTTTGATGCTCCTTCAGGTAGTGGCATACGGCCCGTGAAAATGTACAAGGCATTTGTTTCTCTTGGGTATGATGTCGATCTTGTTGTGGGTTACTCTAAAGAGCGACAAGAAAGTATAAAAATAGTTAAAGCGAAAGTTGAAGCTGGGGAAAAGTACCAATTTTGCTATTCAGAGGCATCTACAATGCCTCTAGCTCTTACTGATAAAGATCATATACCACGAAGACCATTGATGGATGCGAGATTCTTTCATTATCTAAAGAAAAAACGGATTAGAGTTGGGGTTTTCTATCGTGATATCTACTGGAGATTTGAAGAAACAGTGCCTTCGTCTCCTAAAAACGCCATCAAAAAGCTACTAGCTAACTTATTCTATCGTGTCGAGTTATTCATATATAATCTTTTTATTGATAAGCTATTTGTTCCTTCATTAGCGATGGCAAAATACCTTCCTTTAATACAAGAAGAGAAGTTCCATGAGCTTAACCCTGGTTCTACGCCGAAGGCTAATGGAGCCAACATACCTGGTTCAAGACTGGAGTTGCTTTATGTTGGAGGAACGGTGGGCTTTTATAATATAAACCTTTTGGTAGAGGTTATTAGTAAGCATTTTAATGACACGATAAACTTAACGATTTGTACTCGCCCTGCCGATGCTAGCGTATTATTACAAAAAGTTGGTTCCTTGCCGCATAATGTGAAAGTAGTCAGTCGTAGTGGAGAAGAGCTAGAAACACTATATCAAAAGGCTGATTGTGCATGTCTTTATATGCAACCAACGGAATATAGGGCCTTCGCCGTGCCTATAAAACTATTTGAGTATGTAAGCTTTGGGAAACCTGTCATTGCTAGCGCTAACACTTGGGTGGGAGATTTTGTTCGTGAGCAGAAACTTGGTTGGACGATAGAGTACAAAGAGACCGAACTTCATTGCTTTCTTGATGAGTTGGTGGCCCAAAAAAGCAGTATTCCCGAACTTTCAGAGCGTATAGGTAAAAAGGCTTCTCAGTACACATGGTATAAAAGGTGTCGGGAAGTTGAAACTTTACTCGGAAATATAAAGTAGAATGAAGATCGCGTTATTAGGTAATGGTAATAGTATTCATATAAGACGCTGGGCTGAGGGGTTGTTCTCCAAAGGCATAGAAGTGCACTTGCTAACATGTCATCCGATCAAGGAGTCATACTCTGAAGGTATTTACCTCCATCAACTAACTCCTTTGGTACCCATTGGTTATATTCTTGCGGCTCGTCGATTAAAAAAAGTATTGAAAAGCATACAGCCAGATCTACTTCATGCACACTACGTAACGGGTTATGGGACGCTTGCCGTGCTTAGCGGATTTCAACAGTTAATGCTCTCCGCTTGGGGGGCAGACGTATACGATTTTCCAACCAAAAGCTGTTTCCATCATTGGTTAGTGGAAAGAAACCTGAAAAATTGCAAAGCAATAGGGTCAACTAGCCACTGTATGCTCGAAGTGGTTAAATCTATCAGTCCTAATTTACCATCAATCTATGTTACTCCTTTCGGAGTAGATACAGATTTGTTCTATCCACACCCTAAAAGTGAAGTTACAGAAGAGCAAAAAGTTAGGGTTGGAACAGTAAAACTTCTCCATAACAAATATGGTATTGACACCTTGATTCGTTCATTTGCTTTAGTTCACGATCAGTATCGGAAGGCTGATATGGAGCTTGTTATAATTGGTAATGGACCTGAGGAAGCGAGCTTAAAGGCTTTGGTGACTGAATTGGGGATATCTCACCTCGTTGAATTCAAGGGCTACATTGATAACTCAAAAGTTCCACTTGCTTTATGTGAGCTTGATGTGTTTGTCGCGTTAAGCAGATTGGATAGCGAGAGTTTTGGTGTTGCCGCAGTAGAGGCTAACGCGTGTGGATTACCGGTTGTTGTTTCTGATGTTTCAGGGTTTAAAGAAGTCGTTGTCAATGAAACAACGGGGCTGATTGTAGCCAGAGATAACCCCCAAGAAGCTGCTAAGGCTATATATCAACTTATATCCGACACTGAATTAAGAACAAGGATGGGACGACGAGGTCGAGCCCATGTTTCTGAACATTACTCCTGGGAAGCGTCGTTAGATAGGATGATTTACGTGTATAAAGAGCTGTGTAATGAGAAATAGCTATGATCGTATATGGTATGTTTCCAAGTATGCGAATATCGCTAAATATGGAGCAGATACTAGGCAGGCCTATTTTTGTAAAGAATTTGTTAAAATGGGGTACGACGTAACACTGCTTCTTTCTAATTCATCGCACCTTTATTCGACTTTACCTCAGTTTCGGGGTCCGTTTAAAAAAGAAACTTATAACGGGGTTAACGTCGTTTGGCTGAATGTCATTCAGTATCAAAACCCCAACTCCATATTTAGAATATTGTCCTGGATTCACTTTGAGCTTTTAGTGCTGATATACGGTCTTAAGAACCGCAAGGTTAAGCCCGATGTTGTTATAGCCTCTTCCCTCTCTATATTAAGTGCTATTTCTGGCTCTATTTTTAAGCGATGCCTTAGAAGCAAGTTTATTTTTGAAGTGCGAGATATCTGGCCACAGTCATTGATCGAGCTAAAAGGGCTGAAGCGTAGCCACCCTCTTGTCTGTTTCCTCTCTTGGGTTGAAAAGCTTGGTTATAGAAGGAGCGATGTAATTGTAGGCACTATGGGAAGGTTACGCCTTCACGTTGAGAGGCAAATAAAAGAGTTTAAAAATGTAACATGTATTCCGCATGGTGTTAGTGTTGAGTTCTATGAAAATGAGCAAGTGGAAATAGAAAAATGCTATGTTGAACGCTACTTCTCGGTTCACAAACCTAACCTTGTTTATGCAGGATCATTTAATCAAGCCTATAAGTTGTCACGCTTTATTGCTTTGGCAAAGAATGCAAAAGGAGTTGATGTTAACTTTATTCTTATTGGCGATGGCCCAGAAGCTGAAAAACTAAAGGAACAAAGCAAAGGCATCTCAAACTTGACCATTGCTTCAAAGGTTAACAGAGCGGCATTGAATAGTGTGCTACGACATGCAGATGTGCTTCTGCACTCATTTGATGAAAAGCCTGTATTCAAATATGGCGTTTCTCCCAACAAATTCGTTGATTACATGTATGCAGGTAAGCCAACGATATGTATTGGAAACGTATATTGTCCGATGTTGGAAGAATCAGGGGCTGGTGTGGTCATCGCGCCAGATGATGCACAGGCATTCTATGAAAGTGTGAACGATTACTTAAAAATGTCAAAAGAGGAAAAGGTAGAGCTAGGTATTCGCTCTCGACAGTACATCCTTAACGAATTGAGCTACGAAAAACTAGCAGAGAAGTATAGTGAATTATTCAGTAATTAAGCGCCTATTCGACATCACCGTTTCTGTGTGTGCACTAGTTGTGTTATCACCGATTTACTTTCTTGTCTCGCTAGCTATTTTATTGAAATTGGGGCGCCCTTTGCTTTTTAGTCAAGAAAGGCCAGGATATGAAGGTAAACCCTTTAAAATGTATAAGTTTCGCTCAATGCTTAACGCTAAGAGTACTAGCTGCTTGGAAAATGTAAAAACGGATGAAAAAAGGCTTACAAGTTTTGGAAAGTGGCTTCGTGCGAGTAGTTTAGATGAATTACCAGGGCTTTGGAATGTAATCAAAGGAGATATGAGTTTAGTCGGACCAAGACCACTGCTTGTTGAGTACTTACCTCTTTATTCCAAGGAGCAAGCCAGACGACATGAAGTTAAACCAGGTATTACAGGTTGGGCGCAGGTTAATGGAAGAAACAATATCTCATGGGAAGAGAAGTTCGTACTTGATGTTTGGTATGTAGATAACATGTCTTTTTTGCTTGATGTGAAAATTATACTCATGACCTTGCATAAAGTGATAAGAAAGTCAGACATTACAGCAGATGATAGTGCAACGGCTAATCCCTTTAAGGGAAATAAATCATGAAGAGCTTAGCGATTGTTGGTGCTGGCGGGCATGGGGGGGTGGTTGCAGATATTGCATCGCAAAGTGGGTTCAAGCTAATTGACTTCTACGATGACAGTAAGTCAATAGGAACAATGGTTGGCACTTGGATAGTTAAAGGTTGTGTGAAGGATCTTCTCCAGCAGCAGGACAACTATGCAGGGATCTTTGTTGCCATAGGACACAACGAGATGCGCTCGATCTTGAATGAAAAAATCGATCCAGAAAAGCAAATCACTCTGATCCACCCTCAAGCCGTAGTCAGCACTTTTGCAAACATTGGCAGCGGTACAGTGGTAATGCCTGGAGCGATAATTAATGCGTTTGCCAAAATTGAAAATGGAGTGATCATTAACTCTGCTGCAGTAATCGAGCATGACTGCCAGGTAGGAAATTATGCCCACGTTTCCCCAGGAGCAATTCTGGCGGGAAATGTAACGGTTGGTGAGTATAGCTGGTTGGGAGCCAACTGCAGTATCCGACAAGAAATAAGCGTAGGAGCGAATGCGGTTGTCGGTATGGGGGCAGTAGTTGTTGAGAATGTCAAGCAGGCGACAACGGTTGTTGGAATTCCTGCAAAAGAGCTATCAGAGTAGGTTAATAAATGTTAAATACAGGATTATCTCCTTGGCCTTCTTTTTCTCAAGAAGAAGCCGAAGCAGTAAGTAGTGTTCTTCTATCAAATAAAGTTAACTATTGGACAGGAGAGCAAGGGCGGAACTTTGAGAGTGAGTTCGCAGAGTGGATTGGAGCGAAACATGCAGTAGCTTTAGGTAATGGGACTCAAGCGCTAGATGTTGCACTGAAAGCAATAGGTGTTGGCGTAGGTGACGAAGTTATTACAACATCTAGAACATTCTTAGCGACGGTCTCTTCGATTATAAATGCACAAGCAAGTCCAGTCTTCGCAGATGTTGATCTCAATAGTCAAAATATAACCGCAGATTCAATCGCGGAAGTAATTACGCCAAAGACGAAAGCTATTATTGTGGTACATTTGGCTGGCTTCCCTGCAGAAATGAACCCAATTATGCAGCTTGCTCGAGAGTATGACCTATATGTTATTGAAGATTGCGCGCAAGCACATGGTGCGAAATACAAGGGAATAAGTGTAGGGACAATCGGGCATATTGGTTGCTGGTCTTTTTGCCAAGACAAGATTATGACTACAGGCGGAGAGGGGGGCATGGTAACCACAAACTCTGAAACGCTATGGCAAAAAATGTGGTCATATAAAGATCACGGCAAAAGTTATGATTTAGTTTATCAAAAATCGCATTCAGAAGGTTTTCGCTGGTTACATGATAGCTTTGGGACAAACTTTCGTATGACAGAAATCCAAGCAATAATCGGAAGGATTCAACTAAATAAAGTTGATAGTTGGATTAGTATTCGTCAATCACACGCGAAAGCTTTAGAGTCTGCAGTTAAAGATTTGCCAGTTGTCAGAACACCACATATTCCAGAGTATATGGAGCATGCATTTTATCGTTTTTACCTATTTGTGAATCAACAACATTTAAAACGAGGTTGGTCTAGAGATAGAATTATTAAAGAAATACAATCTCATAACATACCTGTATATCATGGGAGTTGTTCTGAAGTATATTTAGAGAAAGCTTTTGAAAATACAGGTTTTAGACCTAGAAATCGTTTAAGTAATGCAAAAAAATTAGGGGAAGATAGTATTATGCTTTTAGTGCATCCTTCATTAACCGTAGTAGAAATTGAGCATGTAGCTAGTGTTGTAAGAGGCGTTCTTCTCAGTAGTCAAGAAGGTGACTGACGCTTTTAAGGTGGGTGTGAAATCGTCGAAAAATGGCTTTGCCCCCCGTATTGATTAGTTTTAGCTGAAGATTATGAATCGTCAGTTGTATAGGAAGTAGTTGCTCAGTTGGTACATTACTAGGTACGATAGCGCATCTAGATGTTACCAATATTATTGTTTATGGTTGCATTAAGTGAATTAGTGCATAAATTGGGTTTAATTATTAATGAATCGTATCTTCTCCGTTGGAAGTGCCAGTAATCATGTAGTGATCAGTTTAGTGAGGACACTGACTGAAAAGCAAAAAGACCACATTTTTTCGATGGCGTTATCAGCTTTATTCTTCCTTCCATTTCTTTTTTCTAATGCGAGCCATATCGGATTTGAGGATATCGAATATAGTTTTGTGCCTCTATTTGAATGGTTTTATAAACTAAGCGTTGGGAATATTAATCCGGTTAACTTTCTTTGGGAATTTGGCTGGCAAGCTCCTTTGGCTCATGGTGCCTGGGCGTTTCCTGGCAACTTGTTATTGAGTTTTATCTCCGCAAAACAGTATTTCTTCCTTTTTTACACATTAAATTTTTACATAAGTGTTTATGGCTTTTTGGGTATATGTAGAATATATGACTCATCGAAAATTTACGGCGTAATTGCTGCTTGTTTACTGTCTTTTCTTCCACCTCAAGGATGGTATATTTTTGTTCATGATGCCCCGTCAGTTCTTGCGTCTATACAAGTGGCACCAGCTCTTATATATGTTTACCTAAAGCTCAATGGACTTAAAGAATTTAATGAAAAAGGGTCTAAAGGCATATATTACACTTTTTTATTAGGTACTATGGGAGGGTATCTGATAAATAGCGGGCACCCAGGGATGTTTTACCCCTTCTATGCAATTCCTGCATTAGCAGCATTATACTTGGCTGTGAACCATCATGGTTCCTTGATGAAGTCAATGCAGGTTCTCGTTGTCCCCCTGGGTATGGCTATCCTACTTAGTGCTCCAAAACTCTTAGCGTATTGGGATGTTTTCTCAGCTCAATCTTCAAATCTAATAGAAAGAGTTGTTTATGATGAAAACCCGAGTAGGCATGATTTCTTTTGGTTACAATCGTTATTGTTTCCATTTAAAGTGCTCGATACAGTTAACTTAGAGCGTTTTGACCACTTTTATTTTTATTTATCACGTTCAACGAGATATTTACCATTTCTTGGTGTTATTTTTTTATTTTCAATTGTCATATCTCGAAAAGCATTTATATATTCAATCACCTGCTTGGTGCTTACAGTTGCGTTACAGTATTTGTTTGTGAATGGGATTACTCTAGGTGGATCGGGAGCAAATCATTTCTTTGAAGGTTTCATGGTCTCTGCTTTGGTTCTTTCTATTGCATTAGCCCCAAGGCACTATCCAATAGCGTTAAAAACAATATCCTTTCTCTGCTTGGTGTTACTAATTTTAATGTTAATGCTTTTACAACAATTTGCATTTAAAAAGTACTCTACTAACTTCCTCAACTCAACAAGTACGAGCTCTGTCCCTAATAAGTTTTTATTTGGAAAGAAAGGTGAGTATGGCGTATTAAAGGGAGACCGAGTACTGTTTTCAAAAAAAAGTGAAACTTTAGTACATAATCAAAAGCTACGTCATCGTTTTGTTCATGGGACGTCAATGAGTCTTGATGGTATAAATAATTTATCAATGTTCGGAAAAGGTGTTACAGGCGAGCCTATTTACCCTTCATTTCGACAGGGGTATACGATGCTAACTACTGAGCGTCTGCTAGCATCTTTAGAATTGGGACGGTCCGATAATTTTGAACTCTATTTAGCTGCGTTAGGAGTCAAGGGTATTGTAGATGTTAAGAAACGTTTATCCGAACCGTGGGTTATGATAGATAAAAAAAGAAAGGTAGCGTATCGAGAGATTCGATTTTCAAGATCTGGTTATCAAGATCTAGAAGGTGTAATTGATCGGCCGGAAGGTTCGTGCGTAGAAGATCTAAAATGCATCTTGAAGTATTCAATATTACTTTATGATGGTTCAGAAATGAAACTTTCTAATTCTTCAGCGCTTTTTAATCTTGTTGAAAGTAAGGGTGCAAACTTTGTTGTTCTTCCTATTCGATACCATGATTCTCTAAGTTTAGTATCAAACGGTCAGCGAGATATGAATTATTCTAGTTGCTCGGGCTTTGTTTGTTTAGTCATGGATGAGAATACAGAAAATATAAAAGTCACTTCTAATCTTACACCTAGATATGTATATTTGATTTTTAGCGTCTATATGACAATGTTGATACTAATTGCATTGTGGGTATTCTCGCTTTTTGGCCCTATTTTAATTAATTTAAAACTTTCAAGGAATAGTTATGTCCACTAGGTTTTCTGAGTGTCCTTGCTGTCATAGTAAGAGCCTACAATTATCTAACAATAAAAACTATACTCCACCAAAGTCATCAATGGACTTCTTTTACGGCGGGTATAGTAAGATAGAGAATGTTGTTTCATGCTTGCAATGTGGTTTTAAGTTTATTAATAACCTGGCCGATAACTATGAATCATTTTATCAGAATTTCGGTAACGAAGACCAAGGCTATTCCGATGGTGATGTAAAAAGAGCGGAGTTTTATCAAGACTTTAAGTGTCGCATTAAAACGCAGGTTGGTATTAGCCTGGACTCTTTTGAATCGGTACTTGATATTGGGGCTGGAGATGGTGAATTTTTATTTAGTCTTAACGATGAAATTGTTAAATATGCTATCGAACCTTCTCCATTGCTAAGAAATAACCTTAGGAAAAATAATGTATCTAGCTACAAAGATATTTCTGAAGTTCCTAAGGAAAAAAAATTTCAACTTATTACAATGAATGATTTGTTGGAGCATGTAGAAGACCCTAATGAATTTATAAGTAAAGTGATGGACTATCTAGAGCCTGATGGAATAATTATAATTAGTGTTCCTGATTACTCTAGATTACCTGCCCGTATATTGGGGAATAATTACTATCTGACTACTCCTATGCACTTTAGTTATTTTACATGGCGCTCTATGAAGGCTCTTCTCAAAAATAACGATTGTGTGGGTGAGGCTTTAATTATCAAAGCTCCAATGATGAAAGCAAAACTAAGTGATGCACTTAAATGGTTGAAAATAAAACCGACGAAATCAATTTCTAATATACTAGATCTAGTTCCAATTGGATATCGTTCAAACTTTATCGCGGTTGTGAGAAAAGTAAAATGAGCTCAGTATATGATTTATGCATTCTAATTCCTGCTTTTAATGAAGGCAACTTACCGGTTAATTTTTCTAAAGAGATTTTATTTGAATTCCATCAAGAGTTTCCTGACACCAATGTTGCGATAGTTATAATTGATGATGGTTCGGCTAAAGAAAACATCCCTATACTAAGTGATGTTGAAAGTGTTGAATTTTCTAACATTACTATTCTTGGGACACATCAAAATTTGGGCAAAGATAGTGCTCTTTATTATGGCTTATGCCGAGCTCCCGAAGCTAATTATTATTGCGCAATTGATGGTGATGGAGAGCAGCCAGCGAGCCTGCTTATTCAACAATGGAAATTAATTCATGAACGAGGCTCTCGTTTGGTTTTAGCCAACCGAGAAAAACCAACGACTAGTGAATCTTTATTGAAGAACATTATGCGGAAAAGTGTTAGGGTTGTATCGAGTCGGCTTTTTTCCGTTGAGATTGATGGCTTAACTGATTGCATTATGTTTGAAAAAAAAATCAGGAAAGTGGCGGTGAGGTGCTGGAACAAAAACAAGTTGTTTCGTTTCATTCCATGGCGAATATTCTTGGCGACTTTTTTAAAACCGGATGACTCAGTGAAGTTTCAAGCCTCAAGAGCAGATAAGGAAGGTGGCTCTCGCTTTTCAAGTTGGAGATTAGTTAGGTTAGGGCTTAGGTGCTTACTACTCAACCCTAATGCGTTATCAAAGATCGTTTATGGTGGGCTAGGTTTTTGTGTTGTTGCATCATTGTTACCTATCGGGTTTGTTATTGTTGATTGGCTAGCTGGCACTTTGTATCCAGGGTATATGACAATAACAGCTTTGTTATCTATGATTTTGTGGAGTACTCTGGGAATTTTATCCCTAAGCTTATCCCGGTTAATAGTCGATGTTCGTAACTTACAAACAGAGTTAGAAGATTGATTTTATGTTTCAGTACTTGCGTTTTTTGTTTGGTGGAGGCATCAACACCTTAGTGTCAGTAGTCTCATTTTATTTTATTAATCAACATTTTTCCGAATCAGTATCACTAGCGGGCTCGTTCTGGATTACATTTTTTGTCAGCTATCTTATTAACTCCCGGTTTGTATTTAGAACAGAAGAGGCGGCCAAGGTTAAATTTCTTTTAGCAGTTTGTATTGCATTTGTTGTGCAACAACTTATAGGAAAGCTGGTGTTAATATTAGGCGGCCGTGATATGTTGGTTTTTGTTATAGTAAGCCTGATTCATGTTCCATTTTTCTTCATTATGTGTAGGCATTGGGTATTTAAAAATTCTGATGGTTAATTTTTGGGGAAATTGTACTTAATTGATTTTTGTAATGATGGCTGTGTTTTCATTCTGAGAATTAAATTTTCTATTTTTGGACACTAGTGACTTTAACATGTAGTTGGGAATGGCTTATTTATGAACCTTAATGAAATTTGGCGCTTATCTCGTTCAAAGAAACGTATCATAAGCGTAAGTGTCGATGTTTTTTTTATTGTACTCTCATTTTATTTGGCGTTTTTGGCTAGGTTAGGTAAGCCCATTTCGTTATATGATGATAATTACCACTTTATTCTACTAGGTACAATAATTATCACGGTATATGCTTTTACTCGGTTAGGCCTATACAGAGCTATACTTCGCTATCTTACTTTTCATGCTCTGGCTGTCATTAGCATTGGAACTTTAATTTCGGCGGGAACATTCGGGCTTTTATCTTTCTATTTTGATGCATTTGTTCCCAGATCTGTTCCTGTTATTTATGGCTCCTTTCTTTGCTTATTGTGTGGCGGTGCTCGTTTATTGGTACGAGTGTTGCTCTCCGGTGTTCTACAGAGAGACCGAAAGAAAGTGCTCATTTATGGGGCAGGTTCAGCTGGTCGGCAGCTTGCTCAGGCGATGAGATCGTCTGATTCGCACAAGGTAGAAGCATTCGTTGACGAAGATCAGTCTCTTAGACGATCTGTGATTTCAGGCATCGCCGTAGAAAGTGTAAAAGATATCCCCAAGCTCGTCGCAAAGCATAAAATATCTCAGATAATATTAGCGATTCCGAGCGCCAGCCGAGCAAAACGTAAAGAGATAATTAACTCTTTGGTTCATTTGCAGGCCGAGGTTCTTACCGTTCCTGATTTAAAAGAAATAGTCGAAGGGAAGGCAAAAATTGATGAGCTGAAAGATGTCGCTATAGAAGACTTACTAGGCAGAGATCCTGTAGCACCAAAGCGCGAACTTTTGGAGTCTAATATTAAGAATAAGACGGTGATGGTAACTGGATCAGGTGGTTCTATTGGTTCTGAATTATGTAGGCAGATCGTTCATTTGTCACCTAAGACTCTAATATTATTTGATGTTTCAGAGTATGGCCTTTATGCAATTGAGCGTGAGATCAGACAGGTTGTTTGTGAGTCGCGCTACAATATAGAGATTGTTCCACTAATTGGTTCAGTACAGAGAATTAACAGGCTTTCGGTGATATTCAAGAGCTTCGGCGTTGATACAGTGTATCACGCGGCAGCTTATAAACATGTTCCACTGGTAGAGTTTAATGTTGTTGAAGGCGTTCGCAATAATATTTTTGGTACATACTATGCGGCAAAGGCAGCTCTAGAAGCTGGTGTTGAGTCTTTCGTTCTTATTTCGACAGATAAAGCTGTTCGTCCAACTAATGTTATGGGGGCAACAAAGCGGATGGCTGAATTAGCGCTTCAAGCGCTGGCGAGTGGAAACAGTATGGGAGAGTGCCGCACGAACTTCTCAATGGTTCGTTTTGGTAATGTACTGGGTTCATCTGGTTCAGTTATTCCATTATTCAAGCATCAGATATCCGCTGGAGGACCTGTAACTGTTACTCATCCAGATATTATTCGTTATTTTATGACTATCCCCGAAGCAGCACAATTAGTGATTCAAGCGGGCTCGATGAGTCGTGGTGGAGACGTGTTTGTATTAGATATGGGGGAGCCAGTTAAAATTGTAGACTTAGCAGCGAAGTTGATTCGCCTTTCTGGCTTTGAAGTGAAGGATAAACTACACCCTGATGGTGATATATCAATTGAGTTCTCCGGCTTAAGGCCAGGTGAAAAATTATTCGAAGAGCTTCTTATTAGTGATAGTGTTGAAGGGACCTCACACCCAAGAGTTATGACGGCAAATGAGAATTATCTTCTATTAAGTGAATACTTAAAGTTGCTCGAATCGTTAGACAAGGCTTGTCATGCCTTTGAGCATGAAAAAATCAGGAGATTGTTATTAGAAGCTCCTATAGGGTTTACTCCAAAAGATGGTATAGAAGATTTGGTTTGGAAGAAACTGAAAGGTGAAACAGTTAATGAAATAGACGTGCTCCATTAGATTTTATGTGTTTTTTACTCACTTCAAAAATTAGTGCATATAATAAAGCATCATATAAGCTTTATTATAACGAGCTAGATTATTAATGATTTTCATTTACCCTTCAAACTAAATGATTTTGTTTATATTTTCTAATCTGGGGTTAACAAATTTATGAGGGATACAGCTTAGTGGACTGCTTGAAGACTCATAAGTACGTTGACCAAGTTTCTTTTACCTTGTTGACAGCGTTGCCCGTTTTATTCTCTTCGACTTTCTTATCACCTTCTGAGGCGCTTCTGGTTGTAAAATTGGCTGCGACATTATCTCTATTTCTAATGTTAAGTCATGGAATGGTGACTGTTCCGTATTTTTTATCGACGAGCCATATTGACAACGTTGAATCTTGCCGAAATATAGTTTTAGCCGGGTTATTGGTTACTTTGATTGGTGCCGTGATACTTGCTGCAAAGCTAAAGATCATCGATGCATTTCTTGCTTCCTATCAGTGTGTAGCACTTTACGTGTTTGTTACCTTGCTAGATGTTTCTAGAAGAGCTAAGTATAAATATGGAATGGATATTTGGGCGATGCTGATGAGTTTGTCATCGGCATGCAGTTTGTCCATTTTTATTATGATTGGCTTTATCAATAATGTTACCGACCTTGTTACCTCGATTGTGATGTCAGCTTGTCTAGGCTTAATTTTAGGCTTATGTGCTTCCAGAGCTGCTACGCTAGGGAGAGTCTGTTTTACAAATATTGCCCTCTATTTTTCTCGGGGGGCGATGAACACGTCATCTATCTTACTTTTTTGGTTTGGAACTAACGCAATATTTTTGCTTTTCTCTGATGGGTTAGCCCCTGATGTAGTTGTTGCCTCTAGAATTGCAATAATGGTAATGGGTTTTTCTAGTGTTTATTTTTCAGCTAAAGAAAATCAACTGCAACCCTTGCTAACCACAATGGTTAGTCAGCGCAAGAGTACTGAAATCAGCCTTGCTGAAAGTAGTTACTTGAAGCAGAGTAATAGAGTTATGTTAGCAGTGACTTCAATCGCTATTCCTTTGTTTTTGTCATTCGTTGAATTGAATGCCATCAATGTGGCTATCTTTGTTATCGTGATTTTGTCACAAACAGTGATAGCAAAGTCTAGGTTCGACTTCTGGTTGCTAAAGTCTTATGTAAAACTGCGTTTTGTTTTGATATCTAATGTATTTGCAGTATTCCTGTCGCTGCTATGCTTTGCAATATTGTCTAAGTTTACGGATCTCGCTATCGCTTTGGCTTTTTTTGCATTAGTTGTCGTGCAAGCATCAATGGGTAAGTTAGTAAGGAAAAAACTTGGGCTTTAATACATTAGGAATTAAGTTAGGAGTTCTAAATACGAGCATAGTGAGTACTAACCTTGGTGATGAGGTTATTATGAACTCGGCTCAACAAGAGCTCGTTGAACTATTTCCTTTAGCGCAGAAAGTACAGTTCCCCACCCATGAAAGGCTTACGAGAGTTGGTTTTAAACGTCAGAGAGAAGTTAGCGTTAACTTCTTGTGTGGAACTAACTGCTTAAATTCCCATATGTTATTCAAGCGTCAATGGAATGTGGGCTTCGTAAATACGTTTTTAATGGCTCCGACAGTTGCGTTGGGGGTTGGGTGGGGAAGTTATGAAGGGGATCCTGACATCTATACTAGAAGCTTGTTAAAAAGGATGCTTTCAGATTCTCACCTGCATTCGGTCAGAGATTCATATACAGAGTCAAAACTAAGGGCCTGCGGGATTGGCAATGTAATTAATACGGGTTGCCCAACATTATGGCGTTTGACTCCAAGTTCCCTGAGCTTGATTTCATCGAAGAAAGGTAAAGACGTTGTTTTTACGCTTACAGATTATCGCCCAAACCGAGAAGCTGATGCAGTGATGATCTCGGTGCTTCAACACCTATACAGAAAGGTATACTTTTGGATACAAGGCTCAAAGGACTTTGAGTACTACCAGTTACTTCCTATTGAGCATAGCGTCATTGAGGTTATATCACCTAGTATCGATAGTATAACCCAGCTCTTTAGTCTTAATCCTGAACTAGACTATGTAGGTACTCGATTGCATGGTGGAGTTCTTGCACTGCAACACCATAAACGTTCAATTATTATTGGAGTAGATAATAGGGCTAAAGAGAAGCAAAAAGATTTTGGCTTGCCTGTAATTTTCCGACCAGAAGTGGCTACTGAATTAGATAACTATAAACGGGCACTTATAGATCGTGTTGAAATGCCACTGGAGGTGTCTTTACGCATTCCTTTTGAAAATATTAGTACTTGGAAATCTCAATTCTGATGATGGTATTGACAGCTAAGCGGACAGATTGAATATAGATGAAGATTTTGCTGGTAACTACTGGTTTAGGCATGGGCGGGGCAGAACGACAAATTTGCGATCTGGCTGATGAGTTTATACGGCAAGCGCATTCTGTAACTATATTATGTTTGAACTCTCGGCATGAGGTATCTCCTAAGTCCACTCAAGTAACGCTACATTCTTTGTCTATGAGCAAGACTCCTTGGGGGATGGTCGCTGGTCTTGTGCATGCCCAAGCTTTAATCTTGAAAATAAGGCCTGACGTTGTACATAGTCATATGTTTCACGCCAATATATTTTGTCGTGTACTTCGTATCATGGGGGCTATTCCTAAGTTGATTTGCACAGCTCATAGCTCTAATGAAGGAGGGCTATGGCGCACTTTGGTTTACCGAGTCACTCACCCTTTGGCTAGCGTGAATACAATTGTAAGTTCTGCGGCATTAAGATCATTTGTAGATCTCGGAGTAGTAAGAAAAGCCAACCAGATGGTGGTAATTGGCAATGGAATTGACACTCATCGGTTCAAGTATTCGCTGTCGGCGAGAAAACTGATCCGCTCTCAGGCTGATTTACTAGACGATAATATCTTTATTCTCTCAATCGGACGTCTAGAGGAGCCCAAGGATTTTGCTACTCTTATTGATTCCTTTCACCTACTTACGCTGAGCTCAGCTAAAAGTAACCAGTCTTTTGTTTTGGGTATCATAGGTCAAGGGAGTCAGTTGAATGAGTTGCGACAGTTAGTCAATTCTAAAGGTTTGGGGCGACAGATCCAATTTTTAGGTGTTCAACATAATACTGAACAATGGCTATCTGCTTGTGATATCTATGTGCTTTCTTCTAAGCATGAGGGACTTAACGTATCAATTATGGAGGCTTTGGCTTGTGAGAGAACTGTTGTTGCTTCTGATTGTGAAGGCGTTCGGGAACTTGTAGCTAATAAAGATCTTATAGTGCCAGTAGGGGATTCAGGAGCGATGGCTAAAGCGCTAGAGCAAGCAGCTAGTCGCTCTTTACATAGTGATTGTAGAATTTCTAGGGTTATGATTGAGGAGCATTACTCTATTATATGTGTGGTTGATAAGTGGCTTGAAGTGTATGAGCGGTAAAGTGAAAAAAGTCGCATTCCTAATCACAAAGTCTGAAGTCGGTGGTGCTCAAACGTGGGTGGCACAACTCATTACTCTACTAGAGAGAGACATTCAGCCTATTATCATTACAAATCAGCCAGGTTGGTTATCCAGCGCATCACCGAACATACCTTGCTACTTTGTCTCTGAAATAGAGCAAGGTTTCTCGATAAAGGCCGTTTGTAAGATATCGCGACTTTTGGTAGATAATCAGGTCGATACTGTTATTGCTAGTTCAGCAAATGCAGGTGTTTATGCTCGCTTGATATCTCTCAAGTACTCGTTTAAATGTGTGTATGTTTCTCATGGTTGGTCATGTATCTATAACGGTGGAGTACTTAAGTCGGTATACATCACCTTAGAGCATCTACTATCTAAGCTTTCAGATATAGTCTGGTGTGTCTCTCATAGTGATTATGTTAAGGCTAGGGATATTATAAAAGTACCAGAAAGGAAGCTGAAATTAGCTCAAAACGCTACTTTCCCGCTCAGGGTGAGTAAGAAAACTTTCTTGGAGGAAGGAAGGGCGCTACGTGTCGTAAGTGTTGGGCGATTATGCCAGCCCAAAAGGTATGAATTGCTGATGGATGCAATTCACAACCTAGCAGAGGTTGAATTGACGATTGTAGGGAATGGCCCTGACTTTAACGAATTATCGACTTGGCGATCACCCAATGTTGAGTTGGTTGGAGAAGTTGAGAACTTTCGAGACTATGCTGACTTTGATGTTTTTATCTTGCTGTCAGATAGTGAGGGTTTACCCATGTCTGCAATTGAAGCTGGTAGCGCAAATATCCCCTTAATATTAAGTGATGTTGGAGGCTGTCGTGAGTTGATTGAGCCAAGCAATCCGAATGGTCTTCTCGTTGAAAATAATATTGAGGAGGTTCGTCGAGCTCTTATGGAGATCAAGCTAAATTACCCTCGATATAAAACGGCAGCGAATGATCTCTCAGAGAAGTTCAATATCTATAGCTATAAATCAGAATATCTTTCAATATTGGAGTAGGTTAGGCTGCTCCCTTGCCTATCCACATTACCCGTAGTGTTTTGAGGTAAATCTCGAAATCTAGTTGCCAGCTTAAATATTTTAAATAGTAGAAGTCGTATGCGAGCTTTTCTTTAGTACTTTCTGTATTGTCAGTATAGCCTTGTGTTACTTGTGCCCAACCTGTGATCCCGGGTTTTACAATATGCCTGTAGTCATAAAAGGGGATCTCTTTAGCAAATTGTTTTGCAAAAGAGGGTTGCTCCGGCCTTGGCCCTATGATTGACATGTCTCCTTTCAAGACATTCCAAAATTGCGGCAGTTCATCTAGGCGACTGTGACGCAAAGCCCGGCCTAGCTTAGAAATACGCTCTGGCTCTTCTGAAGCAAACTTAGCAGTGTTCCTCTTTGCTTTAGTTCTCATCGTTCTAAATTTGTATAGTGTGAATGTCTGGTTGTTTTGGCCAACCCGAGTTTGCTTAAAGAAGATCAATCCCCCCCCCTGACTCTTAATCAATACGCAGATAATTACCATGATAGGAGCTGAGATGATAATTGCGAGTATCGCTATTACAAAATCGAGCACTGATTTTATCCGAAAGTACCCTGAGTTAGGCTGTAACGCGCGTACGGTAGTATCGGATAAGTGCATGCTGGATACTTTATGCTCTAAGCGCTCTTGAAGTCGGCTGATATGGTATACCGGGATTTGTGCAATGGAGCAATCGGAGATAATACCCTCTTCCTTTTCTGTAAAAGGTGTTTGCATATCGACAAGAATGCCATTTTTTAACAGGGATAAATCCATGATGGGAGTATAGGGCTTTAAGGTGAGTTTCTTGGTTAGCTTATCGTGTGATTGCTGGAAATCACCGACTAAGTATAGAGTTGCTTTCCACTTTGCTTCTTGCCGAGCATAAAAGCTGATGTACCAAATGCAGCTTAGGGTCCCCCCCATTAACAATATTGGTCTCGAGTAGTCGATTCTAAACAACAGTAGAGCAAAAAATGCGACTCCAAACCCGGTTAAGAGCGTCGGAATAATTCGGCTAACTTGTGATTGTAAAATAGAGCATGTCGGAGGAGGAAGTACTATGGAAGTAAAGAAGAAGACAGAAAAAACAATAAGTAGACTAGAGAGAATGGTTGTCGGAAAGGTCGGGTAGCTAAAGGATGTCCATGCTAGTAAGACACTAAGCATAAAAAAGAAATAACAGCAGTGATAATAAATGCAGTGACGTTTTTCCATGAGTAGCTTGTTCTAATTAGTCTTGGATAGATATTAGCATATACATGTAAACAACGACTCTCTTGCAGAAGTGAGTTAGCTCGATGTATGGAGATATCAAGCTAACTTTATATTGTCTACAAAATCTGTTTCAAAACCCGATCCGCTTTTACACGAGTAATTTTGCGCATCAGCTTTTGTACTGCATCTGGGTAATCTTCAAATTTCTCTAACTGTCGGTATGTACAGATTAGGTCAGTGTGTTGAAGAATATTCTCGACCTCTTTTTCAAACTGAGGTGTTAGGTGATGATAGTTATCTTGGATGAAGATAGCGTTTTCTAAATCTAATTTCCAAGCACGTGGGTTAAGGTTATTGCCTGTAATTAGCATATAGCGTTTATCAACCCAGATTCCTTTCAAGTGGAAGCTGTTTTCTTCGTGTTTCCAAAGATGGATAGATAGTTTACGGCTAGCAATATTAGCTTCATTGGCTTTGGCAAATTGGCGTAAGTTACGCTCATACAAGTACGGCAAGCCACCAATGGTGCGGAAATCTTCTTCTGGTGAGATGTAAAAGTCATTAGCTGTTTTATCACCAACAACAATCGTGACTTTTACCCCGCGTTTGAGCGCCTTCTTCACTTCTTTTGCCACGCTGCGTGGGAAGTTAAAGTAAGGCGTGCAGATGAATATCTCATCTTTGGCTTGAGCAAGTAGCTGGTTGATACCTTGGTTTAGCTTGTTACGTTTTTTACCGACACCCACGATAGGAGTGACAGCGACTTGTTCAGCAGAAACTTCTTGAGACTCAAATTGGTAATTCGATTTTGCTAACGATGCTCGTAGCTGGCGAATTTGCGCTTTGATCTCTTTGGTTTCAGGTTTGCTTGGGCACGCCAAGTCATTCACTGCAGGGTGCTCAATCATTTCAGACTGAATAAACTCGACCATACTATCTGAGAGCGCTTTGTTGCTTAGTATATGGTAGCGGTCAAAGCGGTAACGGTCTTTATAGTTCAGGTAGATATTGTTTAAGCTTGCACCACTGTAGATGACCTGATCATCAACAATAAAGCCTTTGAGGTGTAGTACGCCAAATACTTCGCGGCCACGAACAGGGATTCCGTAAACTGGGATCTTATGTTCATGGTTTTCGGCAAATGACTTATACATTGCTGCATTGGTTTCGCCAGGTTCAGCACCAATTAAACCACGTTGGGCACGGTGCCAGTCTACACAGACATTAATATCTAAGCCTGGATTGCGCTGCTTGGCTTGATAAAGTTCGGTCAAAACTTCTCGACCAGCCTCATCATCTTCTAAGTAAAGAGCCACAAGGTAGATTCGTTTACTTGCCTGACGAATCGCTTCAATTAAGCGAGCTCGAAAGTCTTTGGCTGCGTATAACGTCTCAAATTGAGCGGGATCTTGCGCCAAAGTAGGAAGTTGTTCGAATAAATTCCTATGAGTCATCATGTTGGATGGGTAACCTTTACTTAAAGTGGACAGGGATATTAGCAAAAGAACGAAAAAGTTGCGAGTGACCTAAGACTCGCTACTTGAAGGTCGTAGGCTGATCTCGCCGCCAATATAGCTTTCGATTCCTTGTTCGGTCTCTAAAAGTACCGCGCCTTGTTCATTGATGCCTTTTGAAATGCCCGAAATCTCTCTTGGCCCCATGATCAGTTTGATAGGGCGTCCTAAGAAATTATCGAGTCGATTCCATCTTTCAACAAAACCTGACATTCCTTGCAGCTCATAATCAGCGAGCGACTTATTCAAGGTTTTTATCATAGTGATAGCCAGTTGGTTGCGGTCGATATTCTGATTATCAGCCACTTCAGACAGGCTTGCCCACGGTTGAGTAATGCCTTCAGTTTTATCAGACATCATCAGATTCATACCCATGCCGATAACAAGGTTTGCCGCAGCTCCCGCTTGACCAGACATCTCAACTAAGATGCCAGCGAGCTTTTTATCTTGATAATAAAGATCATTCGGCCACTTAAGCTTTACGCCCTCTAAACCAATCTCTTCTAGTGCTTCAACGATGGCAACACCAACGACTAAGCTTAGTCCCATCGCCGCTGCCATGCCTGCATCTAAGCGCCAAAACATCGATAGGTATAGATTAGAGCCAAATGGGGAAACCCACTCTCGGCCACGACGTCCGCGCCCTTTAGCTTGATATTCAGCTAAACATACCGACCCAGACTCTAAGCTGTCTGCTCGTTCGAGTAAGTATTGGTTGGTCGAATCTATAATAGGAATAAGTTCAACGGGGGTCGTTAGGGCTTGGTTTAATAATTCTTGGTCAAGCAACTGCATGGGTTTCGCTAGTTGGTAGCCTTTGCCTTGTACGCGGAAGATATCGACGCCCCATTCTTGAATACCTTTAATATGCTTACTCACAGCGGCGCGAGAAACACCAAGTTGATCACCAAGCTCTTCACCTGAGTGAAAGCCACCTTGGGAAAGCGTTTTTAATATCGATAATTTTGCCGAGTGGTCCTTCATGACTGCTTCTCCAAGATGTCTTGTAAGTAGGTTTCTTGTTTCGCCCCCATAAAGCGAACTTCATGTTCAAGCTCTATTTGATAGCGATTTAACACGGCATCTCGAACCTTAGCGGCAAGTTGAATGATGTCTTTCGCTGTTGCGTCGTTCTGGTTGATCAGCACGAGTGCTTGCATCGGGTGAACTTGAGCGCCACCAACGGTTGTACCTTTTAACTTACATTGATCGATTAACCAGCCAGCGGCGACTTTCATTCCGTTATCCGCGGGGTAGGCAACAATATCGGGAAATTGATTCTTTAACTGCTCAAAGTGGGCTTTTGAAATCACCGGGTTTTTGAAAAAACTACCAGCATTGCCCGTTACAGCAGGATTAGGGAGTTTCTCCATACGAATTTGGCATACGCGATCAAATATCTGTTGGGCGGCAAGGTCTGTTGAAGCCAAGGATTTAAGGGGACCATACTCGATATTTGGTTGCCAATCTTTAGAGAGCTTCATACCAACCGCAATGATTACAGCCTTTTGATATAACTTGTGTTTAAAAATCGAGTCGCGGTAACCAAATTGGCACTCCGCTGCGCTCAGTCGCTTAACCGTGAAGGTCTCAAGGCAGAGAATATCTACATACTCACAGATATCTTTTAGCTCAACACCGTAAGCACCAATGTTCTGGATCGGTGCACTGCCGGCACAACCCGGGATAAGAGCTAAGTTTTCTAAACCAGGGTAACCACTTTCAATCGCCCACTGGACAAGAGAAGGCCAATCTTCACCACCCGATATATGCAAATGCCAGTGTGTGTCAGACTCAGTAACTTTTTTGCCAAGCAACGCATTGATGATCACCATACCTTGGTATTTCTCAGTAAAGAGCATATTACTGCCTTTACCAAGTACGAGCTTAGGTAAAGCGTTCCATTCGGCATTCAGGTAGACCTGTTTTAGCTCATCTATAGAGTTGACCTCAACAAGAAAGGCGCACTGCTGAGAAATAGAAAAAGTATGATAAGGACGTAGGTCGGCGTTAGCTGTAATTTGCATTGGTTTTATCGAGTAATCTAAACTGCGCTCATTCTACCTCAAATCGAGATTGGTGATAATGAGTGCAATGCAGATTGAGCAACTGGACCCGATGAAGTTGCCTTTAGTCACGAGGCTATACAAATCCTTTTATCCATCTGGTAAGGCAAAAAAGGATGAGCTAACTTTGGTCGGCTACATGGAAAACCAAATGGCAGTTGTTGTCCGCTTTCGAGCTATTGAACAATATCGATTACTGACGGGGATGCTTGTTATCCCTGATTTTAGGGGGCGAGGGCTCGGACATGAACTGATGTGTTATTGTTCGCAGCATGTGCTAGCTGAGGGCGATTACTGCTTTGCCTATCAGCACCTTGAAGGCTTTTATGCACAGCATGGCTTTAAGACGGTTGATTGTCAGGAGCTGCCTAACTCGTTGAAAGGTTTATACGATCGCTATACTCGTACTAAAGCGCTGGTACCAATGAAGTACCTTGTGTCAGAGTCATCTTTAGGCATGTAAAGCGTTTGCTTTATAAATGGCTTCCCTCATAATTACCTAGTGATTGAGGAAGTAAATATGAAAAGCACGGATAAAATTTTACAGTTAATCAAAACCACTGGTGCGGTTACGGTAAAACAGTTGGCACAAGAGTTATCTATGACGACGATGGGCGCTCGTCAGCACCTACAAGCTCTTGAGTCTCAAGGCGTGCTTACATTTGAAGACCGTAAATTAAAAGTTGGCCGACCAACTAGATATTGGTCGCTTACTTCTGAAGGGCACAAAGAATTTGCTGATCGTCACGGTGAACTAACAATTCAAGTCATAGACGCGGTTGAGAGCTTGTTTGGTAAAGAAGGGCTACAAAAGGTCGCCGATGAAAGGGAAAAGCAAACTTTTCATAATTACCTAAGTCAGTTAAGCGAATATTCTGAACTGGAAGCTCGTTTACTAAAGCTAGTCGAGTTGCGTCAACAAGAAGGCTATATGGCTGAGTTAGAGAAGACGGAGTCTGGATATACTATGATTGAAAACCACTGTCCTATCTGTAAAGCTGCAACGCGTTGCCCTTCTCTTTGTCAGTCTGAGCTGAATGTTTTTAAGAAGCTACTTGGTGCTGAGTGCCTGATAGAACGAACAGAGCATATTGTTCAAGGCGAAAGGCGATGCGCTTACCGAATTTCGTTTGAAGACTGATTAAACCTATACCTCATTAAGTGTTCTTACTTTTGAGACTTAGAATAATCCCATCTTCCATTGTTTTCATGATCACCTATCCTTAAATGAGTTGCTGATACTTCAATCAGTGTATGAGGAGGCATTATGAGAACACCATTAATCAATCAAACATTACCTTCTTTTGATGAGTTGATGGAGCTTGCACAAAATAACCCCGATGCCTTCTCTCAACTCAAGCAAGACATGTGTGAAGAGATGATCCTCTCCGCTTCGGAAGAGATGCAAGAGAGACTTTGGGCACAGCAAAGTCATATCGATCGTGTTGTCAGCACCTGTAAGAACCCGAACCATGCCAATATGGTCTTAATGCGTGAACTTGTATCTCAAATGACCAAATTCCAAGGTGTATTAGATGGCGATGTCATTGAATCAGACAAACAGCCATTAGCGGATGTTATCTCGTTAGATGAGTGGCGCTGAGTTCTTTAGGTCGCTTTAATTTCTCAAGAATATTCTCATTGAACAGGCTCTCGTTTGCCTACATCTCTGAACTCGATCACAAAAAAAATTCTACTCCCCCTTGGGTTTACTTAATCCGTCCCTCATATAGTTACCACAAGGCTTTGAAAGCCGTTTATCAAATCAAACATGGAAATTTTCAGGAGAGACACCCGATGAATATTCGTCCATTACACGACCGAGTTATCGTTGAGCGCCAAGAAGTTGAATCTAAGTCAGCTGGTGGCATCGTTCTAACTGGTTCTGCTGCAGAGAAATCGACTCGCGGCGTAGTTCTAGCTGTAGGTAAAGGCCGCATTCTAGAAAACGGTACAGTTCTACCGTTGGACGTAAAAGTTGGCGACACGGTTATCTTCGCTGAAGGTTACGGTACTAAGACTGAAAAAATCGACGGTAAAGAAGTGCTAGTGATGTCTGAAAACGACATTATGGCGATCGTTGAGTAATAGCAATCATTGAGTAGTTTTTTGCTCAGATTCAAATACTAGTCAAGACAAAGAATTTAAAGGAAATAAAAGATGGCTGCTAAAGACGTTAAATTTGGTAACGACGCACGCGTAAAAATGCTTGAAGGTGTAAACGTTCTGGCTGACGCAGTAAAAGTAACATTAGGCCCTAAAGGCCGTAACGTAGTTCTAGACAAATCTTTCGGTGCCCCAACGATTACTAAAGATGGTGTATCTGTAGCGCGCGAAATCGAGCTTGAAGACAAGTTCCAAAACATGGGCGCGCAAATGGTTAAAGAAGTGGCGTCTCAAGCAAATGACGCTGCGGGTGACGGTACAACAACAGCAACAGTACTTGCTCAAGCTATCGTGAATGAAGGCCTTAAAGCAGTCGCTGCAGGCATGAACCCAATGGATCTTAAGCGTGGCATCGACAAAGCTGTAATCGCTGCTGTTGAAGAGCTAAAAACGCTATCTGTACCATGTGCTGATACAAAAGCGATCGCACAGGTTGGTACTATCTCTGCAAACTCTGACGCGACAGTCGGTAACATCATTGCTGAAGCGATGGAAAAAGTAGGTCGTGATGGCGTTATCACAGTTGAAGAAGGTCAGGCTCTACAAGACGAGCTAGACGTAGTAGAAGGTATGCAGTTCGACCGCGGTTACCTATCTCCTTACTTCATCAACAACCAAGAAGCAGGTTCTGTTGATCTAGAAAGCCCGTTCATCTTACTAATCGATAAGAAAGTATCGAACATTCGTGAACTTCTTCCAACTCTGGAAGCGGTAGCGAAAGCATCTCGTCCACTTCTAATCATCGCTGAAGATGTAGAAGGCGAAGCGCTAGCAACTCTAGTTGTGAACAACATGCGTGGCATCGTGAAAGTAGCAGCGGTTAAAGCGCCTGGTTTTGGTGACCGTCGTAAAGCAATGCTACAAGACATCGCTATCCTAACTGGCGGTACAGTGATTTCTGAAGAGATCGGTCTAGAACTAGAGAAAGTTGTTCTTGAAGACCTAGGTCAAGCGAAGCGCGTGACTATCACGAAAGAAAACTCAACCATCATCGATGGTGCGGGTGAAGAAGCGATGATCCAAGGTCGTGTTGCTCAAATCCGTCAGCAAATCGAAGATGCAACTTCAGATTACGACAAAGAGAAACTACAAGAGCGCGTAGCTAAACTAGCTGGCGGTGTTGCGGTAATCAAAGTTGGCGCAGCAACTGAAGTTGAAATGAAAGAGAAGAAAGACCGCGTAGAAGATGCGCTACACGCAACTCGCGCAGCGGTTGAAGAAGGTGTGGTTGCTGGTGGTGGTGTTGCACTAATCCGCGCAGCATCTAAAGTTGCTAACCTTGAAGGTGACAACGAAGAGCAAAACGTTGGTATCCGTGTAGCACTACGTGCAATGGAAGCGCCAATCCGTCAAATCACTAAGAACGCTGGTGATGAAGAGTCTGTTGTTGCTAACAATGTTCGTGCAGGCGAAGGTAACTACGGTTACAACGCGGCAACGGGCGAATACGGTGACATGATCGAGATGGGTATCCTAGACCCAACTAAAGTAACTCGTAGCGCACTACAATTTGCCGCGTCAGTGGCTGGTCTTATGATCACAACTGAAGCTATGGTTACTGACCAACCAGCTAAAGATGCTCCTGCAATGCCAGATATGGGTGGCATGGGCGGTATGGGTGGCATGGGCGGTATGATGTAATCATCCCCTCGCTATTCATAGTGAAATTGAAAACGGAGACTTCGGTCTCCGTTTTTTTGTATCTGCTAGTTAGCTAGGTGCCTAGGTGTCGATGTACGTAGTCGCGAATAAACGGCACCACCTCATCTTCAAACCATGGGTTCTTTTTTAGCCATAATGTGTTTCTTGGTGAAGGGTGGGGCAGTGGTAAATAAGTTGGTGCCCAGCGCTGCCATTGCTGCACAGTTTCCGTCAGAGTCTTAGGTTTGTCATTTAGATAGTAGTTTTGTGCATACTGTCCAATCAGTAACGTCATACCGACATTAGGTAATTGTTCTAATACCGCTTGATGCCATTTAGGGGCGCACTCTTTTCTAGGAGGTAAGTCTCCACTTGTCCCTTTGCCAGGATAGCAGAGCCCCATCGGCATAATGGCTACCTGACTTTCGTCGTAAAAGGTCTCTTTATCGAGCTCAAGCCATTCTCTTAGTCTGTTACCGCTTGGGTCATTCCAAGGGATTGAGGTTTCATGGACACGAGTTCCAGGAGCTTGGCCGATAATCAATAACTTTGCAGATTCAGAAGCTTGTATGACGGGGTTCGCGCCAAAGGGCAAGTTCTCTTCACACAAACGACAAGCTCTTACTTGCTGCAGTAAATCATCCAACATATATCTTTCTCGGCACTAGTAGCCTTTATCCAAGTCCACAGTGTTAATTAAACCAAACCCATCTCGCCAGCGTTGGTAGTTTTCCGCAAAGATCTCCACCACCTGTTCAGGAAAGCTAAGAGCCGCAATATGTGGAGTGATGGTGATGTTTGGATGCTGCCAGTAGGGGTGATTACTTTCTAATGGTTCTTGCTCGAATACATCAAGGAAAGCATGGCTAATTGATTCAGATTCAAGAGCTTCTAGTAGACCTTGCTGCTCAAGCGCGCTGCCGCGACCAACGTTGAACAGTAGCGCGCCTTTACAGTGAGATAAGCTGTCGCTATTTAGAATATGTTGTGTTTCAGGCGTGTTGGGTAATGTGTTGACGACAATATCTGCTTGATCTAAGGCGGTAGCTAACTCTTGAATATGATAAGTCGACTCAAATGGTGAGCCTTTACTTGGGATACCACTACGATTAATACCAATAGGCACAATCGAAAATGTTTTAGCAGTATTGGCGAGATAGGAACCTATCGAACCTGTGCCAAGAATCACCATCTTCTTGCCTGCCAGAGATTGATAAGGCTTTGGTGACCAAGCTTTTTGCATTTGTTGCTGGTGGTAGTGCGTAAAGTGACGGCAATGCTCAATGGTATGGCCAAGGACGTACTCAGAAATTTGTTGGCCGAAGATGCCTTTTACATTGGTGAGTTCGCCACTAAAGCTCTCTAGACATGGAACAAGTGCGTCAACACCTGCGTAGATAGATTGCACCCACTCGACATTGGGAAACTCATCAAAGCACTTGGCTGCCATGGGCGGAGAGGCTAATAGAATCGTCGCTTGTTCCTTATCAGACGTTATTTCTATATCAGGTAGTGTTAACTGATCCAATAGCGCGAGATAATATGGATTATCTTCAGTGAGTAGATACAACTTATGAGTGAAATTGTTCATCGCCTTGCTTTTTTCCCTGCTGGTTATCAAGTACACTTTCGCTGTCTAATTCAGCAACTAGGTCAATAGACCCTAAGAGTCTCTATGCTACAGAATCCTCTTCAGCTTCGCCTTGAGAAGTTAGAACCATGGAAACAGATTACCTTTATGGCGAGCCTGTGTGAACGTATGTACCCAAACTATGCGATGTTTTGTGATAGTACAGAGTTTGCTCAGGCGCGTGTTTACCGCGATGTGTTGGATAGCATCTGGGAGCAGCTTACCGTTAAAACCGCGAAGGTGAATTTTGAACGCCAACTAGAAAAGCTTGAAGAGATTATCCCTACTTCTGAAGACTTTGATTTTTACGGGGTTTACCCAGCGATTGATGCATGTGTATCGCTGTCGCACTTACTTCATGGCTTGCTAGACAGAGACTACTTGTTTGAGAACATGCATAAGGTAAGTCAGCAGTCAGTGATGACGGTTGCTCAACTTGAAGAAGCGCAAACGGGTGAAGAAATCACTAACGAAAACCAGAAGCAGAATGAAGCGGTTTGTGAGGAGTGGGACGTGCAATGGGCGATCTTCCGTCCGCTACGTGAAGCAGAAGAGCGTGATATCGACTTGATTAAAGATTTACGAGCAGAGCTGCGTGATGAAGGCGTGAGCAATATCGGTATTAGTCTGTAAAGCAGTTTTAAAAATAAAGGGAGCCGAGGCTCCCTTTATTTTTTCTATGATTTATTCTCTTTCGAGTCATCAGTGCTTGATGGTTTCTCAAACTCTTCATCGTCATCATCGCGATTTTCGATAACGCCGTGTTTTTCTTTCCACTTTTCCCAGCGGTCAAAAGCGAGCTCTTGCATGTCGGTGGTGCGATCCGCTTCGTCGACAATCTCTTCACCAACTAGGTGTTCAAACACATCCTCTAGAGTCAAAATACCCTGAATTGTACCGTACTCGTCGACCACCATGGCTAGTTGCAGGCGGTTAGCCATCATCTGCTCAAACGCTTTTGGTAGCGCAATGGTATTGAACAGTACATGTACTGGACGCATCACTGCACCAAGTTGCTTCTCACCACTGCCTGCTTGCTGAAGCTTAAATAACTCTAAGCGGTGAACAAAGCCGATGATGTTATCCGTTGACTGGCTGTATACCAGTGGGCGCGAAAATGGCGTCTCTTTATGTTTATCCAGAAACTCGTTAATCGTCATTTCTGCATCGACGCGGAATACCACCGGACGAGGCGTCATCACCTGCGTCACGGGGACATCTTGAATACCTAGCAGGTTGTTGAGGATCTTAGACTCACCCTCAGCAAATTCGCCACTCTCTCTTGCCAAAATTGCCATCGCAGACAGTTCATCACGCATTTTTGGTGCTTCATGGCCACGAGCTAAGCGCTTAGTGATCTGTTCTGAGAACCAAACAAACGGTGTCAGGGCCCATACCATCCAGCGTAGTGTAGTTGCTGCCATTGGCGCAAGTTGACGCCAGTATGTCGCGCCGATGGTTTTCGGTACGATTTCAGACAGGACCAGAATACCTAGTGTCAGTACGCCAGAGAATACGCCAAGCCATTCGCTACCGAATACTACCGCAGCCTGAGCACCCGCTGTCGCCGCACCAATTGTGTGAGCGATGGTGTTAAGGGTAAGGATCGAAGCCAGTGGACGGTCGATATCTGTTTTTAACTTTGCCAAAGCGGCAGCCGCAGGGTGGCCTTGCTGACGCAATTGGGCGATATAACTTGGTGAGATACTCAGAAGAACCGCTTCTAAAACGGAGCAGATAAACGATACGCCAATCGCAACAGAGACGTATATAGTTAGCAACAACATAAGTGTCCTATGTAGGTTTATCTCCACTTTAAACTTTGCATGAAAAGTCTGACTTTTCGAACCTGTGCATGATTAAAGTGGACATTTTGTATTCGCTTTAAGCCCCGCACTATCAGGCTTTACGGACTTTCGCTGATGTATAAATAAGGCCTAATGAGGTTAAAAACAAGTATTAACTGATCCTTCCAGAGTAACAAATTGTGAGTTATTACTCAGAATACGGTTAAAAGTACGTCATGAAAGCGAAAGATCGCTTACAAACCTTTGCCAGATGGGGCATTTATGATTTAGAGTGAGTTGAATTCGATAACATATGAGAAGGGAAACCTAATGAACAAGACCCAATTAATCGACTTTATCGCAGAGAAAGCAGACCTATCTAAAGCACAAGCTAAAGCTGCTCTTGAAGCTACTCTTGAAGGTGTGACTGGCGCACTAAAAGAGGGTGACCAGGTTCAACTAATTGGTTTTGGTACATTCAAAGTTAACCACCGTGCAGCACGTACTGGCCGTAACCCTAAAACTGGTGACGAGATCCAAATCGCTGCAGCGAACGTTCCTGCATTCGTAGCAGGTAAAGCACTGAAAGACGCAGTAAAATA
Organism: Vibrio orientalis CIP 102891 = ATCC 33934; assembly: GCF_000176235.1. Taxonomy (NCBI): domain Bacteria; kingdom Pseudomonadati; phylum Pseudomonadota; class Gammaproteobacteria; order Vibrionales; family Vibrionaceae; genus Vibrio; species Vibrio orientalis. The sequence goes on along the minus strand of NZ_ACZV01000003.1, from coordinate 117,998 downwards.
ATTAAATACTGATTTCAGAGTTTTACACTCTAGATTGTATATAATACGCCAAGGTAGTCTTTCCTATCTTGGCGTATATTTATTTTGTGACTATGAAAAAAATACTTCTTCCTTCACTAATCGCTTCTTTGCTTATCGGTTGCTCCTCGAGTGTACCAACGCCGAACCTTGATCAGTTCTCCAACTATACTGGTGGACAGACGATGGGCGATGCGACCAGTTTATATTGGTACACGGAGCGTCTGACCTTTCCTCATACGGCTGCAGATTATGTCGCGGCTGGCGATTATGGCTGGTATAAAACCGACTACCGCTGGGATGACGGTGAGCTGCGAGAACTGATTCGTGAAGGTGAACAGCTTAAAGATACCGAGCTAGTGCCGTATCGTATTCATGTGCGCTTTAACAAAGACGGCGATGCGATCTATCAGCAACATAGGCTAGATGGTCGAGTGTTGCCGCTTAAGGCCGATAAAATTGCTTGGTTGAAGCAAGAAGCGCTCAACATTGCTGATGTCGCCAAGCAGCAAAGTAGCAATGGTACGAGACTGATTCAAGGCTATTGGGACGGAACCAGCTTCGATGCATGTAATGGTAAGAGTTACGAGCAGGTGGAGTTTAATGAGACCTTACCAAGCTTCGTCGTGAATCGTTTATCATCGGTCGATAGCTATGCGGCGTTTATTGGTTCAACACGCAGCAATAAAGTAGTCGTTAATGAGCTATTAATGCTGTCTGATGACAGTCATGACTGTATTGAGCGTCCAAGCTTAATTGAAGAATAAGCGTAGGCTTTAACAGATAAACAAAAGGCGCTCGTTGAGCGCCTTTTTACTTTTAGTCAGTTAGCCAAACTGAAATTGTTATTTATTTCTCTTGCTCACGTGCAATCGCGCGGTAGCCGATGTCGTTGCGGTGGAACATACCATTCCAACTCACCTGCTTAGCCAGTGCATAAGCTTTCTCTTGCGCTTCTGAAACGCTATTACCTAATGCTGTTGCACACAGTACGCGCCCACCATTTGTCACCACTTCACCCGCTGCATTATTTGCAGTACCAGCATGGAAGATCTTCTGAGCGTCAGCTTGCTCAGCGGGTAGAGAAATGACATCTCCTTTTGCGTAATCAGCAGGGTAACCGCCAGCGGCTAGGACAACGCCGATAGACGCGCGAGGGTCCCATTTTGACTCAGCTTCATCTAGCTTCTCGTCGATGGCCATTAGACATAGCTCAACAAGGTCAGACTCCATACGCATCATAATAGGTTGCGTTTCTGGGTCACCGAAGCGGCAGTTGTACTCGATAACCTTCGGTGTGCCGTCTTTATCGATCATTAGACCCGCGTATAGGAAACCCGTGTATGGGTGGCCTTCTGCATCCATACCGCGCACGGTAGGGTAGATAACTTCTTCAAGGATACGTTCGTGGATTTCAGGTGTTACCACAGGAGCAGGAGAGTAAGCACCCATGCCGCCAGTGTTAGGACCGGTATCTTTGTCGCCGACACGTTTGTGGTCTTGGCTGGTGGCCATAGGTAGAACGCTCTGACCATCGACCATCACGATGAAGCTCGCTTCTTCGCCTTCAAGGAACTCTTCGATTACCACGCGGCTACCAGCTTCACCAAAGGCGTTGCCAGCCAGCATGTCTTTGATTGCGTCTTCTGCTTCTTCTAGTGTCATCGCAACGATAACACCTTTACCTGCAGCAAGACCGTCAGCTTTCACTACGATAGGAGCACCTTGCTGACGAACGTAAGCTAGAGCTGGTTCAATTTCAGTGAAGTTTGCATATGCGCCTGTTGGGATCTTGTGGCGCGCAAGGAAGTCTTTGGTGAATGCTTTTGAGCCCTCTAGCTGCGCAGCCGCTTCGGTTGGGCCGAAGATTGGTAGACCCGCTTCGCGGAAAGCATCAACCACACCGATAACTAGCGGCGCTTCAGGGCCAACAATTGTTAGCTCGATTTTCTTCTCTTGAGCAAAAGCAACCAGCTCAGAGATTGCTTCAACATCAATGTTTACGTTTTCTAGTTTTGGCTCTAGAGCTGTGCCTGCGTTACCAGGCGCAACGAATACTGTCTCAACATTTGGGTTTTGTGCTGCTTTCCAACCTAAAGCGTGCTCACGACCGCCAGCACCAATAATTAATACATTCATGTCTTTAAAATCCTTATAGCTGCGTCAGTGTCTTTATTTCTGTGTCAAAAGTGCTCATTTATGCTTATAAACTCCGCGCTTTTTCCTTGAACTAAAACCACTGACTTGCTCTACGTATTTCAAATATTTTTTGAAATGCTAAATATTTGAAAGCCAAGTAATAAGCTTTTCTCAAAGTAGTTGGTGCTGTGGCTAGGCAACAATTGAGCCCATCCCCGCTATGTGACCGGGGTGGGCGAAAGCAGTTAACGACGCCACAGTACCAAATACGAAGAGAGAATTAGTGGCGGAAGTGACGCATTCCGGTAAAGATCATCGCCATGCCATGTTCATCGGCTGCCGCGATAACTTCGTCATCACGCATAGAACCGCCTGGTTGGATAACACACTTAATGCCTGCTTCTGCAGCCGCGTCGATACCGTCACGGAACGGGAAGAATGCATCTGATGCCATGACACAACCTTCAACCTGTAGACCTTCGTCTGCAGCTTTAATACCTGCGATTTTTGCTGAGTACACGCGGCTCATTTGACCAGCACCGACACCGATAGTCATGTCACCTTTAGAGTAAACAATCGCGTTTGATTTCACGTACTTCGCTACTTTCCAGCAGAATAGCGCGTCTTTTAGCTCTTCAGCGGTTGGCTGGCGTTTAGAAACGACTTTAAGGTCATCTTCAGACACCATACCTTGGTCGCGGTCTTGAACTAGTAGGCCGCCGTTAACGCGCTTCACGTCAAAGCCCGTAGTCTTGGTTGTCCACTCGCCACACTCAAGTAGGCGAAGGTTTTTCTTAGCCGCGATGATTTCGACTGCTTGTGCAGAAACAGCAGGAGCAATGATAACTTCAACGAATTGACGCTCAGTGATAGCTGTTGCAGTTGCAGCATCCAGCTCACGGTTGAATGCGATGATGCCGCCAAATGCAGACGTTGGGTCTGTTTTGAATGCACGGTCGTATGCTTCTAGGATGTTGCCGCCTAGTGCCACACCACATGGGTTCGCGTGCTTAACGATCACACATGCTGGCTCGTCGAACTCTTTCACACACTCAAGCGCTGCGTCAGTGTCGGCGATGTTGTTGTAAGAAAGGGCTTTGCCTTGGATTTGGCGAGCAGTAGAAACAGACGCTTCTTCAGGATTCGCTTCAACGTAGAAAGCCGCTGCTTGGTGACTGTTCTCACCGTAGCGCATGTCCTGCTTTTTCTCGAACTGCTGGTTGAAGGTGCGAGGGAATTTGCTCTCTTCATCACCTTCCTTGTTCTCACCGTATGATGGGACCATAGTGCCGAAGTAGTTTGCGATCATACCGTCGTAAGAAGCGGTGTGCTCGAATGCAGCGATAGCTAGGTCGAAGCGAGTCTCTAGTGTTAGAGATTTCTCGTTTGCATCCATTTCAGCGATAACACGCTCGTAGTCGTGAGCGTTAACCACGATAGTCACATCTTTATGGTTTTTAGCCGCAGAGCGAACCATAGTTGGGCCGCCGATATCGATGTTTTCTACCGCGTCAGCTAGTGTACAGCCTTCTTTTGCTACTGTTTCTGCGAATGGATATAGATTTACCACAACCATATCGATTGGGTTGATGCCGTGCGTTTCCATCACTTCATCATCTTGACCACGACGACCTAGAACACCACCATGTACTTTCGGGTGAAGAGTCTTAACGCGACCGTCCATCATTTCAGGGAAACCAGTGTAGTCTGATACCTCAGTTACAGAGATGCCTTTTTCTGCTAGTAGGCGAGCCGTACCACCAGTTGATAGAATATCAACGCCACGGTTAGTTAGAGCTTGTGCAAACTCAACAATACCAGTTTTGTCTGATACGCTGATCAGAGCGCGGCGAATAGGACGAGCGTTAGTCATGCTTCAATTCCTCAAAGTCACAGAGTTAATATGAAAGATAAAGATGTTTGCCAAAAATGAACTTGTTCCTACTATGACTATGTTTAGCCGAGTAGAATATTGGCCAGTTTTGGTAAAGACCTTTCCAGTAGATACTGGGGATAGAATAGTCTCTGAGTTTGATGGCGCACATTCTAACTAATTTATTACAAAAAAGCTCGCGCAATCGTTTGGCATCGCAAAATTAATTGCAAAAACCTTGTCTTTATCGGTAAAAAGTAACGAAACAGTTAATAGGAAAAGTTATGTTTCAGATTGGAGAACTGGCAAAACGCTGTAATGTGACCGCAGATACGCTGCGATTTTACGAGAAAAACCAGTTAATCAAGCCAGCAGGGCGTAGTGATTCAGGTTATCGTCTTTATAATGAAGAGAACCAAAAACAAGTCAGCTTTATTCTCAAGGCAAAAGACCTCGGGCTGAGCTTGGACGAGATTCGAGAGCTGCTTGAAATCAAGCTTGAGGCTACTGAGCATAGTTGTGCTGAGGTCAAAGCAATCACCAGCGCCAAACTTGGTGTCATCGATGAAAAAATCAATGAGCTAACTCGTATCCGTAGCGCGCTAAAGAAAATTAATGATGCATGTTGTGGTCATGACAATGATGATGCTAGCCATTGCTCCATTTTGGCAGCACTAGAGAGTGAGCGTAGTTCTTGCAAGCCTCATCGTTAATTGAGTATGTCACTGAGCGATTTATCACTGCGTAGTGACGTTATTTTAGACATTGGCTGCATTTATCTTGCAGCCATTCCTGCCTATAACAATCTAAGATTGCATTATTACCGCTAGGCTTGATTAGGTTTTACTTATACCCGTGCCTATAATCCCCTCCTTTGGTCGACAGCATAAAAATCCAACTGCTGCATATTCGTAGCAAAGCATTTTTAATTTACGAGCTGAGAGTTTCAAATGGTCGGAATGTACCTTCAAATCAACGATTGGGTTCTAAGCGTTGATGAAAATAAGCTATATCGCCAAGATAGGGAAGTTTCGGTTGAGCCAAGATTAATTAACTTATTACTGTTTCTAGCCCAGCATGTCGGCGAAGTATTTTGTCGCGAAGAGCTCATTGAGCATGTGTGGTCTGGAGCGATTGTGACAGATCAAGTGGTCACTCAGTCAATCTTTGAGCTACGCAAATTGCTTAAAGATGGCCGTGAAGATAACACCCATTATGTAGTGACGGTTCCCAAGCGTGGCTACAAGTTAGTGGCGAATGTTGAGGCTTTAGAGCGTTTGCCGCTAGGTAAGGGGAAAACTCCTGATGTGACGCAAGCTTCCGTACATGCCGAGCCCGTGCAGAGCGGTAATTCTTCAGAGATGACATTTCCTGCCGGGCCTTTAACGCGAGCGGTATGTCAAAAGCGTCGCAGTGGTTATTTCACGCTGAATTCTCGTGGCAAACACAACGTTCTCAATGCCCTGTGGATTTCCCTATTGGTCGTGTTCATCGCGATCTTTACCTATCATCAAACTGGGGTGAAGATTACTCAGGCGATTGATGCACATTTGATTGAATTTCAGTATCAGGACGGATTTAACAATAGCCAGTTGAGCCACGAATTGGCGGATGGAATCACACAAAAGCTGATGTCGGACATCACTCAAGTGAGCTCCTATCGAGTGCAATTGGATAAAGCCGATTTCACCTCAGGCATTTTGCCAGGCAAAACCGTCTCTGTACGGGTAGAGGATGAAAATGGTAGCGAGTTTTTAGTCGTAGAATACCGCAACAACTCATCTGAAAAGGTCATTTTTAGTCGTCAGTACCCACTTGCTATCCAGCACTTGAAGGCTATCTTACGTCAGGTGGCGGTGGATTTAATGACGGCGATGAAAATCCCTCAACCAGAGCAGAAATCTAACGCGTTGGTGGTGGGACTGCCCAACGATGCTCAAGCGATGCAACTGTTGATTCAAGCTAATCACTATCTAAATCAGTCGGATGTGAAACCGTTCAAGCACGGTGTGGATCTATTAGAGCAAGTTTTACAAATCGAACCAAATAACCTGTATGTTCAAGCGGAACTCTACATTTCCTACTATGTGGCACAGGCGCTTGATACTGAACAGGAATTGAATCAATCACGGGTTAATGCCCTTAGCCGCAATTTAGAAGCCAGTCGTCCTATACTAGTCGCGCCAGTACAACCAAGGATTTATGAAGCTCTGGCACTGCATGCGACGTTGAGTAATCATATGGATGTTGCTAAGCGCTATTTAGACCAAGCATTAGCGACGCGAGACTCTACTTTGTCGTACGTTTTGCTTGGTAAGCATGCGGAGTTGATGGGTGATTTGGATCAGGCCAGTGAAGCCTACAGTGAGGCTTTCTATATCGATACTGCTATTGAGACCTACATGCTGTGTGAAAACATGATTTTTTATACTAACTTGAAGTCCTTGGATTACGCGCTTTACCGCTCGGTGCATCCATCGGTGGTTCACTTGCTGTAAAAAGACAGCGCCGAAAATCAAGCCCTCGCACTCTGCGAGGGCTTTTTATTATCTAACCAATTGGTGTTATTGCCATTCCTCCTTTCTCCTTTCTCCTTTCCTTCCCACAGGTGTATCAACCACTCGAATATTCAGCTAGCCGTAGTGATGAAGCTAAATGCTGCTATGACATTCGTATTGGGAGCGGTTGGTGGTTGAGTGAATGGTCGTTATCCACTTGCCGAGCAGAGATTGATAAGTTGATTTTTTTATAACTCACTTCGGAGAAGGTTTAGGGTTCTCTAGTAATGCATTGTAAATAAAGCGTTTTCACTGTGTTTGTCGTCAGGTTTATATCAACCTTATGATGTTTTCATCATCATTTTATTAATAACCTCACCATTATTTCTTTTAGCTTTTTTGAGCGTAGTCTGCACGGCAAATCGAGTGAGATATTGCAGGCTAGCTTGTGATGACATCTCACTAAGTCGCAGATTGAGCGCTTTAGCTCGTAGAAAAACTTGGAGACGTTATGTCATCAACGACAAAGAAAATCGGTGTGATTGCCTGTACAGGGGTTGTTGCCGGTAACATGATGGGCAGTGGTATCGCGCTGCTGCCATCTAGCCTAGCCACAGTAGGTTCTATTTCTCTATTCAGTTGGCTAATTTGTATTACTGGCGCGCTGAGCTTGGCGTTCGTTTTCGCTAGATTGGCGACCAAGAACCCACAAGAGGGCGGTCCAATTGCTTATGCGGGTGAAGTCTCTCCGGTATTTGGTTTCCAAACAGGTGTGCTGTATTACCATGCAAACTGGATTGGCAACTTAGCGATTGCGATTACCGGTGTTTCTTATCTCTCTGTTTTCTTCCCTATCCTTAATCATCCAATCCCTGCAGGTATTGCTACCATAGCTTCAGTTTGGGTGTTTACCTTGGTCAACCTGCTTGGCGGTAGTTGGGTAAGCCGTTTATGTACCCTTGGTCTAGTTCTGATCTTAATTCCAGTGCTAGGTACTGCGTTCGTCGGCTGGACCCACTTTGATCCTGAGCTGTATCAACAAAACTGGAATGTTTCTGCTGGGACGGATAGCCATGCGGTTATTACTGCAGTTCTGATCTGTTTGTGGTCATTTGTCGGCGTTGAATCGGCAGCGGTATCTTCCGGTATGGTTGAGAACCCAAAACGCACCGTACCACTAGCAACCATGCTAGGTACTGGTATCGCTGGGGTGATCTACATTGTTTCTACTCAGATGATTAGCGGCATGTTCCCTGCCTCTGAAGTCGCTGCGTCTGGTGCGCCGTTTGCTCTAGCCACCACCGAGGTCTTTGGTAGTTGGACCGCTCCTTTCGTTGCTGCATTCACCGCTCTAGCGTGTTTCACCTCACTGGGTTCTTGGATGATGTTGGTTGGCGAAGCGGGTAAACGTGCGGCCAATGATGGCAACTTCCCGAAAATCTATGGTGAAGCAGACAAGAATGGTGTGCCTAAAAAAGGTCTTATTCTCGCTTCAATCAAAATGACCGTATTAATGGTGGTTTTGACCGTGTTCAGCTCTAAAACCGCTCATACGGCCGATCTATTCAACCAGTTAACCACTGATGCGGTATTGCTGACTATGCTGCCTTACTTCTACTCAAGCATTAACTTAATCCGCTTTGAAGGGATGACAACGCGTAGTGGCTTTGTGATGTTCTTCTCTGGTATCGCATGTGTGTTCTGCATGATTGCTCTTGCTGGCGCAGAAGGCACCACACTCACCGCGACCTTCATCATGTCTTTGGTCATCTTGATGTTCTACAGCAAAAAAGCAGGCCTGACTCAATATGTCGAACTGCATGCTAATGACTCAACGGCTCCTGCAAGCCATTAATTTATCGCGTCAGTCGCTACTGAACTGACAACCCTAATACCCCTAACGGCGCTCATCTTACTCATTGTCTTAATTGACAAAGAGCGCCTTTTTTCGTCTTGGAGATTTCCAAATGAATATATTTGCCATCTTGAACCATATGGGTGTGTTCTTTAAAGAAGAGCCTGTACGTCAACTTCACCAAGCGCTAGAGCAATCTGGCTATCAAGTTGTTTATCCTGTTGATGATAAAGACCTGATTAAAATGCTAGAAATGAACCCACGTATTTGTGGTGTGTTATTTGACTGGGACAAGTACTCACTAGACCTATGTCGTGAAATCAATCAACTGAATGAGAAACTGCCGGTTTACGCTTTTGCCAACGACCAATCGACCTTGGATATCAGCTTGACTGATTTACGCCTTAACGTGAATTTCTTCGAGTATGCGCTAGGCATGGCCGATGATATTGCGATTAAGATTAATCAAGCGACGGAAGAGTACAAATCGGCGATCATGCCTCCATTTACTAAAGCGCTGTTTAAGTATGTTGATGAAGGCAAATACACCTTCTGTACTCCGGGCCATATGGGCGGTACTGCGTTTCAAAAAAGCCCGGCAGGGAGTATCTTCTACGATTTCTACGGGCCAAATACCTTCAAGGCGGACGTCTCTATTTCGATGCCTGAACTAGGCTCGTTGCTGGATCACTCTGGTCCACACAAGCAGGCGGAAGAGTATATTGCCCATACTTTTAATGCCGATAGCTCTTACATCGTGACTAATGGTACTTCGACTTCAAACAAGATCGTTGGTATGTACTCAGCGCCGGCGGGCAGTACGGTGTTAGTTGACCGCAACTGTCATAAGTCACTGACTCACTTAATGATGATGTGCGATGTGACACCAATTTACTTCCGTCCTACTCGTAACGCTTACGGGATTTTGGGTGGTATTCCACAAAGTGAATTTAGCCGTGAAGTGATAGCGGATAAAGTGGCGACGACTCCAGGTGCCTCTGCGCCAAGCTACGCTGTGGTTACTAACTCTACTTATGATGGTTTGCTCTACAACACTCAATTCATTAAAGAATCGTTAGATTGTAAGCATATTCACTTTGATAGCGCATGGGTGCCATACACTAACTTCAACCCAATTTACCAAGGTAAGTGTGGTATGAGTGGTGACGCGATGCCGGGCAAAGTGTTCTATGAAACTCAATCGACTCATAAACTGCTGGCGGCCTTCTCTCAGGCTTCGATGATTCATATTAAAGGTGACTTCGACAAAGAGTCGTTTAATGAAGCCTTTATGATGCACACCTCAACATCGCCACAATACGGTATTGTGGCGTCGACTGAGACGGCAGCGGCGATGATGCGTGGTAACACTGGACGTCGCTTGATGCAAAGCTCAATTGATCGCGCGGTACGTTTCCGTAAAGAGATCAAACGCCTTAAAGCAGAAAGTGAGAGCTGGTTCTTTGATGTTTGGCAACCGGACAATATCGACACGACAGAGTGTTGGATGCTTGACCCGAAAGAGACATGGCATGGCTTTAAAGATATCGACAGTGACCACATGTATCTTGATCCGATCAAGATTACCTTACTGACTCCAGGGATGAGTGAAGAGGGCGAGCTAGAGCAAAGCGGTATTCCAGCGACACTAGTGGCTAAGTTCCTTGATGAGCGTGGCATCGTGGTTGAGAAAACAGGTCCATATAACTTACTGTTCCTATTCTCGATTGGTATTGATAAGTCTAAGGCGATGCAACTGCTGCGTGGATTAACCGAGTTCAAACGCGGTTACGATTTGAACCTGACAGTGCGAAATATGCTGCCATCACTCTATCAAGAGGACCCGCATTTCTACGAAGGCATGCGCGTGCAAGACTTAGCTCAAGGTATCCATGATCTCACTAAGAAATATCGTTTACCTGAACTGATGTTTAAAGCTTTTGATGTACTGCCTGAAATGAAGGTCACACCGCACAAAGCGTGGCAACAAGAGCTGAGTGGTAATGTGGAAGAGATCCAGCTGAATGATATGGTTGGCCGCATTAGTGCCAATATGATTTTGCCATACCCTCCAGGCGTGCCTTTGGTGCTACCAGGTGAAATGGTGACGGATAGCTCACGTCCAGTATTGGATTTCTTGGAAATGCTGTGTGAGATTGGTGCCCACTACCCAGGATTTGAAACCGATATCCATGGCCTATATCGCCAGCAAGATGGTAGTTACACAGTGAAAGTTCTCAAAGATTAATTTCGCTAGCCAACTCGCAACCTAATTCGACAGCTCAATCCCCTCAAGCATAAGTCGGACAAAAGATAAGGACACTGTCCTTATCTTTTTTTATATCTATTAGTTGGAGTTGCGACAGTCAGTGGCTTGCTTAAAGCCAGTTTGTTGGGGCTACGAAGCGCGGCGAATGTTGGCCTTAAGTTCACTGCTCGGTTGGATCTCAGGGAGGCTATCGTAATACAGCGTGACTTGGTTGCGACCCGTTTGCTTCGAGTAGTACATCGCTTTATCTGCTTGTACTAGTAATTCTTTAATCGAGGAAACTTGGCTATTGAGCTCTGCAATACCGATGCTTACCGTTGGATAGATAATATGCCCATCAACATGGCATGGCGTAGTCTCTATCGATTGACGAATTCGCTCAGCAATATCGTAGGCTTGAATCGCGTTAGTGCGGCTCAATACGATGCCAAACTCTTCTCCGCCCAAGCGGCCAATATAGTCACTGGAGCGAATTAACCCTTGGCAAATGTGGGCAACTTGGGTAATGACTTCGTCGCCAGAAAGGTGGCCAACCTGATCGTTGATCTCTTTAAAATGATCAATATCGAGCATTAAACAGGATAACAGTAATGGAGCTGGTGCATTGAACTCACACTCAAGCCCTTGGATAAAGGCACGTCGGTTCAATATACCGGTTAGCTCATCGGTTTCTGCCAGTCTTTTTAGCTCAGTCTCATGTAGGTGAGATTGAGTTATCTCTTTATCTTGCCACAGTACATAGCGATTGCCATTGGACAGGGTGATTGGCTTAAACGTGGCTTCAAACCAGCGCTCTTCGATTTCCCCCCATTCCTGTAAAGCCTCAATCGACAGTTGTAGCAGTTGGCTTGGGTTGAGCGAGTAGCGGAAACTACATCGCTGTCCCTTTGATAACGCAAACTCGAAACTGCTTATTAGCTGGTGGCTGATAACGCTGGGAGCGAGGTCATAGAAGGGTTGTTGTTCGCATGTCTGGTAGGTAATACAGCTTTGGCTATCTTCGCTAAAGCTATCAACCACATAGCCTTGCTCGTTGATAACGATCAGACGATCTGGCAGCTCTTTGAGTAGCAAGCCAAGCCATTCTTCTCTTTGCATATCAACCATGTAGATGAGCCCAGACGGAAACGTAATTGATTATTATATCGCTACATTGACCTTGTGCAATCGCAATAGATCACAGAATGGTGAATATTTGTTCGCATGACATTGTTGGTAACAATATATCAAGCAACAAAAAGCCGGGCTCACAAATGTGAGCCCGGCTTTAGAATTCAAGAATTCGAATGAACGATTAGTTCATGCCGTATTTCTTAAGTTTTTTGCGAAGAGTACCGCGGTTGATACCCATCATAGTTGCTGCGCGAGTTTGGTTACCGCGAGTGTACTGCATGATAGTATCTAGTAGTGGCTGTTCAACTTCAGCTAGAACTAATTCGTATAGTTCTGTTACTTCTTGGCCGTTTAGTTGAGCCAAGTAGTTTTTAAGAGATGCTTTAACAGAGTCACGCAAAGGCTTTTGAGTAATCTGGTCTTGTGACGTTACTGTAGTTACTGTTAATGCTTCTGAAGTCAGATTTTGTTCGAACATATTCGGTCTAGCTCTTCTCTTAATTATGATGCAACGTTTACCCGTCATATTTGAAGCCGTAGCTCCAACTAATTAGGCTTTATCAAAATACTCTTCTAACGCTTCAAGTTGCAGCTCAGCTGCGTCGATGGCGTTGAAGGTAGGGCGAAACTCACTCGCTTGCTCATGCTCTTTTAGATACCAACCAACGTGCTTACGCGCGATACGTGGGCCTAAATACTCTCCATAGAAACTATGCAGGGCGTTCACATGACCAAGCAGGATGTCTTTCACTTCCGAATAAGGAAGATCAGGCATCGTGGTGCCGTTTTCCAAAAAGTGTTGGATTTCCTGAAAAATCCACGGACGACCTTGGGCAGGGCGTCCAATCATTAAAGCGTCTGCCCCGGTGTACTCTAGGACAAATTTAGCTTTCTCTGGGCTATCGATATCACCGTTAGCAATAACCGGAATAGAGATCGCCTGTTTTACCGCTTTAATGCTGTCGTATTCGGCCTCACCTTTGTACATACACGCTTTAGTGCGCCCATGAAGGGCCAAAGCTTGTATACCGCAGTCTTCGGCTAATTTAGCGATTTGGACGCAGTTTTTGTTATCTGTGTCCCAGCCAGTACGGGTTTTCAATGTCACAGGGACATCCACGGCGTTCACTACAGCTTGCAGAATATCTTTGATGATATCTGGATACTGAAGCAGCGCTGAGCCGGCTAGCTTCTTATTCACTTTTTTTGCTGGACAGCCCATGTTGATGTCGATGATTTGCGCACCGTTTTCAACACTAAACTGAGCAGCGTCGGCCATAAGCTGTGGATCGGCTCCCGCAATCTGTACAGAGCGAATGCCCGATTCGCCTTCATGCACCATGCGTTGCTTCGACTTTGACGTTTTCCATAGCTTTGGGTTTGACGACATCATTTCACTGACGGCCATCCCAGCACCATAGCGGAGGCACAACTCACGGAATGGTCTATCCGTTACGCCAGCCATAGGGGCAACGATGAGATTGTTCTTAAGTTGGTGGTTTCCGATTTTCAAAACGTCTTCACAGCTTAGTACCAGCAAGGGCGCGCATTTTACGCATTTTTTTGCGCTGTGAAAAGACTAATATTTGAGCATTTACAAATTGTTTTCGTAAAATGCCCAAAAATCAGTCAATTAGCTCGCAAAGTCTTATCTAGCCTTGCTTGCGACCAGAGATGCGACACCATTCACTTTGCTCTTTGATAGGATCAATGTGAAGTTCGTCACGGTAGTAGTTAGCGACATCTTCAGCTTGCGTATCGAGTACACCTGACATCGCAAGCTCACCATTTGGCTTCACTAATGATTTAATAATCGATGAAAGATCACGTAGTGGACCGGCCAGAATGTTGGCAACCACAACGTCAGCAATCAGGCCCTCAGGTTGGTCTTGAGGTAGGAATACTTCAAGTTGGTCAGCAACGCCGTTACGCTCGGCATTATCTTTAGAAGCTAGTAGTGCTTGAGGATCAATGTCGATCCCGATAACTTTTTCAGCGCCCAGTTTGATCGCGGCGATCGCCAAGATGCCAGAACCACAACCAAAGTCGATAACAGTTTTACCTGTCAGGTCTAGACCTTCTAGCCACTCAAGACACAGAGCCGTCGTTGGGTGAGTGCCGGTACCAAATGCAAGGCCTGGGTCGAGCATCACGTTGACTGCGTCTGGCTCGGGGATCTCACGCCAGCTAGGGCAAATCCATAGACGTTCACCGAACTTCATTGGGTGGAAGTTATCCATCCACTCACGTTCCCAGTCTTTATCTTCAAGTTGCTCGACCTTGTAAGCAAAGCCTTCTGTCAATAAGCCACTTAGCTTGGTTTGCTCAAGAATAAACTGAGTGTCTGCCTCAGCGTCATACAGCGCTAGGATATCCGTATCACCCCAAAGACGAGTTTCACCCGGTAGAGGCTCGAATACAGGCGTATCTTGCGCATCTAGGAAGGTGACAGACAGCGCACCAGTCTCTTCCATAAGCATATCGCCGATCTGTTCAGCGTTTTCATTGGTCGCATTGAGTTTGATTTGAATCCAAGGCATGAGTATGAGCTCTTTACATTGATTGATGTGATTTGGCGCAGAGTTTAGCAGAAAATGGGCGCTTTTATAGGTTAATAAATGCCCTAAAACAAAAATGCCCACCGAAGTGAGCATTTTTCAAGATTTAGAATCTAGGCTTATTGAAGACCCAGTTTCTTCTCTAAGTAATGGATGTTTGCACCACCGTGCTGGAAGTTCTCATCGTTCATGATCGACTCTTGTAGAGATACGTTCACTTTGATGCCTTCAATAATCATTTCACTCAGAGCGTTCTTCATGCGAGCAATCGCTACGTCACGGTTCTCACCGAATGTGATCAGCTTGCCGATCATTGAATCGTAGTGAGGAGGTACTGTGTAACCCGTGTAGATGTGTGATTCCCAACGAACACCCATACCGCCAGGAGCGTGGAAGCGTTCAATCTTACCCGGAGAAGGTAGGAAACGCTCTGGGTCTTCCGCATTGATACGACACTCGATAGCATGGCCACGGATCTTAATGTCATCCTGAGTGAATGACAGAGGCTGACCTGCTGCAACACGTAGCTGTTCTTTGATTAGATCAACGCCGGTAACCATTTCAGTTACTGGGTGCTCAACCTGAATACGCGTGTTCATTTCAATGAAGTAGAATTCGCCGTTTTCGTATAGGAACTCAAACGTACCTGCGCCGCGGTAACCGATTTCTAGACATGCACGGGTACAACGTTCACCGATGTACTTACGCATCTCTTCAGTAATACCCGGAGCGGGTGCTTCTTCAACAACTTTCTGGTGACGACGCTGCATTGAACAGTCACGTTCACCTAGATGGATTGCACCGCCTTGACCATCAGCAATAACCTGAACTTCAACGTGACGTGGGTTTTCTAGGAATTTTTCCATGTAAACCATGTCGTTGTTGAAGCACGATTTTGCTTCTGCACGTGTCATTGCGATTGCTTCTGTTAGCTCTTTCTCAGAGCGAACAACACGCATACCACGACCACCGCCGCCACCAGAGGCTTTGATGATTACTGGGTAGCCAATACGTTTCGCGTGTGCTTTGTTTTTCGCTTCGTCATCATCCAGAGGACCGTCAGAACCCGGTACACAAGGTACGCCCGCTTTTTTCATTGCTGTGATAGCAGAAACCTTGTCACCCATGATACGGATGGTTTCCGCTTTTGGACCAACGAAGATAAAGCCGCTGCGCTCTACTTGCTCTGCGAAGTCTGCGTTCTCAGAAAGGAAGCCGTAGCCTGGGTGGATCGCAACTGCACCGGTTACTTCCGCCGCAGAAATAATACGAGGGATGTTTAGGTAGCTGTCGATACCACGAGCAGGACCGATACAAATTGCTTCGTCTGCAAGCAGTACGTGCTTTAGGTCACGGTCAGCAGTTGAGTGAACCGCAACTGTTTTGATGCCTAATTCTTTACATGCGCGAAGGATACGAAGTGCGATTTCACCTCGGTTCGCGATGACTAATTTATCTAGCATAAGAGAGAGCCTCTATTATTCGATAACAACAAGTGGTTGGTCGAATTCAACTGGTTGGCCGTCATCAACTAGGATTGCAGTAACAACACCAGACTTGTCAGCTTCGATTTGGTTCATCATCTTCATTGCTTCAACGATACATAGCGTGTCGCCAGCGCTAACGCTTTGGCCAACTTCTACGAATGATTTCGCGTCTGGGCTTGGAGAACGGTAGAAAGTACCTACCATTGGAGAAAGAACTTGGTGGCCCGCAGGAACTGCTGGTGCTGCCGCTTCTGCTACTGGAGCAGGTGCCGCTGCTGGAGCAGGTGCTGCTACAGGCGCAGGTGCTGCTGCGTAATGTACAGGCGCAGGTACCGCTGCACCGTTACGGCTGATGCGTACCGACTCTTCACCTTCAGAGATCTCTAGCTCAGCAATGCCAGACTCTTCTACTAACTCGATAAGCTTCTTGATTTTACGGATATCCATTTTTTCTTTCTCTTTTATCTTGTGAATAAGACAGCTCCTGAGAGCTGCAGAGTGTTTGTTTACTCTTAAAGTAATTAAGTTACTTTGTCTGCAATTGCTTGAGTGCTGCAGACAGAGCGAATTCGTAGCCTTGAGCGCCTAAACCACAAATCACGCCTTCTGCCTTATCGGACAGATAAGAGTGATGACGGAAAGGTTCTCTGGCATGCACATTAGATAAGTGCACTTCGATAAATGGGATCGCAACGCCAAGTAGGGCGTCTCGCAGTGCCACACTGGTATGTGTGAAAGCTGCTGGATTGATAATGACAAAATCCACGTTGCCATAAGCTGCGTGGATTCGTTCAATCAGTTCGTACTCGCGATTTGACTGTAGATGTTCCAGTTCTACATCTGCAAGTGCTGCTTGCTTGGTCAGCGAATCGATGATTTGTGGAAGCGTTTGAGAACCGTAATGTGCCGGTTCACGTAGCCCCAACAAGTTCAGATTTGGACCGTTTAAGACAAGAATGCGTGATTTTGCTGCCATTGTGTCGCTATCTTCCTAATACATGAGACGAACTTAGATATTCCCATATTATCGCGGATTCAGCATGATTTCTTTGTAAGAAATTGGTCTGGATCTTTGAAATAGACCCAGATTATAGCTAATTCAGCGCATTTAGCAGCAATTTACTGGTCTAATCAGCCAGAGTTGGGTGGCGATTTTGCTACCAAGGTAACAAAACTGGTCACTTTCGAGCCATTTGACGGGGCGGTTTTGTGCTCTAACAACCAAAAAAGCCGCCACATTAGTGACGGCTTTGCTGTAATTAGGCTGTTTTAAACAGTGAGTTAAGCCAGTTCAGCTTTTTCTGCAATCAGCTTATCAACTACACTTGGATCCGCTAGCGTTGATGTATCACCTAAGTTGCTGGTATCACCCGTTGCAATCTTACGTAGGATACGACGCATGATCTTACCTGAACGAGTCTTCGGTAGAGAGTCAGTCCAGTGCAATACATCTGGCGTTGCGATTGGACCAATCTCTTTACGTACCCAGTTCTTCACTTCTGCGTGTAGCTCAGCACTTGGGAACTCACCATCATTTAGCGTGATGTAAGCGTAGATTGCCTGACCTTTAATATCGTGCGGAATACCAACAATTGCTGCTTCTGCAATCTTATCGTGTGCAACCAGTGCCGATTCAATCTCTGCAGTACCCATACGGTGGCCTGATACGTTTAGTACGTCATCAACACGGCCAGTGATCCAGTAGTAACCATCTTCATCACGGCGAGCACCATCACTAGTAAAGTACATGCCTTTAAAGGTAGAGAAGTAGGTTTGCTCGAAGCGCTCATGGTCACCGTAAACGGTACGCATCTGACCTGGCCATGAATCTAGGATAACAAGGTTACCGTCAGTGGCGCCTTCAATAATGTTACCCATGTTATCAACAAGAGCAGGCTGAACACCGAAGAATGGACGAGTGGCTGAACCTGGTTTGAGGTCAGTTGCCCCTGGAAGTGGCGCAATCAAGATACCGCCTGTTTCCGTTTGCCACCATGTATCAACGATCGGTGAGTTTTCGTTACCGATAGTTTTGTAGTACCACTCCCAAGCTTCTGGGTTAATTGGCTCACCCACTGAACCCATAATACGTAGGCTGCTACGAGATGTATCTTCAACCGCTTCATTGCCTTTCGCCATTAATGCGCGAATAGCCGTTGGCGCCGTGTAAAGGATGTTGACTTGATGCTTATCGACCACTTGGCTCATACGATTCGTGCTTGGGTAGTTAGGTACACCTTCGAACAGAATTGTCTTCGCGCCGTTTGCCAATGGTCCATAGATTAGGTAAGTGTGGCCAGTAATCCAACCCACATCGGCAGTACACCAGAAGGTTTCTCCTGGCTGGTAATCGAATACGTATTTAAACGTCATTGCAGCATAAACTAGGTAACCGCCAGTTGTGTGCAGTACGCCTTTTGGTTTACCCGTTGAACCTGACGTGTAAAGAATAAAGAGCGGATCTTCTGCTTTCATCTCTTCTGGTGGGCAGTCTGAAGAAACGTTAGCGGTTGCTTCGTGCCACCAAACGTCACGATGTTCGTGCCAGTCGATGTCACCACCAGTGCGTTTCATCACGATCACTTTCTCGATGGTTTTCACTTCTGGGTTGGTTAGTGCTTCATCAACGTTTTTCTTCAGTGGAACAGCGCGGCCACCACGAACACCTTCATCAGCGGTAATGACGACTTTGGCGTCTGAATCGATAATACGACCAGATAGGGCTTCAGGAGAGAAACCACCGAATACCACCGTGTGGACTGCTCCGATACGAGTACAAGCCAGCATCGCAACAGCCGCTTCTGTCACCATAGGCATGTACAGACAGACTACGTCGCCTTTGCGCACGCCTTGCTCTTTTAGTGCGTTAGAAAACTCACACACTTCTTTGTGCAGTTCTTTAAAAGTCAGTGTCGCATCATCATTTGGATCGTCGCCTTCCCAAATAATAGCGACTTCATCACCGCGCTCGGCTAGGTGACGGTCAATACAGTTTGCTGATACGTTGAGTGTGCCATCTTCAAACCAACGAATATCAACGTGGCCTGTATCGAAAGAGGTGTTCTTTACTTGAGTGAAAGGCTTCATCCAATCGACAATCTTGCCGTGTTCACTCCAGAAGCCAACAGGATCTGAGACAGATTGTTGGTACATGGCTTGGTAAGTATCGTTATCCGCGTGTGTATTTTTTTTGATGTTTTCTTTTACCGGATAAATGTGGGCTTCACTCATTGCTTATCTCCTTGTGCTCTCTCCAACTCGAATCGAGCAAGTGTCCGTTTAAAACGATAAGGTCACCTGACCCTGACGTCGTAAAATCCCTGTGCCTTTAACTTTCAATCACACGCGAAGATTCGACAATTAGACTTTAGGATGAGAGAGAGGAATCTGCTTAAAAATGAAGGAACTATGTTTGAAATTGAGAGTTAGATCTAAGCTTGTACTAGCGTGTGTAGGGCAGATTTAGGCTAGGTAGATCACCTTTTGTTAGGCGAACGAAGATAAGTGCAGCAGCGATAGCGTCTTGCAGAGCATCGTGTTTGTTCTGTAGTGGCAAGTCTAAGTGCTTGCAGATGGCATCCAAACTGAGATCGAAATAGGCATTTGGCAGGTGCTTTTCAAGCTTATCATGGTAGATCTGACTGACTTCGATCAGTGGGTTTGGCAGTGGAAAGCCAAGTTGCTTGCGACAAGCGAGATCGAGAATTTTTTTGTCGTAGCGGATGTGGTAACCCACCAATGGCCGATTACCAATGAACTCTAATAGCTGGATAAGCGCTTGTTTCTCATCAATACCATCGGCGAGATCTTGATGGCGGATGTGATGAATCTTGACTGAACCTGAGTCGAGCGACTGCGGGGCACGTAAGCGCACTTCAAAAGGTTTACTAGTAATGATTCGGTTATCAATGATTTTGGTTGCGGCGATCGTGACCAGTTCCGCTCGATTAGGGTCCAAGCTGGTGGTTTCACAGTCGAGAGAAACGAACTCACCTTTGCCCACCGAAGCAAACAACGGTTGGTAAGGTGAATTTTTGAGTTTGTGATACCAATAGCGACGTCGAAACCAATTCATACAGCGACCTCTAATCTCTTATTTGATAGTGATAGCCCAAGAACTGCTTAAACTTTTTCACAACATGTAGGCTGTGCCTGAGTAAGTCACGCTCGGTTCTATCGATCTGTTTGAGGTCGATACGATTGTGGTTGTGTTGATTGGTCAGTTGTTGGTGAAGGCGCAGCTTAAACAGCAACTTCAATGCTTCACTAAGGTTGTCAGCGGTATCGGGCTCTAAGATACGTTTATTGCGCAGTGCTTCTATACGTTCGAAGGTGTTCTTCTCTTCGATGCCATACTCCAATGACAAGGTACGAATACCGTGCACGATTGGGAAGATGCCGCCACTTTTGACATCGACGCCTTGCTTATCTTTTTTGACGTTGCCAAACAGAGTGAGCGGTAGCGAGAACTGTAGTGCAGGGCGAGAAAAATCTTGCAAAGCGAGCATGTTGCCTTCCATGATTTGCTGAAGATGTTCGGCAATCGGTTCCAATAAACTGGTGTTTCCCGCAACAGCGTGAGCATCAGTAAAGATCGCTAAATCCATCACTTGTTCGGCGGAGTTTGGTCTCGACCATTGGCTAATCGTACTCTTCCACTCGCTTTGGGTTTTGACCCATTTAGGGTTGTTGACCATTACGTTACCGGGACAAAGTGGGTAGCCGAGCTGTTGCAAGGTGTGAGTGAGGGTCTCCATGACAGACTCACATTGATGCCATTGCAGTCCATCTTTGATGATAAGCGCATTATCTTGGTCGGTTTTAAGGATTTGTTCACCACGCCCTTCTGAGCCTAAAACGACCAAACAACAGTGATCGTGAAGGGCGGGGGGAACAATCAGTTCAAAGGCTTTCTCAATAATCTGTTCATTGACCGCTGAAATCAGCTCCATGATAAAGCGGGTGCGAATGCCATTGCTGAGTAAGCTCTCAACTAATTGGCGCTGGCGATTGGAGGCTAACGCCAGCTCTTCAATACTGGATGAGCGGGCAATACTCAGGGTTAATACATGAGAGTGAGTCGAGAAAGCACTGAGGATCTGGGTCATGTCGAGCATGCCGACCGCGTCTTTGCCGTCCGCCACCATGACTCGTTTAACGCGGTGACGCGTCATTTTTATCATGGCGTTGAAAAGGAACTCACCGTCCTCAACGTGAATCACAGGAAAGGTTGCGATTTTGCCAACAGGGGTATCTAGGGGGTGATTGTCGAGCATCACCGCATGGAGCATATTGGTTCTTGTGATAATGCCGTAGGGCAGTGAGTGTGAATCGTCAATCAATCGCACATCCGTATCATGAAGACGGACTAATGCTGAATCGATGCCATTGTCTTTCAGAGTTTGGGTGACTTGATTAAGAGGTTGTTCAGGAGAAAGTACCATTGGCGGGTGGTAAATCTCACTATCGACTTTAGTCAAAATAAACTCAGCCAAGTTTTGCTGCTGTTGAGCGGCTTCGATCAACTCTTGACGGCGAGCAAGGTTAGTATCGAAGTAAGCAGCAAACTGGCCATTCTCGTTATACAGCTCAATGAAAATCGATTTAGGCAGCAGATAGGCGAGAGTATCTTCAAGGGCGATGTACTTATGTTTGACGGAGGTTTCAAATAGCGCTCGGACATCAAACAGGTCTTCATTGGCGTAGTGGGCGAAGATTTCGTTGTCATCTTGAGCGCGTTCTTCGACCGCACCTTTGATAATAATATGCAGATGTTGGCTAGTGTCACCGGCCTGCAATAAGGTTTCTTTGGCGCGAAAGTAAGCCACGTCGAGTGAGCTACGCAGACGGTTTTGCTGCTGGGCATCCAGTCGATCGAAAGGCGGGGAATGCATATTAAATTTGTCTGGCATACTGACCTACTCACGCAATATTCTATCAGCTAAGTGTGCGTGATTTATATTTTTCTTCCAGACGACTTTGGTCGAATCTATCAGTGAAACGAGCCAACTTGATTTATTGCTCGTGAAGCAAATGGTGAGAATAGGGAAACTCACTTGTGACGATTATTCCCTTTTTATTCATGGTAAAGGTAAGGATAATGGCGCCGTTCTGTTCCCATTCACTCAGCATTCAGAGGTTGCGATGCTCACCCCATCTCCATATGGCTGGATCTCCCAGTATTTTGTCGGCTTTTTCTTTGCCTACGGTGTTTACTTACCGTTTTGGGCTCTTTGGTTTGAAGAGCAGGGAGTATCTGCAACCGACATTGGTGTGCTAGTCGGTATCGGCTTTGCAACGCGTTGTGTTGCTAACATGGCTTTGACGCCTCGTTTGCATAAAGTCGAGCACCTTATGCCAGCGCTGCGTTGGTTAAGTTTTGCCGCGTTGCTGTTTGTTGGTTTCCACTTCTTTGCTGGCGGAAGCTTTTGGTTGATGGCACTGGCGACAGTACTATTTAACCTCTGCTGCGGTCCTATCGTGCCGTTGTCTGATGCGATGGCGAACTACTATTCACGCTTAAAAATGCTCGATTATGGGCGCACTCGTCTATGGGGCTCGGTGGCCTTTATCGCTGGTTCGACAGTGGTTGGCTTCCTAGTAGCGAAGTTTGGCACTGATATGATTCTTTATACCGCGTTGGCGGGGATGTTGGTCGCGTTAGTCCTGAGTATGCGCAACACTAATCCGATGCCAGTCACGACTGAAGAAGTCGATGCCCAACGTCCAAAATTGTCTGAGTTACTGCGTGAACTGCCAGTAATTAAGTTCCTCGCTTTGGCTGCCTTGATTCAGGGCAGTCACGCCGCTTATTACAGTTTCAGTTCGATTTATTGGAAAGGGGCAGGCTACTCGGAAGATATCATTGGCTACTTGTGGAGCTTAGGTGTGGTTGCTGAAGTGGCGGTATTTGCGCTCAGTAAGCGTTTGTTCGCAGGTTGGAGCTTAAGAGCTCTATTTGTGGTCGCGGCATTGGGTGTCATTGCTCGTTGGGGATTAACCGCATCGACGACCGCTTTGGTGGCGTTAGTCCTGATCCAACTGTTGCACGGCGTGACGTTTGCGATGGCCCATATCGCTGCGATTCAATATATCCAACATTGTGAGCAGCGAAAGATGGTGGCATTGCAGGCACTGTACAACGCGATTCCACTCGGTGCCTTCATCGCATTGATGACGACATTTAGTGGCTGGGGCTATGAGCATTGGGGTGTAAACGTGTTCTGGGTGATGGCGGCAATGGGCGTCTTGGCACTATTTATTAAACTCGACCCGCAACAAGCCAATGCAACGCAATCAGTGAAAGCAGAGTCTAAAGCACAGAATTAAGTCTATCTGATTGAGTTCACTGGTTATCCTTAGTTAAATGAAACCTCTCCAAGTCGGAGAGGTTTTTTATTTGTGGTTAAAAATGCGCACAAGATAAGGATATCGGATGCAAGGCTGGTTAGTGATCACGGTTTCACTGCTCTATCTCGGGCTGCTGTTTCTCATTGCTTGGTATGGTGACAAGCGTCAAACTTGGCTCGCTAAGTGGCGTCCGTGGGTCTATAGCTTATCGATTGCCGTCTATTGTACTTCGTGGACGTTCTACGGCACGGTCGGGCAGGCCAGTAACAATCCTTGGTCATTCTTACCGATCTACATCGCGCCAATTTTAGTCTTTACCTTTGGATGGCGAATCTTAGCTCGTCTGATCATTACCGCTAAACGCGAACACATCACCTCTATCGCTGATTTTATTGCAGCAAGATATGGCAAGTCGCAAGGGTTAGCGGTGGTTGTCACCTTGATTGCTGTGGCGGGTATATTGCCCTATATCGCGCTGCAGCTACGTGGTATCACCATGGGACTGGAGATCATTGCCCCGCAACTCCCTGTGCATCTCGAAGGTTCGAGTTTCGATGTCTCTTGGTTCGTGGTTGCTGCGTTAGCGATCTTTACCATGCTATTTGGTACCCGTCATATTGATAATACCGAGCACCACCGCGGTATGATGATGGCGATTGCCTTTGAATCGATTGTTAAGCTGGTGGCGTTCCTTGCGGTCGGCTGTTTTATCCTTTTCCTTGCCCTTAACCGCAGTGATGTCGAACTAGCTGAGATTGCCAGCCAAACGTATCAGTCACCCAATGTCCCAACTCTGTTGATTCATACCGTGTTAACTATGTTGGCGATTGTTTGTTTACCTCGTCAATTCCATACCATGGTGGTGGAAAACGAGCGCGCTCAAGACCTGCATACCGCGCGATGGCTATTTCCGGTTTACCTGATTTTGATGGGGATCTTTGTTCTGCCGATTGCTTGGGTAGGACAAAGCCTGTTGACTGATGCCAGTCCTGATACCTATGTGATTAGCCTACCGATGGCTGTCGGCGCGCAAGATGTCGCTCTACTGGCATTCTTAGGTGGTACGTCAGCAGCGAGTGGCATGGTAATAGTCTCGACCATTGCTTTGGCGATCATGGTCTCGAATGACCTAGTGATGCCGTTATTGCTGCGCCGGATGCGATTATCACAGCGTACTCATCGTCATTTTTCTGGGCTGCTACTGGTTATTCGTCGCGGGCTCATTTTACTCTTGCTACTCGGTGCGTGGGGTTTCTATCAAGCATTTGGCAGTATCCACTCTTTATCTGCGATTGGTTTTCTCTCTTTTGCTGCGATTACTCAATTCGCCCCGGCGCTTATTGGTGGTATGTACTGGCGTCAGGGTAACCGCAAAGGGGTATATGTTGGTTTAGCGGTTGGTTTTACTTTGTGGCTGATTACCTTGATGAGCCAAACCGATATGCTAGCGGGTTCGGCTGAAAGTAACTTCTTACTGTGGCTGATCACGCCACCAGAACTGTTGCAAAATTGGGATGTGAAAAACTCAGATTGGGGCATCGTGCTCAGTGTAACGCTCAATACTCTGTGTTATGTGGTGATTTCACTGTTTACTCGCGCAAGCCTGAGTGAACGCTTACAGTCGGCATCATTTGTCGGTACGCCGTTGCCAGAAAGCGAAAATATAAGCCTATACCAGAGTCGAGTCACCGTTGGTGAGCTAGAAATGTTGGCCTCTAGATTTGTCGGTCGTCAGCGAGTTAGAAGTGCATTTAGGCAGTACTGGCAGCAGCAACGTGAAACCTTGTTACCTAATCAGCAAGCCCCTTCTACCTTAATTCGTCATACTGAACGCGTACTGGCCGGTGTATTTGGTGCCTCTTCCGCTAAGTTAGTCCTTACTTCGGCGCTGCAAGGGCGAAACATGCAGCTTGAAGAAGTCGCAACCATTGTTGATGAAGCGTCAGAGCTGTATGACTTTAGCCGTGGTTTGTTGCAAGGGGCAATTGAACACATTGGCCAAGGGATTGCGGTGGTTGATAAGCAGTTGAGGCTGGTGGCGTGGAATCAGCGTTACCTAGAGCTATTCACCTTTCCTGCCGGGTTAATTCAAGTCGGGCGGCCGATTGCCGATGTGATTCGTCATAATGCCGAGCAAGGTTTATGTGGCCCAGGTGACCCAGAGCAGCACGTTCGCCGCCGAGTGTTTCACTTAGAACAAGGAACCCGTCATACTTCGTCTCGTGTTCGTCCTGATGGTCGCGTGATTGAAGTGCAGGGGAACCCTATGCCGGGTGGTGGCTTCGTCATGAGCTTTACCGATATCACGGTGTTTAGGGACGCCGAACAAGCGCTGAAAGATGCCAATGAATCGCTGGAAGAACGCGTTCAAGAGCGAACCCAAGAGCTAGAACAACTGAATAAGAAGCTGGTCAGTGCAACCCAACGTTCTGAACATGAATCTCAATCGAAATCGCGCTTCCTAGCCGCGGTTAGTCATGACTTAATGCAGCCACTTAATGCGGCTCGTCTATTCGCTTCTTCATTGTCAGAAGTGGCAAAGGATGATGAAACCAAACAACTTTCTCATCATATAGAAAGTGCCTTGGGGGCGGCAGAAGATTTGATCGGCGACTTACTCGATATCTCTCGTCTTGAGTCGGGCAAGTTGGATATCAATGTCCATGGCTTTGCGATTAATGATGTGCTCGCCAACCTTAATGCCGAGTTTAGTGCCCTTGCTAAGCAGCAAGGTATTGAGTTTAAGATGATTCCAAGCTTGTTACTGGTTCAATCTGATCCGAAATTACTCCGTCGAGTAGTGCAAAACTTCTTAACCAATGCGTTCCGCTATAGCCCGAAAGGGAAAGTGGTACTGGGCGTTCGGCGTGTCGGCAGCCAAGCTCGTATTGATGTGTGGGATAACGGTATGGGCATTGATGAGGACAAGCAGCAAGAAATCTTTGAAGAGTTTAAGCGTGGGACACAAGTTCGCTCTGATCAGGGACTAGGATTAGGCTTGGCGATTTCAAAAGGGATTGCTCATGTGCTTGGTCATCAAATCACGATGCGTTCTTGGCCGGGTCAAGGCAGCGTGTTTTCGATCACTTTAGCGCGCAGTGAACAGGTGATTGCCCCTGTGAAAGCTGCTCCAGCGAGTGCTGTTTCGGATCTAAGTCATCTTAAAGTGTTGTGTGTCGATAACGAAAGCGACATTTTGGTTGGAATGGAGAACCTGCTCGGACGCTGGGGATGTGATGTTCGCACGGCGGTCGATTTAGTCCATTCACTTCAGGCCATCGAAGAAACTTGGGTGCCGGATGTGATCTTGTCCGATTATCGTCTTGATAATGGCCGCACCGGATTGGAAGTGCTTCAGCAATGCCGCCTACGTTTAGGTGATAGCTTTGAAGGGGTGATCATCAGTGCTGACCGAACTGAGGACATGCTCGATGGCATTAAGTCGAATGGCTTTAGCTTTATTCCTAAGCCTGTTAAACCGTTGAAATTGAGAGCGGTGTTGAATCAGGTTTAAGGGGAGCTCTATTATCGTCATTCCATAGACTGACGAAGGAAGGAGTAGGGAATCTCCATAAGTCATCGACTTGCTTGAAGAGATCCCCAACTCACTCGTTCCTCGCTCTCGAGGATGACGGCAGTAGGGCTAAGGCTCTCAATAAACATAAGCTATTCATTCCATAGATAGACGAAGGAGAGAGTAGGGAATCTCCATAAGTCATCGACTTGCTTGAAGAGATCCCCAACTCACTCGTTCCTCGCTCTCGAGGATGACGGCAGTAGGGCTAAGGTTCTCAATGAACATAAGAAGCTGGTCATTCCATAGAGCGACGAAGGAGAGAGTAGGGAATCTCATAAAGTTTCCTGTTTGTTTTAAGCGCTCCAAGCTCACTCATACCTCGCTCTCGGGGAATTACAGTGATAAAAAAGGCTGGCAAATGCCAACCCCTATTAAAATCTAATATTTCAGTTACTCGGTAAACAGCGTTTCATACTTAACAAAAGCCGTTTGAGTCTCACCGTAATAAAGCGTGCCTTCAGACTGAATAGCAACTCGTAGCCAGCTCTCTGCGGAGTTCGGTTTTGGTAAGGACACAGCCCAGTGCTGACCTGTGCTATCTGTCGATGCCATATCGATAGGTTGTGCGCTCTGATCTTGGCTATCTACCAGTGATAGCTTGACGCCTTCAAGAGGGAAAGCTGCTTTTAATGTTAAGTCTAGCCCTTGAGCGGTTAGCTTTTCTGAACGAAATTGCACTTTAAAGTCGCCATTCGTCATATCGCACAGACCACTGGTATAGCGGCAGTTTGATTTGGCGGCTAACTTATAGGTTTCCCCTTCTTTAGCGGCATGAGGTTTTTCACTCAGCGCCATATCAGTACCAAAATAGGCAATCAGAGAAAGAATCGGGGCGATTAGTAATGCGATTAGAAAGTGCTTGTTTTTGAACATCTTGCGTCCTTGCTACAACGTTAAAGGGCTAAGTTAACTCAATTTAGCGAATAAAAAAGCCCCAATAGGGGCTTTTGTGGTTTAGGTATAATTTTAGTGGTCTACTGCACCGCCAGCGCCTGCTGGTACGCGTACGTGTTCAACCAAGTCTTTAACTTCTTGTGGAGTTTCTGCTGTTACTTTTGATACAGCGAACGCTACGATGAAGTTAAATAGAGCACCAATTGCACCAAATGCATTTGGCTCGATGCCTAGGAACCAGTTGCTGCCCCAACTTTCTAGGTATTTCCAGTCAGCAACGAATAGGATGCCTTTGTGTTGGAATACGTAGAATAGAGTGATACTGATACCTGCAATCATACCTGCGATTGCGCCTTCCTTGTTGATGCCTTTGCTGAAGATACCCATCATCAGTGCAGGGAATATCGAGGAAGCGGCTAGACCGAAGGCCAGTGCAACCGTACCTGCAGCAAAGCCTGGCGGGTTGAGGCCGAGATAGCCTGCCACCGCAATCGCCACCGCCATGGAGATTCGACTGGCGAGCAGCTCTTTCTTCTCAGAGATATTTGGATTAATGACACCTTTGATTAAGTCATGGGATATCGCGGACGAGATAGCCAATAATAGACCTGCCGCCGTTGATAGTGCCGCTGCTAGGCCACCCGCTGCCACAAGCGCGATTACCCAGTTAGGTAGTTTCGCAATTTCAGGGTTAGCCAGTACCATGATGTCACGGTCAACTTTCAGTTCGTTTGTTGCTGCACTTGATGTGTACTCGATAAGGCCGTCGCCGTTCTTATCATCAAAGCCTAGTAGACCTGTTTTCTCCCAGTTCTTGAACCAGTCAGGACGCTCATCATAAGCAAGGTGTTTGCCAGGTGCTGGGTTAACCGTATCCATTAGGTTTAGACGCGCCATTGCAGATACTGCTGGAGCTGTCGTGTATAGGATTGCGATGAACAGTAGTGCCCAACCTGCTGATGTACGTGCGTCACGAACCTTAGGTACAGTGAAGAAACGGATGATTACGTGTGGTAGACCTGCAGTACCGATCATTAGTGACATTGTGTAAACGAACATGTTTAACGTATCGCCACGGACTTGAGTGGTGTATTCACTAAAGCCGAGTTCGGTGACCACTTGGTCGAGCCTATCGAGCAGATAGACATCGGTGCCTTGGATGGTACTTCCTAGGCCAATCTGAGGTAGAGGGTGACCTGTTAGTTGCAGAGAGATAAAGATTGCAGGAATAGTGTAAGCTAAAATGAGTACGCAATATTGAGCAATCTGCGTGTACGTGATCCCTTTCATGCCGCCCATAACCGCGTACATAAATACGATACACATACCGATCAGTAGGCCAGTAGAGTAATCAACTTCTAGGAAACGACCGAACGCAACACCAACGCCTTTCATCTGGCCGATAACATAAGTTACTGAGGCGATGATTAGACACACAACCGCTACGATACGTGCTGCGTTTGAGTAGAAACGTTCACCTACGAACTCTGGTACAGTGAACTTGCCGAACTTACGTAGGTAAGGTGCAAGTAGTAGTGCTAGAAGTACGTAACCGCCAGTCCAACCCATTAGGAATACGCTGCCGCCGTAACCCATGAAGGCGATAAGACCAGCCATAGAGATAAATGATGCTGCTGACATCCAGTCTGCTGCTGTTGCCATGCCGTTGGCGATTGGGTTTACACCACCGCCTGCAACATAGAACTCTTTAGTTGATCCAGCACGAGCCCAAATCGCAATACCGATGTAAAGGATAAAGGTCGCACCAACAACGAGGTAAGTGATTGTTTTCAAATCCATCTGAGTTACTCCTTACTCATCTACGCCGAATTCACGGTCGATTTGGCGCATTTTCCACGCGTAGTAGAAAATAATACCTAGGAAGGCATAGATTGAGCCCTGTTGAGCAAACCAGAAGCCTAGTTTGTAACCGCCTAGTTGAAATTGATTGAGTTGATCGACAAATAAGATGCCGCAGCCGAAAGAAACGACAAACCAGATAACCATTAACGTGATCATTAGTTTTACGTTCTTATCCCAATAGGCTTTGGCTTTATCCTGACTTTCAAACGCCATTGCCGCCTCCTTACGATTGGTTGGGTTGTTAAAAAAATGTTTCACCATCTACATTAGCAAGGGGTTGGCAAGAACTCTTTTCAACTTTAGTCGCGGCGATAAAAACAAAAAGCGCCCATATAACGGGCGCTTAGCAGGAGACGTATTGATTTTTGTGATGTTACTGTTGTGTTAAATTAGCCTAAAGTCTAACGTTTCAGCGTTAAATCTATCAATTTTTATTAGGCTAAGTAGAAATCTTTGATCCCCATCAGCAGGTTGTTGACGGCAACGGCGGCCAAAATGAGCCCCATAACACGACTGATAATCGCGGCGCCGACATTACCAATCCATTTCTGAATATGGGTAGCACCAAGCAGCAACAATAGCGTAATCAGTAGTACTGCCACCATCACACCAGCAGTGATGCTTTGATCGATCAGTGAAAAGCGATGGTTGTCGGTTAGCATGACAATCGCCATCATAGCGCCAGGAGAGGCGATAGAAGGGATAGCCAGTGGATAGACCGCTAAATCTGCTAAGTCTGAGTGGTTGACTTCTTTAGATAGCTTGGTTTCTTGCTCAGGTTTAGATTCACCAAAGATCATCGTAAGGGCGAACAGCAGTAGAACTAAACCGCCGGCGGCCTGAAACGCTGGCAATGGAATTTGCATCGCTTCAAGGAGCAACTGACCTACGAGTAAGAAAAACAGTAAAACACCGGTTGAGATAGCGACCGCTTTTAACGCGACAAGTCGACGTTGTTTAGCGGATAAATGTTGAGTTTGTGAAAGGTAAACGGGAACAGAGCCAATTGGGTCGATAACCGCCCAAAGAACAACGAACTGTGTAATTATAATGCTTAACAAGAGAAGTACTCCCAGAGTTAATGAACAGAGGGGTAAATCAGATTGTCGCCTGATTCCCTTATGCTAACAGAATTCTGAGAGCTATAGTGTAATTTTTTGTAACTTAGATTTCAGATTCTAGCTGTTGCAGCAAAATTACTGCTTGAGTTCGGTTTTTTACCCCAAGTTTTCTAAAGATTGCCGTCATATGGGCTTTTATCGTAGCTTCAGAAACATTTAACTCATAAGCAATTTGCTTGTTTAGCAAACCATCAGATAGCATTCCGAGGACTTTGTATTGTTGAGGTGTCAAAGTGGCAATTTTTTCTGCTAGATCGTTACAAGCCGCGTTATTGGTGATTGAACCTTCTGGGAAAAAGGGTTCTCCATTGAGTACTTGGTTTAGCGCGCTGACTAACTCACGCATATCACTCGACTTAGGAATAAAGCCAAATGCACCATGACTTTTGACCTGCGTCACTACCGCAGGTTCTTCGCTGGCTGAGACAACAACAATGGGTAAATCAGGGTATTCGGCGCGCAGCTGGATAAGGCCTGACATGCCATTGGCTCCAGGCATTTTCAGATCAAGCAGTAGTAAGTCCGGTTCATCTTCTTTTTTTAATAGCGAAAGCAGCGCCTCAAGA
Source organism: Vibrio orientalis CIP 102891 = ATCC 33934 (assembly GCF_000176235.1). Taxonomy (NCBI): domain Bacteria; kingdom Pseudomonadati; phylum Pseudomonadota; class Gammaproteobacteria; order Vibrionales; family Vibrionaceae; genus Vibrio; species Vibrio orientalis. The sequence continues at coordinate 86,817 of NZ_ACZV01000003.1, read as the reverse complement.
GAGTCAGCTTCGAGTAGGTTGGCACCACTCACTGCCATGTGCACTGATTGGAATAGTGCATTGCGAAATAGCGGGTGATCATCTGCAATGATAATGGTGTAAGTCGAATCCATGACGTTAACTACTTATGACTGTTTAGTTAATAGAATTATTGTCATCTTTGCGATTGTGGACAATATTTATCCGCTAAAAGTCTGAACTGTATCGGGTTTTATTAGCAAAATTGCATATATATGTCGGACGGCGAAGAGTGAGTGTGATTGGGAGAGGAAGAAAAGCAACGCCAGCAAAGAGGCTGGCGTTGTTTGAATTGCTTACAGGTTATGGCTGTCCAAATGCTTTAGAAAAGTATCTTCATTCATAAAGCCAGTAATGCGAGCGTTTGAAATTGGCTCGCCATTGGCATCCCAAAATTCAATAGTCGGTAATCCCAGCACACGCATTTCTTTCAGCAGCGCAATATCTTGCGGTTGGTTACGCGTGACATCCGCTTGGAGTAAAATGAAGTTTTTCAATTTTGCTTCTACAGCTGGCTGGTGGAAGGTGTATTTCTCGAACTCCTTACAGGCCACACACCAATCGGCGTAGAAATCTAACATGACAGGTTTACCGGCAAGCTTGGCGGCTTCTAACTGCTGGTTTAGCTCATCAATATTGCTAATTTGGATAAACTCAATCTGGCTTGTTTGTTCGATTGTGCTGTTACCGAAGTAGTAATTCAGCGCTGGTTGAGCTGAAGCAAATAGGCCAAGTACAGCAATGATGCCGACCACGCTCTGCTTCCAGCCACCAAATGGCAGTGAATTTTTAACGTGATATAGCCAACCAAAGGCAGCAATACCAAGTCCTGACCACATCGCGGTTGCCCATAATTCTGGCAAGATTCGTTCTAGCAAGAAGATCGGCGCAGCAAGTAAGATAAAGCCAAATAGCGTCTTGACTCGATCCATCCAATTACCTGCTTTTGGCAGCAATTTATTGCCGAACACGGCGACGAACATCAATGGGATCCCCATGCCCATCGCTAAGGCATACAGAGCAATACCACCAGTAAACAGATCGCCACTTTGAGCGACATATAGTAGCGCTCCTGAGAGTGGCGCGGTAGTACATGGTGAGCAAACAAGACCAGAAATCGCCCCCATGGCAAATACGCCAAGCGAACTACCACCTTGCTGTTTATTGCTGAGGTTGTTTAACCAAGTCTGTACGCTGCTAGGCAATTGAATGGTGTACAAGCCGAACATCGAAAGCGCTAATACAACAAATAGAATACTAAGGCCAATCAGAACATAAGGATGTTGCATTGCTGCTTGGAATTGCATGCCCGCAGATGCGACGACTAGTCCAAGTAAGGTATAGGTGAGCGCCATTCCTTGGACATAAATAAAGGCTAGCCCTAATGCACGAGTATGGCTGAGTTTACCGCTGCCCAATACGATACTGGTTAAAATTGGATACATAGGCAGCACACACGGTGTAAATGCTAGGCCAACACCTAAGGCTAAGAACAGCAGTGGAGTCCACCAACTGTCACCCAACTTGGAGGCGAGATTAGATTCACTCGATACAGGTGATGAGGTGCTCTCTTGTTTTGATGCGGGTTGAGTGTCGACAGGTTTTTGAGCAGGTATTACGGCACTTGGTTCTTGGTAGTCAAAGCTTGTAAGATCGACAATTCGTGTCTCTGGCGGATAACAGAAACCAGCTTTGGCACAGCCTTGATACTGAACAATCAGACGCGCGCCTTCTTGATAGTTGCTCAGCGGCACTTCAACAAACAGTGGCGACGTGTAGATATTGACTTCACCAAAGAACTCATCTTTGTAAGGTTCACCATCACGCATTTCAACATCACCTAATGTAACGTTCTCGCCACTGACTGAAATACGATGTTGGTAAAGGTAGTAATCTTCTTTTACTTGCCAATCAAGCAGAACATGATTGCCTTGTTGAAAGGCATTGAATGGGAAGGCCTCATCAACAGGGACAAAAGTATTGCTGCTATTACCAAAGCTTGGTGCAGAATTCGAATTGCCAAACAATGCCATCGCAGGTGCAGAGATAACAGAAAGAAACAGCAAGATTAGAGATAAGGCGAAGCGCATAAAAGAGTCACTTGAGTTAAATTTTCATCATTTTAACTCAATCAGACAGAGGATAGGGGGAATAAGTTTCACCTTAAGAAAATTATTCTGTAGTTCGAGAGATTGCTCTAAAGGCGACTGCATGTGCGAGTGACAGCCGCCAGAAAAGATTAAGCGACGCCTAGCCTTGCTCGAACGACACGTTCACACGCATCGATGTGGTCGGTGTCTTTAGGAATGACTAGCACCGTATCATTCCCCCCGACCGTACCGAGGATCTCGGTGTGAGGGTCAATATCCACTAAACGTGCAACCAGCTGGGCACTGCCTGGGTGGGTCTTCACTACCACCATCGCTTGGTTATGAGTAATGAACTCAATCTGAGAAGAGATCGAGGATTCGACACGCACAGGGGCGGTTTCTACCGTAATACAGTATACCTTTTTGCCGCAGGCATTTTGTACTTTCACGACCCCGAGCTGAGACAGGAGTCTTGATACCGTGGATTGGCTAATACCTTGAAAACCAATATCAACCAGAGCTTCTCGCAACTCATTTTGGGTTGTGAAGCTCTGTTGCTGTAATAAACGTTTGCAGGCAGCCGTCAGCGTTTTATCTTCGCTGTAATCAATGACACTAGGGTTTAGAGTTTCACTCATGCGAACTCCTTAAAACAGACGTAATAATCAATCGTCCATGTGGCTATTGGGCACTCAGATCCATGTAAGTGCAATCTATCTATGAGCGGTCACTCTGTGGTGACTTAATTTTGATTATCAGTCTACCACCAAAGTATATGCGGCTTTGTGAATGGGATCGCCAAATAAAAAACTGGCCAAGTAACTGTAATTAGGAGTGAATTCTGCTTATTTGCGGATATTTATTCAGAGGCTGGCATAAATATCCGCATAATTTTATCGCAAGGTATCGCGACCTAGATGGGATGGTGCTAGCGAGCTTCTGTCATAATTTCACGAGAGAATACTTTTTCACAGTAGTGACATTTTAGCTGCACATTGTCATGTTTTTCTTGCACCTTAAAGCGACTTTCTACTGGCTCACCATGTGAAATACAGTTGCTGTTCGGGCATTCAAAAACACTTTCAATACTGTTAGGCAGAACCAAGTTGAGTTTATTGACCACCTTGTACTCTTCAATCTGATTGACCGTTGCTTTCGGTGCGTAAAGGGCTAACTGGTTAGCTTGCTCTTTCGTTAGGTAGATGTTCTCAATTTTGATCAGGTCTTTCGCACCTAATGCTGATGAAGGCAGGTTAAGGCCAATAGTGATTCGCTGATTCGACTTATGCATTTTGAACAGCTTAAGTACTTTAATCCCAATATTCGCAGGGATATGGTCGATCACAGAGCCATTACGAATCGCTTCTACCTGAAGTTGAGTTTCTTTCACCATGATATCTCTCCTGCAATTAAATGGTTTGGTTTAGAACGAGAGCCAGTAGCGCTTCGCGAGCGTAAACGCCATTTTCTGCTTGCTCGAAGTAGTAAGCGTGTTTGGTTTTGTCGACATCTACTGTGATTTCGTCAACGCGTGGCAATGGGTGAAGCACTTTTAGATTATCTCGTGCGCCCTCTAGCGTTGCGGCCGTTAAGATGAATGCTGACTTCATATGTGCATATTCCGACTCGTCAAAACGTTCTTTCTGCACGCGCGTCATATAAAGAACATCAAGCTCAGGCACCACCTCTTCAATATTGCTGTGAGTGCTGTATTGGATTCCGGATTCTTCGAGTTCCTCACAGATGTAATCTGGCATCGCTAGTGCATCAGGGGCGATAAAGAAGAAGCGCACATTGTTAAATTTCGCCAGAGCTTGAGTCAGTGAGTGAACAGTACGGCCATATTTTAAGTCGCCAACAAATGCTACGTTGAGGTTGTCTAACGTGCCTTGAGTTTCATGAATAGAGAATAGGTCGAGTAGTGTCTGCGTCGGGTGCTGGTTAGCGCCGTCACCACCGTTGATGATTGGCACTCCTTTAGAGAATTCAGACGCCAGACGTGCTGCGCCTTCTTGTGGGTGACGCATAACGAACGCATCAACATACGAAGCGATAACCTGGACCGAGTCAGCCAATGTTTCGCCTTTTTTCGCCAGTGATGTGTTACCACCATTATCAAAGCCAATCACGCTGCCACCTAAACGCTCGACAGCCGTTTCAAATGAAAGACGAGTACGAGTCGACGGCTCAAAGAAGCAGCTTGCCACGACTTTGTTCTTCAACAGTTCTGGATTGGGTTCAGCTTTTAATCTTGCCGCCGTATCAACGATAAGCTCTAGCTCTTCACGGCTGAGCTCAGGGATGGAGATGATGTGCTTATTAAATAACGAATGCGCCATAGCAATGTTTCCTAGTCGTGATTTACAGACAAAAAAAAGCCCCCTGAAATAGGAGGCTTTAAAATAGAATCAATAGAGAGAATGAAACAGAAAACGATCCCGACTCTGGGCGCGTTTGGTAACAACGAAAGGTTGTCGGTGACTGTGTCATTTTTAACTCTCCTTAGACAAATTGCGGAGGATTATACGCACAAAAAAACGCCACGCAAGCGTTTGCGAAAAGTATCCAGAAATTGGATTTTTATGCGAATTTCGCATCTTTTCGAAACTTTTAATCTACCTTTGATAGATCTTGCTTGAGGGCGTATTTGTTAGAAAATTCTCTAATGCTCAATGAAAAAAAATGCGGGCTTTATTCAGACATAATCGAGAAGAGTCATCATGCCACCCGCATTTCCCTGCAGAAATACTCTTCATATTTGAAACTGTAGCGGCGTTAACTGCATTCATTCGCCCGGAGTGCCGGCCCAGCCAATCATTTAGCGGACTAAACTCAGGAAGACTCATTCATTTGTTGCCTTGCTACAGCTCCAACTATTTTGAGTATTAGCTGCGACTAGTGGTGATTAATCACCTAGTGTCGCAACCATTACCGCTTTGATTGTGTGCATGCGGTTTTCAGCTTCATCGAAGACGATAGAGTGCTTAGACTCAACCACTTCATCTGTTACTTCCACACCATCTTTCAGTTGTGGGTATTCTGCTGCTAGCTCTTTACCAACAGTGGTATCTTCACCGTGGAACGCTGGTAGACAGTGCATGAATTTCACATGTGGGTTGCCTGTTGCTTTAAGCATTTCCATGTTTACTTGGTAAGGCATCATTAGGTTAATACGCTCAGCCCAAGCTTCTTTCGCTTCACCCATCGATACCCAAACGTCAGTGTATAGGTAATCACAGCCTTGAACGCCTTCTTGAACGTCTTCAGTCATTGTGATTTTCGCGCCAGTCTCTTGTGCGATTTCACGGCAAGTTGCCACTAGCTCTTCTTCTGGCCAGAATGCTTTTGGAGCGACTAGACGGATGTCCATGCCCATTTTCGCTGCGCCAACCATGAGTGAGTTACCCATGTTGTTGCGTGCATCACCTAGGTAAGCAAACTTCATTTCGTGCAGTTGTTTACCACGGCCGTGTTCCATCATCGTTAGGAAGTCAGCTAGGATTTGAGTTGGGTGGAATTCGTCTGTTAGACCGTTCCATACTGGTACACCAGCGTATGCGCCTAGCTCTTCAACGATCTCTTGACCGAAGCCACGGTACTCGATGCCGTCGTACATGCGACCAAGAACGCGAGCAGTATCTTTCATTGACTCTTTGTGACCAATTTGAGAACCAGATGGGCCTAAGTAAGACACTTGAGCGCCTTGGTCAAATGCTGCAACTTCAAATGCACAACGGGTACGAGTCGATGTTTTCTCGAAAATTAGCGCAATATTTTTACCTTTTAGACGAGGTTGCTCATAGCCGTTGTATTTCGCTTTTTTCAGTTCCGCTGAAAGGTCCAAGAAGTGTTGGATTTCACGTGGAGTAAAGTCTAATAGTTTTAGGAAGTTACGGTTACGTAGGTTAAAAGCCATGATGTTTTCCTTCTTTGTTTTGTATGCGCTCTCTTGGTTGCAGGGAAAGAGGTAAGAAAGCGCACAAGGTAATTGGTTTTAAGTAACTAATGTTTTATTTAAGGCCTAGCCTTTAGTGATGTTAGTGCCGGCTGTGCCTTGAAGAATTTGCAGACCATCTTGCAGTGAGCCGATACCGACTACTTTGCCGCCTTGATTAATGAACTCGCACGATGCTTCGATTTTTGGTCCCATAGAACCAGCATCAAATTGGTATTTCGCCAGTTCGCTTGGGTTAGTGCTGCGCAGTGCGTGTTGGGTTGGTTTGCCCCAATCTAGGTAAACCGCGTCGGCATCAGTCAGGATAAGCAGTGCATCGGCATCTAACTGCTTAGCGAGGAATGCAGCTGACATATCTTTGTCGATAACCGCTTCAACACCGACTAACTTGCCGTTTTCGCGTTTCACCGGAATACCGCCACCGCCAGTACAAATTACTAGGTGACCTTGTTCGATAAGCGCAGTGATCGCTTCATGCTCAATGATGCCCGTTGGTTGTGGGCTAGGTACTACACGGCGGAAGTGCTGGCCGTCTGGCTTGATTGTCCAGTGGTACTTCTCTGCCAGCTCACGCGCTTCAGCTTCTTCGTAAATAGGGCCAATTGGCTTAGTTGGGTCAGCGAATGCAGGATCTTTTGGATCGACCGTCATCTGGGTCAACATGCAAGTTGCGTTGACGTTAGGCATTTGGTTTTTGAATTCTTGCATCAGCATGTAGCCGATCATGCCTTGAGTCTCACTGCCCAATACGTCTAATGGGTAAGGTGCCACTTTTTTGTATTCCAAGCCTTGTAGAGCCAGTAATCCAACTTGTGGGCCATTACCGTGGACAAGTACTACGTTGTACTCTTGAGCGATTTCAGAAATGGTTTTTACCGCGATTTCAATGTTGTGGCGTTGTACATCTGCTTCCAACGGTTCACCGCGGCGAAGAAGAGCGTTACCACCTAGTGCTACAACTACAGTTTGTTTAGTCATTGCTGTTATCTCTTTGCAGGGGGCAGGAGAAATATCCCTCCTGCCAAATCAACTGGTTACTTAAATGCCGTCACGTTCGATTGGGCAGCTCATGCAGCGAGCGCCGCCGCGACCACGACCTAGCTCATCACCTGGGATAGGTAGGACAGTGATGCCTGCTTTGTCGTATTTCTCGTTGGTGTAAGTATTGCCTTCGTAGCCGATAACCACGCCAGGTTTCACAGTGAGAACGTTGTTCGCGTCGTTCCACTGCTCACGTTCTGCGTGGAAGTTGTCACCACCGGTAGTGATCAGATTTAGCTTGTCTACGCCAAGCGCTTTCTCGATAGCTGTTACGAAGTAGCCTTCTTCTTTGACGTTAACTGCGCCAGACTCATCGCCAGTTAGGCTCCAGCACTTCACATCTTTGCGTACCACTTCTGGGTAGACAGAGAAGGTGTCTTCGTTCATGTGCGTCATTACGGTATCTAGGTGCATGCAAGAGCGGTGTTTTGGTAGCTCCATCGCAATGATTTGCTTCGCTTGGCCATGTTTGAATAGGCCTGATGCTAAGTGCTCAACACCTTGTGCGGTTGTACGCTCAGACATGCCGATAAGTACTGTGCCGCGACCGATAACCAATACGTCACCGCCTTCGATGGTAGAGTTGTCGTAGTTGATGTTTTCGTCATCGCCAAAGTATTTAATGAAGTCTTGGCCGGCGAAAGTTGGGTGCCAGCGGTAGATAGCGCGAACATGGTTAGTTTCACGTTGACGAGCTGGTTTCGCCATCGGGTTGATAGATACGCCACCGTATACCCAGCATGACGTGTCACGAGTGAATAGGTGATTCGGTAGTGGCTCGATGATGAAGTCTGTTGGAGCGTGAAGACCTTGCAGCATTGAAGAAGACTTCATTGGCATTTCAGCGTAAGACAGACCACCCGTCAGGATCTTCGCTAGCTCTAGGTTTGGAAGGTCGCCTAGGTAGCAGCGCACGTCATTAGCAAATGTTTTACCTAAACGGTAATCAGATACCTGACGGCTTAGTAGCCAGTCTTTTGCTTCTGGCACTGCAAGTGTGTCAGCAAGAAGGTCAGTAAGTAGTAGAACCTCGACACCTTGGTCACGTAGTGTTTGAGTAAACACATCGTGCTCTTTACCTGCGCGTTCTACTGCAAGTACATCATCAAACAGTAGATCATGACAGTTAGAAGGTGTTAAGTGAGTGAGAGCGCGTCTAGGGCGGTGAACAAGGACGCGACGTAATTGACCGATTTCAGAACCTACGTATAACTTACTCATGATCGTATCTCTCTTATATTTCTTTAATTAGTTTTATTTTAAAAACTAATAATTAATTTGTAGGGAATAGAAGCGTGAATTTATTTATTCACTTATTTTGTTTCTGGAATTCATATTACGCCTGTTGGCAGGGGATTCTTAGAGGTCAATCACAGTTCGTTTTTTATGCTCCAGGCCTTGATTTATAAGGGTTTTAACAATATCTATTCACTTGTTATCTGGATGTGAATGCCCTATTTAGCTATGTTCTTGGGAAGTTTATGCATTAGTTTATGCGTGGAATTAGACAAAAGGTGGTTTGGGGGAAAGATATTCAATTTAATAACTTTGATAAAACAGTGAATAGAATAGAAATATGCACTATAAGTTCTTAGTTAAGTGTTTTTAAAGGGTGATTTACGCCTTTGGTAACAAAACTTTTGATAATAAATTTGTTCTGGATCACATTGACTATTTAAAATGCGTTGAACACTAAAATAAGATTGATTAATGGAGTTAATTGATAGCGATAGTTTTTCTTATTATAAATATCGAGATATATAATTATCGAATGATGATATTTGAATTAGTCATTTCATAGTTCGACGAAGGAGTGAGCAGGGAATCTCAAAAATATCGCGACGAGCGTTAAGAGATCCCCAACTCGTTCATTCTTCACTCTTGAGGATGACGGTGCTGTAGTGAGGAGGAGGCTTGTTAGTCATTCCATAGGGCGGCAGGAGTGAGCAGGGAATCTCTAAAATATCGCGACTAGCGTTAAGAACTCTCCAACTCGTTGGTTCCTCACTCTTGAGGATGACAGTGCTGTAGTGAGGAGGAGGCTTGTTAGCCATCCCATAGGGCGACGAAGGAGTGAGCAGGGAATCTCTAAAATATCGCGACTAGGGTTAAGAGATCCCCATCTCGTTGGTTCCTCATTCTTGAGGATGACAATGCTGTAGTGAGGAAGAGGCTTGTTAGTCATTCCATAGAGTGACGAAGGAGCGAGTAGGGAATCTCTGGACGGTTCTTACCTAGCCTAGATATGAGAAAAGCCGCACTAAGGCGGCTTTGGGAGAGGGCTCACTTCCTGTGAGCCGGGTAAGGAAAAGAAACGATTAACCTAGATTAGCGCTGCAATACTTAGACATACAATGCAGAACAGAGTCAGAATCGCGAGTAGTGGCGCGACCCATTTCACCCAGCGAACGTAAGGGACGCGAGCGATAGCTAGACCACCCATTACTACCGCTGATGTTGGTGTAATTAAGTTCACTAGACCTGAAGCAGATTGGTAAGCAGTAATCACAAGCTCACGACCAACACCCGCAAAGTCAGCAAGTGGTGCCATGATTGGCATGGTTAATACCGCTAGACCTGACGTTGATGGCACTAGGAATGACAGTAGAATCTCTAGGAAGAACATCACGTTAATGAACACCACTGACGATAGACCAGTCACCATCTGTTCTGCTGAGAACAAGATAGTGTCGGTGATCATACCGCGGTCCATCACTACCACGATACCACGGGCAATACCGATGATCAGTGCGACACCCAGTAGGTCACGAGCGCCGTCGATAAAGCTATTGGTAAAGTCCTCCTCACTCATGCGAGCCACTAGACCAACAAGAATCGTTGCTGCTAGGAACATGGCTGAGATCTCTGCCATCCACCATCCTGCGACAGATACACCGTAAATCATTACCCCGAATGAACCACCGAAGATAGTTAGAATTACTTTACGCGTAGTTGTGAACTCTAGAGAACCGCCATCTTGGTTGCCAAGGAAGTGCGCCTTGTTCTCTTCGTACTTGTCGTAAACGATAGACTTGCTTTGGTCTTCACGAACCATGCGAGCATAGCGCATCACGTAAGCGACACAGATACCGTAGCCAATCACTAGCATGAGAGCGCGCAGCATAATGCCGTCGGTAAATGGAATACCAGAAGCGTTGGCTGCAATTACCGTCGCAAATGGGTTAATTGTAGAACCGAGCACACCGATACCAGCACCAAGAAGAACGGTTGCGGCTGCGACCAATGGGTCAAAGCGAGCGGCCATCATCACAGGAACGAGTAGGGTGTAGAAAGGCAGTGACTCTTCCGCCATCCCATAGACAGTACCGCCGGCTGCAAACAGTGCCATCAAGATAGGAATCATCATCTCTTCTCTACCTTGCAAGCGATGGGTAACGCGTTCAATACCTGCGTCAATCGCACCTGTCTTGGTTACTAGTCCTAGGAAGCCACCGATGATAAGAATGAAAAGAGAAACATCGATTGCAGCAGCTTCATAGCTATTGTGGTCGTAGAAGCCATCAATAGGTGCTAGAAGTACATCAATCACACCTTGAGGGTTCCCTTCTACAGCTTGATAAGTACCAGTGACAGGAACTTCACGACCTAGGTCTTCATTCATTGCACGGTCGTATTGACCCGCGGGAACGATCCAAGTCAGCATTGCCACTAAAGCAATTAAGATAAAAAGAATGGTGTATGCAGAAGGGAATTTGAAGTTGGCAAAGAAGCCACCTTTTTTTTCTTCGGTCGGTACAGTTTGGGTTGTCATGGCTATCTCCTTACTTTTATTTATATACCGATAAATAAAAGTGAATCAGCGACTCATCGTTATTAAAAATAAAATAACTTTGTAGGGAAGTTATTAGTAATTGGAATTCTTATATAGGCTTCTTGCCTGTTGGGACTATTTTAATCCGAGGATGGAAAGGTAACTTTGTGGGCCTTCACAAAAATATAGACCCTGTCTTTGTATGGTTTTTTACAAAAGATTAAGTGGAGACTAATTGTTTGAAATAGCCGGATTAATATTCTTTTTTTTGACGGAGTTTTCTTATTGGCTTGAGTGAAAAAAGGCATAAATTAATAATGAGGGAATTTTATTCATATCGCCGGATTAAAATTCAAGAGTAAATTTCGGAGCTTTTATTGATTAAAGTCAAAAATGAAATGTGAGCTAAGTGTTTTTACGATGGAGAAAATAAAAAAGGGAGCCGAAGCTCCCTATATATTCGCTTGATGCGATTAGATAAATAGACCACCAAATGTGAAGCCAAGTGCGACTGCAGAAGCAATCGTCGCCACACCAGGGACAAAGAATGGGTGGTTAAAGACGTACTTACCAATACGTGTTGAGCCCGTGTCATCCATCTCAACTGCTGCTAGTAGCGTTGGGTAAGTTGGCAGTACGAACAGAGCACTGACTGCCGCAAATGATGCAACTGCTGTTAGTGGCGCTACGCCAATCGCTAGCGCTGCTGGCATTAGAGCCACAGTCGTTGCACCTTGCGAGTAGAGCAGCATAGAAGCAAAGAACAGTACCATTGCCAGCATCCATGGGTAATCTGCCAGTAGCGCACCTGCGACTTCTTTAATGCCATCTACGTGCGCGTTAACGAACGTTGAACCAAGCCATGCCACACCAAGTACACAGACACACGCTGTCATACCAGAGCGGAATGTTGCCGCAGCTGGGATTTTACCAGCGTCGATTTTACAGCTCATTACGATCGCTGCTGCAGCTGCTAGCATTACCGTCATGATTGCTTCGTTACGACCAAGCGCTGGGTTCTCGATTAGGCCTATTGAGTTTGAAATTGCCGCTGCGTAACAAACCACAAAACCAATCGCCGCTAGGAAAATGTAAGTTGCCTTTTTCGCAGTAGGTAGGATTTCACGCTGTTCATCCGTCGCAAGTTTAATTAGGCCTTTCTCTAAACGTTCTTGGTAAACAGGATCATCTTTTAGCTCACAGCCCATGAAGTTTGCAACGAATGCACCAACCATACAGGCAACAAACGTGGTTGGAATACAAACCGCAAGTAGGGTTAGGTAATCCACGCCCATTGGTGCCAGCATTGCTGCGAATGCGACAACTGCTGCAGAAATTGGCGATGCTGTGATCGCGATTTGAGACGCAACAACCGCAATAGAAAGAGGGCGGGAAGGACGAACGCCTTGGCCCTTAGCGACTTCTGCAATAACAGGAAGTGTAGAAAATGCTGTATGACCTGTACCCGCCATCAATGTCATCAAGAAGGTAACAATCGGCGCGTAAAATGTGATGCGCTCAGGGTGTTTACGCAAAAAGTTTTCTGCCACTTGTACCATCCAATCTAGACCACCGGCGACTTGCATTGCTGCAATCGCGGTAATCACTGACATGATGATCAGGATAACATCGATAGGAATGAATGCTTGGCTTGTTGGTACACCTAACACTAATGACAGGGCGATAACACCAGCACCACCGGCTAGGCCAATACCGATACCGCCGATTCTTGCTCCCAAATAGATAAAGAGCAGAACGACAAAGAGCTCTACTGCAACCATAATAATTACCTCATAAAGTTATTTTGATTCTGATTATCTAAAAACTCACTGTCTGAATGTTTAGATAATCAGAAAATAAAGACCTTTAACTGCGTGTGGTTAACCGTATAGAGGCCTAAAAAAGGCCCCGTTTGGGGCCTTTATCAATTTGCTATTATTCGTAGCGTTTCGCTTTATACGTTGGGTGCATAAAGTTTTCAACAGAAAGAATGTCATCTAGTTCATCTTCTGTTAGTAGGCCGCGCTCAAGAACCACTTCGCGTACACTCTTACCTGTTTCTGCACAGATTTTACCAACAATGTCACCTTCATGGTGGCCAATGTATGGGTTTAGGTAAGTAACGATACCGATAGAGTTGTATACGTAGTTCTCACACACTTCTTTGTTCACTGTGATGCCGTCGATACACTTATCACGCAAGTTAACACACGCGTTGTGTAGTAGAGAGATAGACTCAAACACGCTTTGTGCGATAACCGGTTCCATTACGTTAAGCTGTAGCTGGCCGCCTTCTGCTGCGAAAGAAACGGTGTTGTCGTTACCTAGAACTTTAAAGCAAACTTGGTTTACAACTTCAGGGATAACTGGGTTTACTTTAGCTGGCATGATTGAAGAGCCTGCTTGCATTTCTGGTAGGTTTAGCTCGTTTAGACCAGAGCGAGGACCAGAAGAAAGTAGACGAAGGTCGTTACAGATCTTAGACAGTTTCACTGCTAGGCGTTTAAGCGCGCCGTGCGTCATTACGTAAGCGCCACAGTCAGACGTCGCTTCGATTAGGTCTTCTGCTGCAACTACTTCAACGCCAGTTACTTCCGCTAGGTGTTTCACTGCTAGTGCTTGGTAACCAGTTGGTGCGTTTAGACCAGTACCGATCGCTGTTGCACCTAGGTTGATTTCTAGTAGCAGTTTAGACGTGTAGTCCAGGGCACGAATCTCTTCGTTTAGTGTAACTGCCCATGCGTGGAACTCTTGACCCACAGTCATAGGAACCGCATCTTGCAGCTGAGTACGACCCATCTTCAAGATGTCTTTGAATTCTTGTGCTTTAAGTTCGAATGCGCCTTTAAGGTATTCGATCGCTTCCATCAACTGATGAACACTGTTGTAAACTGCGATACGGAAACCGGTTGGGTACGCACAGTTAGTTGATTGGCTCTTGTTTACGTGATCGTTCGGGTTGATGAACTCATATTGGCCTTTTTCCTTGCCCATTAGTTCAAGTGCAACGTTCGCGATAACTTCGTTAGTGTTCATGTTTACTGACGTGCCCGCACCGCCTTGGAATACGTCTGACGGGAACTGATCCATGCACTTACCTGTTTCAAGGATCAAATCACACGCTTCTAGGATGTAGTTAGCAACGTCTTTTGGAATCGCACCAAGCTCTTTGTTTGCCAGTGCAGCGGCTTTCTTCGTCATCACCATACCACGGACGAATTCAGGTACGTCTGAAATAGTAGTGCTTGAAATATTGAAGTTTTCGATCGCGCGTAGAGTGTGAATGCCGTAGTACGCATCAGCCGGTACATGGCGCTCGCCTAGTAGGTCTTCTTCGATACGAGTTGCAGAGTTAGCCGTTTTTGGAGCATCAGTTAGGGTAGCCATACAGGATCCTTAGGAATTTATTCTGATAATAAAGTTTATTTCTAGCCATTCTGTAGTGTAAGAATCCATTCGGCAGAATTTTTGGCTGTATAATCCGTCCTGACTTATGTGGCACATGATACTGTACCTAGCGTATAAAAATAGTAACTTGATCACCTTTTTTTGCTTTTGTTGAGTCAAAATTTGGTTAGATATGAACAGAGTATTAATAACCCTTTAGTGGTAGGGGTTAATTGAGTTTTTTATCATTTCTGTGTCACGTTTTATTACTGCTTTAATTTGAGCTCAAACCGCAGAGCACGTACACTGAGTACAACAAAGGAGGGCGTGTGTTTCCTATCTTATTACTACTGTTTATTTTCGTTCCTATCATCGAAATAGGTCTATTTATTCAAGTTGGTGGCTTCCTTGGTTTGTGGCCAACTATCGCCTTGGTATTGATTACGGCATTCGTAGGGGCTTCTCTCGTGCGTAGCCAAGGTCTACAAACATTAATGTCGGTACAAAACCGTCTTCAGCAAGGTGAGCTTCCTGCTCAGCAGATTTTTGAAGGGGTGATGCTAGCTGTTGCAGGTGTATTGCTCCTGACACCGGGCTTTATGACCGATGCATTGGGTATGCTGGTACTATTGCCAGCACCTCGCGCTATGATTGCCAAATACCTGATGAGTAAAATGGTGGTCAAGTCGATGGGCAGTAATGGCTTCCATGGTAGTTTCCAAGGCGACCAATTTGGTCAAAGCCCATTTGAACAGGATCCTTTTCATCGTGATGATTCGCAGCAAGGTTCGACCTTTGAAGGTGAGTATGAGCGAAAAGATGACGACGATCGCAATAGATTGAATTGATCGGTCCGATTATGAAAAAGGTGCTTTTGATAGCGCCTTTTTTTATGCCTAAAAATCAAGAGAATAGTAGAGCTATTGCTTTATTTATTAGCAAAATCTGATTTATTTCAGCAAGATATTCTCATTTTTGAAACTTCTGTTATCACGATATGTTGAAAACTTGATGGTGCTTCAAATATTCAGCATATCTATGAGATCGAAATCTCACTGTCACTGAATGTAATTTTTTGTTTCATAAAAAACGTCAACACTGAGCAAGGTTTATTAATAAGTAGTCACGCTAAAAGTGATTTGGAACACGCTTTCTAGTTGATGTTTAACATTGAAATGGAAGCGATGCATGGTGGATAACATGAAACAAAAATTAACTCCTACGCTACTCGCTGCAGTGGTAGCTGGTGCTCTTTCGTCTCCAGCAATGGCAGACATCATCATCTCTCAATATGTGGAAGGTGGTAGCTACAACAAAGCGATTGAGATTGCTAATACGGGTGATAGCTCAGTATCACTTGATGGATATGAACTTGCCAAGCAGAGCAATGGTAAAGGCGACTGGGGCAGTAAGCTGTCGCTAAATGGTCAAGTGTTAGCAGCGCAAAGTGTTCTTGTTGTAGCACACACAAGTGCTAGCGATGACATTAAAGCTGTTTCCGATATCTTGAATAGTGCCATTGCTAATTTTAATGGTAATGATCCAATGGCACTGCTCAAAAATGGTGCTGTACATGATGTTGTTGGCAATGTTGGTGCAGATGGTCCTGACTTTGCTAAAGACGTAACATTAGTACGTAACTCGGATGCGATGACGCCTTCTTCTACTTATGACGCTTCTCAATGGTCATCACTTCCGAAAGACAGCATCGAGGGCTTAGGTGTACTTGATGGTGGTACCGCGCCAGAACCGTTTGCTTGTACACAAGATGGCGCAACTCCTACCTTTACTTCGATTCAAGAGATCCAAGGTGAAGGGGATACTTCTCCATTTATCAATGGTTACCCATACATCACCGATGAAGAGTTCTTTGTTAAAGGTGTCGTCAGTGCGGTAACAACAGGCCTGACGAAAGGCTTCTATCTACAAGCGTTAACGGACGACTACAACCCAGAGACATCTGAAGGTCTGTTTGTTCATACCAATCAATCAAGCTCTGATCTACAAGCGGGCGATGTGGTGTGTGTCAAAGGTAAGGTACAAGAGTACTACGATCACACTCAACTAAAAGCAGAAAACAACAACTGGGTTAAACAAGGCGAGCAAGCTGCGCCAACGGCGACGGACATCGAAATCCTAGCAACGGATGAAAACTTCGATCGCACTCTAGAGCGCTACGAAGGCATGTTGGTGAACACAACTGAAGCTCTAGATATGCGCGTTACCCGTACCTTTGGCTACGATTACGCAGCGCGTCGCAACAACATGGTACTAGCGCAAGGTCGTATCAGCATGCAGCCAAACCAGAATTTCCCAGCAGGTTCTGAAGAGGCGAAACAGCAAAGCATCGAAAACGCAGAGCGCCGTTTGTATGTTGAGTCAGATGCTAAGGCTGGCGATGGACAAGTTCCATACTACCCAGACTTCGGCCGCACTGATATTGACCAAGATGGTTCTACCGAAGATTACATCCGTATCGACGATACCATTGTCGGCTTAGAAGGTGTGATTACCTACAGTTACGGTGATTACCGCTTAATTCCAACCAATACCCTAACGAGCGAAAGCTTTATTCGTAATGACCCTCGTACCGAAGATATCGATATGAAAGAGGGCGATTTACGCATCGCTACGTTTAACGTACTTAACTACTTCAACTCGCCATTTGGTGGTGATGCAAATCCACATGGTAATAACCGTGGTGCGAACAGCTTTGAAGAATTTGAAGTACAACAAGCAAAAATCGTTAATGCAATCCTGCGCTTAGACGCTGACATCATCGGCCTGATGGAAATTGAAAACAACGGCTTCGGTGACAGTGGTGCAATTCGTCAGTTGGTTGATCAGTTAAACGCTCAAATTGAGAAGAAGAAAGACCGCTACGACATCGTTGCTATCGACTCTAACGGCGACAAAGTGACTGACGAGAACGACTACATCGGCACTGATGTGATTACTACCGGTGTAATCTACCGCCCGAAAGTGGTTAAGCTGAAAGATTCTCGCGTAATTCCTATGCCAAGTCAGCAAGCCCCAGAAGTATTGGATGACAATGGTAAAGTGATTGAAGATGGTAAGAACTACCAGCGTGATTCGCTTGCGCCAACTTTCAAAGTGAAAGGCACTAAAGAGAAGATCACAGTGGCGATTAACCACCTTAAATCGAAAGGCTCTAAGTGTTGGGAAGATGCAGCACCAGTTGAGCAAGGTGGTCAGGGTGGCCAAGACCTAGATAAACAAGGTTCTTGTGAGAACTTCCGTGTTGCCGCAGCTGTGGCGCTAGGTGATGCATTGAGCGAAATCAAAGGTCACAAAGTTATCTTAGGTGACTTGAACGCATACGGTATGGAAGATCCACTGCTAGTACTGACAGATTACAGCCAAGAGAAATACGGTAAGACGATCAAAGCAGCACGTAATACCTACATCGATGGTCAGGTGCAATTTGGTGATGAAGGCGCTGTGATCACTGACAGCTATGGCTACATCAATGCTGTGGCGAAAGCGCATCCAAACAGCTGGAGCTACTCATACAATGATGAAGTGGGTGCGCTTGACCACCTACTGATGAGCCCAAGCCTAGAAAAGCACTTTGTTGATGCAACGGATTGGCATATCAATGGTGGTGAGTCGAAGTTGTTTGACTACAACGAAGAGTACAAAGGTGACCTACCTAAGTACAACGACCACTTCCGTTCTTCAGACCACGATCCAGCGGTTCTAGAACTGAACATGGCCGGTTCATTTGGCTTTGGTGCCATGATGTCGCTATTTGGTTTAGCACTATGGCGTCGTCGCAAGTAAACTAACTTGCTGTAAACAGATAAGGTCGGCCTATGCCGGCCTTATTTTATCGTTTGCACTTGCCTTTATTCTTTCTTGCTGCACAATACCGCCCCTAACCATCCAACTTATCAATGCTGTTCGTTTCACCATGTTACTGATTATCGATAACTACGACTCTTTTACTTATAACCTGTACCAGTACTTTTGTGAGTTGGGTGCTGAGGTGAAAGTAGTGCGTAATGATGAAATCAGCATAGAACAGATTGAAGCGCTAAACCCAACCCATTTGGTCATTTCTCCAGGGCCATGTACACCAAACGAAGCGGGCATTTCTTTGGCGGCGATAGAGTACTTCGCCGGAAAGTTACCGATCCTCGGTGTCTGTTTAGGTCATCAGGCAATTGCCCAAGTACTCGGTGGTGAGGTGGTACGAGCTAGGCAGGTGATGCATGGTAAAACGTCGCTAATTGCCCACAATGACCGCAGTGTGTTTGTTGGCTTGAATAACCCTCTTACCGTGACACGCTATCACTCTCTAGTGGTGAAAAACGGCACGCTACCGGATTGCTTTGAGCTGACAGCTTGGACCCAACTGGCTGATGGCAGCATGGATGAAATCATGGGTTATCAGCACAAAACCTTACCGATTGATGCGGTTCAGTTTCATCCTGAGTCGATTAAAACAGAGCAAGGTCATCAGATCCTTGCCAACTTTATTGCCCGAGCGGCACTTTAAAACACCCAAATTCAGTGGCTACTATTCGGTTAAAGCCTGACTGAGATCACTTTTCTTAACATTTTCTTCATAAACCTTACAGTGGATACTTTGTGAAAAAGTATGCGCAGAGTTTGTCACGTCTACTTCTTAGCCCTTATCGCGACTAAGATTAACCATAGCTTATCTTTAATATAAGAATATATTGCTTCATAAATGTGAAAGGGTAATGCATAAATACTCAAGGATTATGAGTATCAGACTTTATAGTGGCGATTAAAAAGAATAAACCACTATTGAAATGGTTAATTAAATGTAAATACAATGCCGTACTTGCTTAAAAGCAAAACAATATCTTATTTCATTGAATCGAAGTAAGGACACCATATTCGCTATGCATGCGGTATTAAGAGGGAATGTGCAATGACTGTAGAAAATAACGTAGAACGCGGTTTGTTTGATGAGGTAATGGTACCTTGTTACAACCCAATGGAAATGATTCCAGTAAAAGGCGAAGGCGCTCGAGTTTGGGACCAACAGGGGACTGAATATATCGACTTTGCTGGTGGTATTGCCGTGAGCTGCCTAGGTCATTGTCACCCTGCAATGGTTAACGCGTTAACTGAGCAAGGTCAGAAGATCTGGCACCTAAGTAACGTGATGACTAACGAACCAGCACTGCGTTTAGCGAAAAAGCTCACCGATGTGTGTTTTGCTGAGAAAGTGTTCTTTGCTAACTCTGGCGCAGAAGCGAATGAAGCGGCCCTTAAGCTAGCGCGTCGCTACGCTGCTGATGAGTTTGGCCCTGAGAAATCAGAAATTATCGCCTTTAAACAGGGCTTCCACGGTCGTACTTTCTTTACTGTGACTGTTGGTGGTCAAGCGGCTTACTCAGACGGCTTTGGTCCTAAGCCGGGTGATGTTACTCACCTACCATACAATGACGTGGAAGCACTAAAAGCGCATATCTCAGATCGCACTTGTGCCATCATGATGGAGCCACTTCAAGGCGAAGGCGGCATCATCTCTCCAACTGACGAATTCGTACAGACAGTGCGTGAACTGTGTGACAAGCACAATGCACTGCTTATCTTTGATGAAGTACAAACTGGTAACGGTCGTACTGGTAATTTCTACGCATACCAAGGTCTGGGTGTAACGCCTGACATCCTAAGTACTGCGAAATCACTTGGTGGTGGTTTCCCTATCGGCGCAATGCTTACAACAACTAAGCTTTCTAAGCACCTGAAAGTGGGTACACACGGCTCAACTTACGGTGGTAACCCACTCGCGTGTGCAGTTGCAGAAGCTGTGGTTGATGTTGTTAGCGCGCCAGAAACACTCGCGGGTGTTGCAGAGCGTGAAGCTCTATTCCGTGAAGGCTTAGCTAAACTGAATGATAAGTACAACATGTTTGCCGAAGTACGTGGCAAAGGCTTATTGCTTGGCGCAGCACTGAATGAAGATTGGCAAGGCCGCGCTCGTGACGTATTGGTTGCAGCAGGCAAAGAAGGCCTAATGGTACTAGTGGCAGGAGCAAACGTAGTGCGTTTCACCCCATCACTGGTTATCACTAAAGAAGAAGTTGAAGAAGGATTAGCGCGCCTAGATAAAGCTCTAGCGACGCTAGTTAAATAAGAAACACCTAGTCTAGTACTCATATCGACATAAATAGTGTCATCCTCAAGAGGGAGGCACGACCGAGTTGGGGATCTCCTACATCGCGTTGAGGGATTCCCTATCACGTTCGTTCCTTACTGTAGGGAATGACGAAGTCAAAGTATAAACAGATAACTAATGAGTACTAGCGTTCACGCATCAGGAGGGAGTATCGATGCTGGTTGTTCGCCCTATCGCAATGTCGGACTACGACGCGCTGCACACGTGTGCGGTTGAGTCTGGTCATGGATTTACATCTCTACCGGTTAACGAAGAATTGTTAACTAACCGTATTACTCATTCAGAATATAGCTTCACAAAGCCAGAGGTCACAGAGCCCGGTGATGAAGGCTATCTGATGGTGGGCTTTGATAGTGAAACCGGTGAAGTCGCTGGTTGTACAGGTATCGAAGCATCAATTGGTTGGGATGTACCTTTCTACTCATATCACATCAGTACCGTGGTGCATTCATCACCGAAACTGGGTGTGAATAACGTCGTTAAGCTACTGACGTTCGGCAACAACTACACAGGTTGTAGTGAGATTTGTACACTATTCTTGAGACCAACATTCCGCGGTGGTTTGAATGGCCGCCTAATGTCGAAGTGTCGTTTTCTAATGATGGCAGAGCATCCACACCGTTTCTCTAAAACCGTGTTTGCTGAAATGCGTGGTGTCTCTGATGAAGAAGGTAATTCGCCATTCTGGCAGTGGCTGCAAGAGCACTTCTTCTCGATTGATTTCACTATGGCCGATTACCTAACCGGTATTGGTAAGAAAGGCTTTATTGCTGATCTCATGCCAAAGTTGCCAATTTACATCAACTTATTGAGCAAAGAAGCGCAAGCGGTGATTGGTCAAGTCCATGACAACACTAAACCAGCCCTACGCCTACTGGAAAAAGAAGGGTTTACTTGCCGCAACTACGTCGACATTTTCGATGGTGGCCCAACGGTTGAATGTGATGTGCGTAATATTGAATCCGTGCGTCACTCTATCCGTGCCAAAGTGACGATTGCAGAGCATACCAGCTCGCAAGATTACCTGATTTCTAACACCTCGTTTGAAGACTTCCGCGCAGCGGCAGCAAAAGCGGCCCATGACCATGAGTCAGAGTCAGTTATTTTATCGCCTGAAGTGGCCCAAGCACTGAAAGTAAACGAAGGCGACTATGTTCGCATGCTAGCTCAGTAACGCTGAGATTAAGAACAAATTTGAAGGAACAAGTTATGACACATTGGATTGCAGGTGAATGGGTTGCAGGTCAAGGTGAGTCAATGAACTCGCAAAGCCCATACAACAATGACGTCATCTGGCAAGGTGAAAGTGCCACTCCAGAGCAAGTTGAGCAAGCCGTTTCAGCAGCACGCAGTGCGTTTGTGGGTTGGAAAAAAATGAGCTTTGCTGAGCGTGAAGCGATTGTTCTAGCCTTTGCCGAGAAGGTAAAAGAGAACAGTGAGCAGATTGCTGAAATCATCGCTAAAGAGACCGGCAAACCGATTTGGGAAACGCGCACAGAAGCGGCAGCGATGGCAGGCAAGATTGCTATCTCTATTCGTGCTTACCATGACCGTACTGGTGTAGCGCAGCGTGAAGCCGCCGGCAACCAAATTGTCCTTCGCCACCGTCCACTCGGCGTGATGGCCGTATTTGGTCCATATAACTTCCCTGGTCACTTACCTAATGGTCACATTGTACCTGCGCTTCTGGCGGGTAACACCGTGGTATTTAAACCTTCAGAGCAGACGCCGCTAACCGGTGAGTTTGCAATGAAGCTATGGGATCAAGTTGGTCTACCAAAAGGTGTTATTAACCTTGTACAAGGTGCGAAAGAAACCGGGATTGCACTGGCAGACTCTAAAGGTCTTGATGGTGTGCTGTTTACCGGCAGCGCTAATACTGGCCATATCCTGCATAAACAGTTTGCCGGTCAGCCGGGTAAAATGCTGGCGCTAGAAATGGGCGGTAACAACCCGATGGTGATTTCAGAAAACTTTGGCGAAGTCGATGCCACTGTTTATACCATTATCCAATCTGCCTTTATTAGTGCAGGCCAGCGTTGTACTTGTGCGCGTCGCCTGTATGTTCCTGTCGGTGAAAAAGGTGACTTACTGGTGAGCAAACTGGTGGACGCGACCAACAAGATTCGGGTCGATCAGCCATTTGCAGAGCCTGCTCCATTTATGGGGCCGCAGATTTCTAAAGCAGCTGCTGACTTTATCCTTGCCGCACAAGCGAATCTGCAAAAGCTTGGTGGTGAGAGTCTGGTGGAAGCGAAAGCGGGTAACGCTGCGTTTGTGACACCGGGTATCATCGACGTTACCGCGATCGCAGAGCTGCCAGATGAAGAGTACTTTGGTCCATTGCTACAAGTTGTTCGTTACCAAGGTCTAGATAAAGCGGTAGAGCTAGCCAATGATACGCGCTTTGGTCTATCGGCAGGTCTTGTGTCTACCGATGACAGCGAGTGGGAATACTTTGTTGACCACATCCGCGCAGGCATCGTTAACCGTAACCGCCAACTAACGGGCGCAAGTGGTGATGCACCGTTTGGCGGTCCGGGCGCATCGGGTAACTTACGCCCAAGTGCTTACTACGCAGCTGATTACTGTGCTTACCCTATGGCATCAATGGAAGGTGGAGAGACAATTCTGCCTGCGACATTGAGCCCAGGGGTTGAGCTATAAAAATTAGGTCATAGAACCTAAGTTAGGGAATTCCCTTCTTCCTCCCTGAGCAGGGAGGCTTTTAACGTCACAGGTTGAAGGCTATCAGACTGATTATCTGGACAAATCGGTTTGGTAGCCTCTTTTATAACTTAACCAATAATAATAACGACTAACCCTATAACGTAAACAACCGTAAACAAGGAGGCGTTATGACGCCAGATGCTTTATTCCAATCGTTATGGAAGGACTATATTCAACGCCTGTGTCCCTCTGCTGAAAAAGTGCATCAACTACTGCAAGAAGATGAAGCACTGATCAATGACCATATCGCGTTACGCACTTTCAATGTCGAGCCATTGGGTATCGCAACTTTAGCGCAGCCTTTCTTAGACGTAGGCTACAAGCCTTGTGGTGACTATCTGTTTGAAAGTAAGAAGTTGGTAGCTAAGCACTTTGAGCATCCAGACCCAAAACAGCCAAAAGTGTTTATCAGTGAGCTAAAAGTGGAAGAGTGTTCACAAGCACTGCAATCTATCGTTGCTAAGCTTGTTGAGCAATTGGACACCAGTAAGCTAAAAGGTCATGAGTTCTTGTCTGGCGGTCGTTTATGGGATCTTAGCTACGCAGATTTCCAAACGCTTGCGGCAGAGAGTGAGTACGCTTCTTGGCTAGCGGCGCATGGCTATGGTGCCAACCACTTTACGGTTAGCGTCAACCAACTGAATGCATTTGAGGAAGTCGTGGGTGTCAACAATCACCTACGTGATGCTGGCTTTACCATTAACGAGTTTGGTGGTGAAGTGAAAGGCTCTCCAGAGGTACTGCTAGAACAATCTTCGACTATGGCGGATAAAGTTGCAGTGCAGTTTACTGAAGGGACTGAAATCATCCCCGGTGGTTTCTATGAGTTTGCTAAGCGCTATCCAATGACAAATGGTGAACTTTACCCAGGTTTTGTTGCAGCATCTGCAGATAAGATTTTCGAAAGTACCAACGGGTAAAAGTAGAAGTGAGAACGGACTTCTCCCTAGTGAGAGTATCCGTCATTCCATAGACCGACGAAGGAGGGAGTAGGGAATCTTCATCGGTTGACTTGGTTATTTAAAGAGATCCCCAACTCGGTCGTCCCTCCATCTCGGGGATGACGCAAATAAACAAAAAGCCACCAATGTCTCCATTGGTGGCTTTTAAAATTTTAACGGTTAATCGAAATTAACGAGTACCGTATACAACGATTGTCTTACCGTGAGCAGAGATTAGGTTCTGCTCTTCTAGCATCTTCAAGATACGACCAACGGTCTCACGAGAACAGCCAACGATTTGACCAATCTCTTGACGAGTGATCTTAATCTGCATGCCGTCTGGGTGAGTCATTGCGTCAGGTTGTTTCGCTAGGTTTAGTAGCGTCTGAGCAATGCGGCCCGTTACGTCTAGGAATGCTAGGTCACCCACTTTTTGGCTAGTCACTTGTAGGCGGCTTGCCATTTGCGCTGAAAGGCGCATTAGGATGTCTGGGTTAACTTGAATTAGTTGACGGAACTTCTTGAAAGAGATTTCTGCTACTTCACAAGGAGACTTAGCACGAACCCAAGCAGTACGCTCTTGATCTTCTTCGAATAGACCAAGCTCACCGATAAAGTCACCTTGGTTTAGGTAAGAAAGAATCATTTCCTTACCTTCTTCGTCCTTGATAAGAACCGCAACAGAGCCTTTAACGATGTAGTACAACGTCTCAGCTTTTTCGCCCGCATGAATTAGCGTGCTTTTTGATGGGTACTTATGAATATGACAGTGTGAAAGGAACCACTCTAATGTTGGGTCGGTTTGAGGTTTACCTAGAACCATAATATCTCACTTCCTCTGCAGGGTACGCTTGTCGCTTTCCATGTTTTAGCAAAGCCTTAAATAGGCCTACTAGGATAAGAGCACTTTACAAATGCTGCAAGCTATCTTGTGTTTCGGTAAGAAATAGTATCCTTTTTCGAAAACGATTTCTTGATTTTAATCGGGTCCAACGACGTATTTACTACGCAAAACTGTGCACATGATCACGGTATGAAAAGTAATCGTGTTCTAGCTGTGAGTATTAGCCAATTTTGCCCGTTTCGATTAATTGTTGAAGAATCGGTCGTACGATTAATTCCATCGCAAAACTCATCTTACCGCCGGGTACAACTATGGTGTTATGGCGCGACATAAACGAGCCATCAATCATTGCCAGTAGGTAAGGGTAATCAACATTTTTGATGCCGCGAAGGCGAATCACCACAAAACTCTCATCTAGGCTTGGAATGCCTTTGGCGTTAAGTGGATTTGACGTGTCGACAGTCGGGACGCGCTGAAAGTTAATATGAGTACGAGAAAACTGTGGTGTGATGTAGTTCAGGTAGTCATCCATTGAACGAACAATCGAGTCCATCACCGCTTCACGTGAATGGCCTCTATCGCGGGTATCGCGGACAAATTTCTGAATCCACTCAAGGTTAACGATCGGTACCATACCAATCAGGAAGTCGACATGTTGAGCGACATTAACGTCACCATCAACGACACCGCCATGCAGGCCTTCGTAAAATAGAACGTCTGAGTTTTCCGGTAGATCTTGCCAAGGGGTAAAGGTGCCCGGCATTTGATTGTAAGGGACGGCTTCGTCAAAAGTGTGTAGGTAACGTCGCACTTGGCCTGTGCCTTCTTGACCGTACTGACGAAAGAACTCCGCCAGACCACCAAAGTCATTAGCTTGCGGGCCAAAATAGCTGATATGACGACCCTGCTCACGCGCTTTACGGATTTCGACATCCATTTCTGGACGAGTGAAACGGTGAAAACTATCCCCCTCAACCCATGCTGGTTTAACGTTCATCATGTTGAACATCTTGCGGAAAGCTTCAGAGGTAGTAGTGGTTCCGGCACCGGACGAACCAGTAACGGCAATAATAGGGTGTTTTGCTGACATGACAAACCTTGTCTGAGAATACGTTCCTGTAATCGACGTCCACTATAGCATGCTTTGCTTGGACGTCACTGTATGCAGTTCTCTAAAATCTATTTTTGAGTTGGATATCGACCGTTTCATGTAACTCAGAGAAAACCACCACGGCGTCTCCTGACTCAAGTTGTTTTTTGATTTGGTCAATTTTGCTTTGCAGGGAAATCTCTACCGTACCGTAGTCTGTCCCTTCGCGCAGGACAAATTCTTTGATTAAGTTGTCCAGCGTGTCTGGATCGATTTGTTGCCAAGGAACAATCATAAATACCTCTAGATTTTATGTTCGTTATAGACGCTCGCTATTATGCCGAAACCGCCAAACTTTCATAGTAGGCAGGCAGAGCTTCTTCTAACCAGAAACGCGGCTTTATTGCAGTACCAGTGACAAAACCGACGTGGCCGCCTTGGTCAAATAAGCGATAGTCGATGTTCTCAGGCAGCACATACTTCGGGATCACGGCATCCGTCATAAACGGATCGTCTTTGGCGTGAATGATCTGAGTTGGCAGAGTGATCTCTTTAAGGCGATGGATACCTGAGCATTGATGGTAGTAATCTTCGGCGTCTTTAAAGCCATGCAGTGGCGCGGTAATCAAGTCATCAAACTCGTACAGTTTTGTGACTCGTTTAATGTTGTGATAGCTCAGACCTAGCTCTCCTTTAAGTAAGTGGTGCTTTTGCAGTGCGCTCTTTTTCAACGAAGAGAGTAGGTAGTTTTTATACAGCTTAGAAAAGCCTTGTTCGATGCGCTCCGAACACGCGGAGAGATCCAGCGGAGCTGAAACGATGGTCGCCGCGTCAATTAGCGGATTGTCTAGATACTTGGCTAGATAGTTAGCCAGCATATTGCCACCAAGTGAGATGCCGACAGCCACTTTGGTTTGATTAGGAAAAAGTGTATCAAGGTGCTCAAGAAAGAAACGTGCGTCTTCGACTTCTCCAGAATGGTAAGCCCGAGCCAGTTTGTTGGGCTTGCCGCTACAGCCGCGAAAATGCATCATGACCGACAACCAGCCTTGTTTAGCAAAGGCATTCATTAAACCGTTGGCGTAAGGGCTGTAAAAGCAGCCTTCTAAACCGTGAAACAGGACAAAAATTGGTTTATCCAGTTTGCCTTTGTCGGCTTGATTGAGATCTTCGCTCCAAGCGATATCCAAAAAATCTCCATCAGGGGTATCAAGTGTTTGCCACACTGGCTCAAATAACGCTTTCTTACGAATAAATCTTGGCGCTAGGGTTTGAAGGTGTGGATTGGTTAATCCTTTAGCCGCAACAAATTGAGTCATAAGAGTCCTAAGGTCGGTAGAGCTTATAGATTGGCAATGTTATTGATAGGTTCTGCAAAGGCAGAGTAGAGCTGCTCGCCGCCGAGTTGGCGACAATAGCGTAAGACAAGCGGTTCGCTATGATTCGTTTCTAGATGAATACTGTTGATGCAGTCAACCAGATCAGATTGCTGCTGTTTTTCTAATTGCAGTTCAAATTGGAGAGATTCGCGATAGAGCGTATCAGGGAGGTGGAGTTTTAGCTTGCGTCTTAACTCACGGTAGCTAAGCAGCAGTGCTTCAGAACGACCTAAACACTCTTCAACGCGGTGCCAGTCTTGTTCTTGGAAACAGATCTGCTGCTCGTCGAGCCATTTGAGCAGCAGCAGTAAGTTCACATTGCCTTTAAATTGGTTCTGAAGATTCAAGCACGCCTCTTTGACTTCTCGCACGCTGTAATACTGCAAACTGAATTGCCATAAGCGTTCAAGGGTTAAAGAAATTTCGACGTGCTTTGAACTCATAGGCTATTGAACTCCTGTTCCATCTGTTCTAGTTCTTCTTGGAGAGACATCCACTCCATTTCGACATCTTCAAGTTCACTTTTGCTGTTAGCCTGAACAGCGAGTACTTGGTTAAGTTTAGCTTTATTTTCGGCTTCATAAAGGGCGTTGTCAGACAATTGCGTCTCCGCCTCAGCTAATGCTGTGCCTAACTTATCCATTTTTGCTTCCAGATTTGTCAGCTTTTTGCGAATTGGTGCGGTCAGTTTGCGGAACTCTGCTTCACGACGCTTTTGGTCTTTTTTCGCTGCGGCGCTGTTCTCACTACTCTTCTCTGGTTGCTGTGCTTGCGCTTCGCGGCGTTCTGCTTTTTGCTGTTCAGTCAGCCATTTATAGTAATCATTCAAATCACCATCAAACGGTGCAACTTGGCGGTCATGGACAAGGTAGAGATCATCGGTGGTGGCACGCAGTAGGTAGCGGTCGTGCGAAACAATCACCATTGCGCCTTCGAACGTTTGCAGTGCCATAGTCAGCGCTTGGCGCATATCGAGGTCTAGGTGGTTGGTTGGCTCATCGAGCAGCAATAGGTTAGGTTTTTGCCACACAATCAACGCAAGCACTAGGCGAGCTTTCTCACCACCCGAAAACGGCGCGACTTTCTCGAGCGCTTTGTCTCCTTGGAAGCCAAAACTGCCTAAGTAGTTACGCAGCTCAAGTTCATTCTTGTCTGGGGCGATCTGCATCATATGTTGCAGCGGAGTCTCTTCTGGGTGAAGTGTCTCTAATTGGTGCTGAGCAAAGTAGCCAATTTTAACCCCTTGAGAGTAAGTTAGGTCGCCGCCTTGAGGGTTAAGTTCACGTGATAGCAGTTTAATTAACGTCGACTTACCTGCGCCGTTGCGGCCAAGTAGACCGATACGGCTACCCGGTACTAGATTTAGGCGAATCTTCTCAAGGATTAGGTTGTCGCCATAACCTGCTGATACTTCGTCCATCATAATGATTGGATTAGGCAGCGCGTCTGGGTCGCGGAATTGAAAGCTAAACGGGTTATCCAGTTGAGCTGGCAGAACCTTTTCCATGCGCTCTAACGCTTTAATACGGCTTTGTGCTTGGCGAGCTTTGGAGGCTTTATAGCGGAAACGGTCAATGTAGCTTTGCATGTGCGACATCTGTTTCTGCTGCTTCTCAAATTGAGCTTGTTGCAAGATGAGCTTTTGCGCACGTTGCTCTTCAAACGATGTGTAGTTACCGGTGTATTCATGCAGTTGTTGATTCTCTACATGGATTACTCGGCCTACAATTGGGTCAAGGAAGTCTCGGTCGTGTGAGATAAGAACCAAGGTGCCAGGGTAGTTTTGTAGCCAGCGTTCTAACCACATTACTGCATCTAGGTCTAAGTGGTTGGTTGGCTCATCAAGTAGCAAAAGATCAGAGCGGCAAAGTAGCGCTTGAGCTAGGTTAAGACGCATACGCCAACCACCGGAGAACTGAGTTAAGCTCCAACTCATTTGATCTTGGCTAAAGCCTAAGCCATCGAGTAACTCGGCTGCGCGAGCACGAATGCTGTAACCGCCAATGGTTTCAATCTTGCCGTGAATTTCAGCGACTAGAGTGCCATTATCTTTCTGCTCGGCATCGGCTAAATCTGACTCTAGACGACGGTATTCGCGGTCACCATCAATGACATACTCAATTGCACTGCGCTCTAAAGCTGGAGTCTCCTGAGCCACCCACGCCATCTCCCAATGAGCGGGTTTGCTAAAATTACCAGCATCAATAGAAAGTTCGTCTTTAATTAGGGCGAATAGAGTGGATTTGCCACAACCGTTCTTACCCACAAGGCCGACTTTATCGCCGGGGTGAATGGTTGCAGAGGCTTGTTCAAGCAGTGGTTTGCCACCGCGTAGAAGCTGAATGCCAGAGAAGGTAATCATAATCTTGTGCTTTGTCTTTGCTCGTATTGCGTCGAATAGTAGGTTACTTGACTAGCTATGTCGATCGTTGCGTTATTGTGGCTAACAACGTATAACAAACTGATAACGATAAATTACAATAAATACAGTCGTCTTCGGCTATGAATAATATAAGGATTGCTGTCCAAGGAATGCAGAATTTACCTTCCGATATACCTAAGGTATTGGTGATTTACGCACACCCAGAATCGCGAGACTCTGTTGCCAACCAAATGATGCTTAAGAAAGTGGAATCTCTTGAGCATGTCACTGTGCATGATCTTTATGCCCACTACCCAGATTTCTTTATTGATGTCAGTGCGGAACATAAGTTGCTCAATGAGCATGATGTGATCGTCTTTCATCATCCCCTCTATATGTACTCTTGCCCGGCTTTATTAAAAGAGTGGCTAGATCGAGTAATAGGTAAAGGCTTTGCATTTGGTAACGGTGAAGCGTTAAAAGGAAAATATTGGCGTAGTGTTATCACCACCGGCGGCAAAGAAGAGGCATTTGGTCAGGGGGGCTATAACCGCTATCCGCTTTCACAGATCTTACAGCCGTTCGAGTTAACGGCGGCGCTGTGTCAGATGCATTGGATTGAACCCTTGGTGCTTTACTGGGCACGTAATGTTTCTGAAATGGAGCGCTATCAACACGCCGAGCAGTATCGTCAATGGCTAAATGATCCACTGGTGGCTTATTCGGAACAAGTAGGAGGGTAGCATGGCATTAGAAAATGATTTTCTTCAAAGCAGTGCGATTTTCTTAACCGCTGCAGTTGTCGCTGTTCCACTTGCTCAAAGATTGGGTTTAGGCTCAGTACTTGGTTACTTACTTGCGGGGGTCGCGATTGGTCCTTGGGGCCTAGGTCTTATCAGTGATGTCGATGCGATCCTTCACTTTGCCGAGTTTGGTGTGGTGCTGCTGCTGTTTTTAATTGGTCTCGAACTGAATCCGAAAAAATTGCTACAAATGAAAGGGCCGATACTCGGGCTGGGCGGTGCGCAGGTGGTGGTGACGACCTTAGTGCTCGCCAGTGTCGCGTATATCGCCGGTACCTCATGGCAAACCAGCTTAGTGATCGGCATGGGCTTGGCGCTTTCTTCTACCGCCATTGCGCTGCGCGTGATTGAAGAGCAGGGACTTGGTGCTAAAGAAGCCGGACAGTCAGGGTTTGCAGTGTTACTGTTTCAAGATATCGCAGTGATCCCGATGTTGGCCCTACTGCCCATTTTGGCGGGTAACACCGCGGGTGACTGGCTTGACGCTCTATGGATGCTAGCGGGTGTTGGCGGTTTATTGGTAGGTGGTCATTTCCTATTGCGACCTCTGTTTCGTTATGTCGTGCTAAGTGGAGTACGCGAACTATTCACGGTTGCCGCTTTGCTGTTGGTGATTGGTATTGCCTTAATGATGAAGCAGCTAGGGTTGTCGATGGCACTAGGTACTTTCCTCGCTGGGGTACTGCTTGCGGAAAGTGAATATCGCCATGAGTTAGAGATTGCGATTGAACCGTTTAAAGGATTGCTGCTTGGCTTGTTCTTTATTGCAGTTGGTATGGCAGTAAACCTCGGCCTATTGGCACTAGAACCTTTGGCTGTACTTTCTGCGGTGGTAGGTCTTGTGATTGTTAAAGGGATGATTCTTTATCTCTTGGCTCGATTCGCAGGTAGCAGGGCTAAGTCGCGCAGTAAGATGGCGGCGATATTAAGCCAAGGTGGCGAGTTCGCGTTCGTTATCTTTACGGCGGCGGCAAGTGAAGGCTTGCTTAACCAATCGCAAACCGCATTCCTACTCGTGGTGGTGAGTTTGTCTATGGTTACCACGCCTCTGCTGCTGATGGCGCAAAGCAAATGGTATGCGCGAGGGCTAAATGCTGAGACCGCTGCTGAGCTGAAGTCCGACATCATCAACAAACAGCCACGCGTTATCATCGCAGGCTTCGGTCGCTTTGGTCAGATTATTGGTCGACTTATGTATGCCAACAAAATCAAAGTGACGGTGTTAGAAAGTGATGCCAGCCAAATTCAACTGCTGCGTAAATATGGCTATAAAGTGTTTTATGGCGATGCGACTCAGGTTGATTTATTACGCGCAGCAGGTGCAGACAAAGCCGAAGCGATGATCATCTGTACCGATTCACCAGATGAAATCATGCAGATCATCGAGTTGTGTAAGACCAACTTCCCTAACCTTAAGTTACTTGCTCGTGCTCGCAGCCGTGTCGAAGCATATCAATTGCTTAGCCATGGTGTGGAAAGCTATTCGCGTGAGACTTTCCTTGGTGCTTTAGACTTGGGTCGTCAGGCGTTAATTGATTTAGGTATGCACCCATATCAAGCAAAGCGAGCGGAAGCGCATTTTAGAAAGCTCGATAATGCTATGCTCAAGGAGTTGTTACCTCAGCATAACGATGACAAACAATTGGCCCAAAGAGCCAAAGAAGCCCGTAAAGAACTGGAAGAGATTTTTGGTCGAGAAATGGAAAGTGACCAACAAGCGAAGAACTTCTGGGAATAGATTAGTGAAATAAACAGATGAAGAAACGATTTATCGCAGGCGCCAGTTGCCCTAAGTGTACTCAGCAAGACACACTACGCTGGTGGATAGAGAACAATATTGAGTTAGTAGAGTGTGTTGAATGTGGTCATCAAGACCAGAGAACACCAGAATCTGTGGAGACCGCTGAACACAGTGGCCAAGAAATGATCGGTATTTTTAAACCGGATTGATTGAGTTTCTCTAAATCATCCCCATAATAACCGACGTAGAAAGTTTGCAGACTGTTGTGATTGCAACGGTCCTTTATTCTCCTTGGAGTAAATATGAAAATTGAAAAGAACGTAGTAGTAAGTCTTGCTTACCAAGTAAAACTAGAAGACGGTGTTGTTGTTGATCAATCAACAACTGATGCGCCTCTAGATTACCTACACGGTAACAACAACCTAATCACTGGTCTTGAAACAGCACTAGAAGGTAAGGAAGCGGGCGCTAAGTTCTCTGTAACGGTTTCTCCAGAAGAAGCGTACGGCGAGCACAACGACGCACTTGTTCAACGTGTTCCTGCTAACGTGTTCCAAGGTGTTGAAGAGATCGAAGTAGGTATGCGTTTCCTAGCAGATACTGACCAAGGTCCAATCCCTGTTGAAGTAACAGAAGTAGACGGTGACGAAGTCGTTGTAGATGGTAACCACATGCTTGCTGGCCAAACTCTAACATTTGATGTTGAAGTAGTTGCACTACGTGAAGCAACAGCAGAAGAGATCGAGCACGGTCACGTACACCAAGCTGGTGGCTGTGGTCACGACCACGATCATGAAGGCGGTTGTTGTGGCGGCGAAGGCCATGACCACGGTGAAGAGAAGAAAGACGGTTGCTGCGGTGGCGGTAGCTGCGGTTCTCACTAATTCGTTAGTTGATTGCTAGAATATTAAAAGGCGTTTCCCGCTGTACGGGAAACGCCTTTTTTGTTATTAAAATGACTACAAGGTCAGGATATCGATGGAGACCCACCAATGAGCCAACCATTCTCAATCGCCATTCATGGCGGAGCCGGAACCATTTTACGTGAGCAAATGAGCGATGAATTAAAGGCTTCGATCATAGCGGATCTTGAAGCTTCGGTTCGCGCTGGGCATAGCATTTTAGCTCAATCTGGTGATGCACTGGATGCGGTTGTCGCCGCGGTGAAAGTGTTGGAAGACTCGCCGAACTTTAATGCTGGTAAAGGTTCTGTGCTGACCCACAAAGAGATGGTCGAGATGGATGCCTCGGTGATGCATGGCAAAGAGCTTGATGCAGGTGCAGTGGCCGGTGTTCGTCATATCAAAAATCCAATCGAGTTGGCCCGTGATGTGATGAACAAGAGCAATCATGTCTTGTTGGTAGGGGAAGGCGCTGAAGAGTTTGCTTTTGAACATGGCTACCAGTTTACCGAGCAAGACTATTTCTTTACTGACCGCCGTTATGACCAGCTTTTGTCGATGAAAGAGAAGGGGCTGTTTGCTTTGTCGGAGTCTAAATACCCAGATGATAAAAAATACGGCACTGTGGGCGCGGTAGCACTCGACCAGCAGGGTAACCTTGCTGCTGCGACCAGTACGGGCGGCGTGACCAACAAGAAATATGGCCGAGTGGGGGATTCGTCGATTATTGGTGCGGGTACCTATGCTGAAAATGGAAATGTTGCCGTTTCAACCACTGGAATGGGCGAGTACTTTATTCGTAAAACCGTGGCTGGTGATGTTGCCGCAAGAATGCGCTATCTAAAACAAGATGTGCACGCTGCTTGTGAGAGCGTTATTCAAGGTGAACTGAAACAGATGGGCGGTGAGGGTGGCCTGATTGCAATTGATGCACAAGGTGAGCTTCATTTCGCAATGAACAGTTCGGGAATGTACCGGGCTGGGATCGACGTTGATGGCCAATTCAGCGTTAAAATATATGCTGACGAATAACCTCAAGGCAGTACAACCTTCCATAGCTTAAACTTAACTAACTGATTTATTTCGGTGTTAAATATAGCCGCAATGGATTTCCACCATATTACGCTTGCATGCTTAAAAAATGACTGCAAGAAATGTGATTCAGTGCTAGAATCCATTTTTAACTAGCAACAGATACTGGAAAGATGGGAAATAACGTAGTCGTTCTGGGCACCCAATGGGGTGACGAAGGTAAAGGTAAAATTGTTGACCTTTTAACTGAAGATGCAAAATATGTGGTTCGCTACCAAGGCGGTCACAATGCTGGTCACACTCTTGTAATTGACGGTGAAAAAACCGTTCTTCACTTAATTCCATCAGGCATCCTACGCGATAACGTAAAATGTGTTATCGGTAACGGCGTTGTACTATCGCCTGAAGCACTTCTTAAAGAAATGAAGCCTCTAGAAGAGCGCGGTATCCCAGTGCGCGAGCGTCTTTTCGTTTCTGAAGCTTGTCCTCTAATTCTTCCTTACCATATCGCTATCGACAACGCGCGTGAAATCGCTCGTGGCGCGAAAGCTATTGGTACAACGGGTCGTGGTATCGGTCCAGCTTACGAAGATAAAGTTGCTCGTCGCGGTCTACGCGTTGGCGATCTTTTCGATAAAGAGATGTTCGCTGAGAAACTAAAAGAAGTAATGGAATTCCATAACTTCCAACTAGAGCACTTCTACAAAGCTGAAACAGTTAGCTACGATGAAGTTCTTGAGCAGTGCATGGGTTACGCAGATCTACTAACTTCAATGGTTATGGACGTAACTGACGAACTAGACGCAGCACGTAAGCGCGGCGACAAGATCATGTTCGAAGGTGCTCAAGGTACGCTACTAGATATCGACCACGGTACTTACCCATACGTAACTTCTTCTAACACGACTGCTGGTGGTGTTGCTGCAGGTTCTGGTTTCGGTCCTCGTCACATCGGTTACATCCTTGGTATTACTAAGGCATACTGCACTCGCGTTGGTTCAGGTCCATTCCCGACAGAACTATACGACGGTCTAGATAAGCAAGACCCAGTTGGTAAACACCTAGGTGATGTTGGCCACGAGTTTGGCGCAACGACTGGTCGTCTACGCCGTACAGGTTGGTTTGATGCAGTCGCAATGCGTCGTGCAATCCAAATCAACTCTCTAACAGGTATGTGTCTAACTAAACTAGACGTTCTTGATGGTCTTAAAGAGATCAAGATCTGTACTGGTTACAAGATGAAAGATGGCGCTATCCTTGAAGTTTCTCCAATGGCTGCAGAGTCATTCGAAGAAGCAACGCCTATCTACGAAACAATGCTTGGTTGGTCTGAGACAACATTTGGTGCTAAATCAATCGATGCGCTTCCACAAGCCGCTCTTGATTACATCAAACGTATCGAAGAACTAACGGGTGTACCAGTAGACATTATCTCTACAGGTCCTGACCGTAACGAAACAATCATCAAGGTTCACCCATACGGTGCTTAATCTCTGATTGTTCAGACAGTTAAAAAAGCCAGCGTTCATCGCTGGCTTTTTTTTGAGCTTTTTTTCTTGCGATCTTAGGCGCTTACGGCAACAATTTGCCAACAGGCGGCAATTTTGATTAAAGAGTTATCAATGCTTGCCGATACAGGTATCAAGCTTGCCGCATTAAGTGGCGAATAACTCACTGACTGCCAAATGAGTCTATTTGGTGGCAGAGAAGAAATCGAAGTAAAGAGTGCAGAAAATGAAGCTAAGGAAATTAGCGGCTTCGATGGTATTGGCGTTGAGCGCATCGGTTGTTCAGGCGAATGATTCGCCGGATATAGGTGAGCCAATCCCTATCTATACCGAAGCTGAACTAATTAAACTGATTAATAACAACCAACATTTAGAACGAGTCAAGGCTGACAGCTGTCAGCTAGTTGAAGATATCGTGGCGCGTGCCACTCGCATTAGCTTACCTGCGTATGAATTTTTGTATGGTGACATGCTAGCGTGGGGCGTATGTGTGGAGCAGGATGTTGAGCTTGGCCTTTACTATATGGAAAATGCCGCTCATCAAGGTTTACCTGCCGCGCTTGAACAGATTGGTCGTTATTACTCTCGTGGTACCATCGTACAGCAAGACAAAGAACGTGCGATTCCCTATCTGCGTGAAGCAGCGGCTATGGGGAACTTGAATGCGCGTATTCATCTTGCTGAGTTGTTGCTGCGTGACTACGGTAGTCCGCTTGATTACGAAGATGCCTATCGCTGGTTATATAACTCGGTCACTGCTGACCAAAGAACCCACAAACGTATTAGTGTCTTGAGGCAAGGGCTAGAAAGGCGTATGCCACAGAATATCATTGCACGAGCAAAGAAACGCGATACGTTCTGGTAAAGATATAAATTATCGAAAACAACTGGCTTACTGCACTCGGTCGGTTGCACTAGAAACAAAAATGCCCAGCACTTGCTGGGCATTGTTATTATTGGTTAATCGTTACTGAACCACTTCGCCCGATTCGATAACTGTCTCGCGGACAACTTTGGTAAACTCTGACGCCTCTTCGCGGATCTTATCTTCATCAACCGTTAGCATGTTGCGGTCTTTCATTAGAATCTTGCCATCTACAATCGTATGACGAACATTGCCTGAGTTGGCTGAGTAAACTAACGCTGAATATGGGTTGTAGACAGGAACCATGTTTGGCGCTTTGGTATCAACAACAATAATGTCTGCAAGTTTGCCAGCTTCTAGTGAGCCAATTTTGTCTTCCATATGCAGTGCTTTTGCAGCGCCCATCGTCGCCATATCGATGACTTTGATTGGAGGCATCGCCGCTCGATCTTGGTTAACCAGTTTGTGTACTTTTGCCACTTGGTTAAACTCATCAATGGTACTTAGAGTGTTGCCTGACATTGGGCCATCCGTACCCAAACCAATACGTACGTTTTGGTCGTACATCTTCAGTGCTGGTGAAACGCCTTTCGCTGATTTGATGTTAGCACTCATGTTGTGTGCAACACCCATATCAGACTTCTTAACCAGCTCGATGTCCTGATCATCCACTAAGATCATATGTGCACCAACGAGGTTTTTGTTTAGTGCGCCAATGCTATCCATGTACTGAACGGGTGACATACCATCAGCACGCGCGGCAATTTTCTCTTCTTCGCGGTGTGATTCTGCAAGGTGAATCATCACAGGTACATCAAGCTCAAGAGAGAGTTTTGCTATTTTCTGCAGAACTTCTGTGGTGTTGGTGTATGGCGCATGCGGGGCAAATGCGGGTGTAATACGTGGGTGATCTTTGTACTCTTCGATAAAGTTAAGTGCGTACTTGATGCCTTCCTCTGCGTTAGCCGCGTCAGCGACCGGGAACTTAATCACTGTCTCGCCCAGTATTGCGCGCATACCAATTTGGTCGACGGTTTTAGCGACCTCATCTTCGAAGTAGTACATATCAGCGTAAGTCGTGACACCACCCTTAACCATTTCAACGTTACCCAGGTTGGCGCCAATGCGCACCATATCACGTGAAACGAGCTTCGCTTCTAGAGGGAAAATATAACGGTGTAGACGATCTGGCACGTCATCCGCCAGTGAGCGGAATACAGTCATCGATACGTGGGTATGAGTATTAATTAGGCCCGGCATGACGATATCGCCATCGACATCCAATACTTTTTTAGCGTCGTATTGCTTTTCGAGTGATGCATCACCAACGGCAAGGATCTTATTGTCCTTAATGACTACAGTACCGCTTTGATAAACCGTTTTATCTTGGTTCATGGTTAATACCATGGCGTCTGTGATCATTAGATCGGCTTTTTCAGCGGCTGACACTGACATTGAAAACAGACCTAGACTTGCGATAGCGGTCGCAAGGAGTGTGCGCTTGATACTCATAGGGATACCTGTAGTAAAAAGGGGGAGTAAAATTTTTCTGAATCATACCCCTTTCTTTACCTGTTGCAATCGTTTGCTCTGTCACTTGCATCGAATTGTGATCTTTATCGTATGGCATAAAGGAATGTTAAAAGAGATGCCAAGTTATGAAAAAGGTAAGGAAAAATGAGGAATTTAACTCGACTTACCTGTGCCTACAACGGGGACTCGGATATACTAGATTTAATTCCCTTCCTTCTTAATTAGGCGCGCCTATGTCAGACAATACCCATAATGACCCATTTGCAGCTCGTGAATCGGAAAATTATGAAAATCCGATCCCAAGCCGAGAGTATATTCTTGAGTTCTTAAGCCAAGCAGGGGTTCCGATGAACCGCAATGACCTGTTTGATGCACTTAAGCTCTCAGGAGAAGATCACTACGAAGGACTGCGTCGTCGGCTTCGTGCTATGGAGCGTGATGGTCAGCTCGTGTTTACTCGTCGCCAGTGTTATGCATTGCCTGAAAAACTAGAAATGATCAAAGGCTATGTGATTGGTCATAAAGATGGCCACGGCTGGGTACGTCCGGAAGGCAGTGTTGGCAAGGATAATGACATCGTGCTGCCGCATCACCAGATGAAGAATATCATCCATGGTGACTATGTGCTGGTGCAGCCAACAGATAACTCAAAACGTGGCCGTAAGGAAGGGCGATTGGTGCGCGTTTTAGAAGAGCGTCAAACTCAAATCGTGGGGCGCTTCTTCTTGGAGTACGGTTATTCGTATGTTGTGCCTGATGATTCACGTATCAGCCAAGACATTTTGATCCCAAATGAACTGCGTGCAGGCGCTCGTATGGGCAATGTGGTGGTGATTGAAATTACCGACCGAGGTTCACGTTCGCGTGGCATGATGGGTAAAGTGGTTGAAGTACTTGGTGAGAACATGGCTCCGGGTATGGAAACACAGATTGCGATTCGCACTCACCAGATCCCACATGAATGGCCTGAGGCGGTTGATAAACAGATCGAAGGCCTGGGTGAAGAAGTACCAGAAGAGGCGAAAGTCGGTCGTGTTGATTTACGTGACTTGCCGCTGGTAACCATTGATGGTGAAGATGCTCGTGACTTCGATGATGCGGTTTATTGTGAGAAGAAGAAAGGTGGCGGCTGGCGTTTATGGGTTGCGATTGCTGATGTGAGCTATTACGTTCGCCCAGATTCAGCGTTAGATAAGGAAGCGATTAACCGTGGTAACTCGGTTTACTTCCCATCACAAGTGGTGCCAATGCTACCTGAGGTGTTATCGAACGGCTTATGTTCACTCAACCCACAAGTTGACCGACTATGTATGGTGTGTGAGATGACGGTCTCGGAAACGGGTAAGTTGTCGGGCTATAAACACTACGAAGCGGTGATGAACTCTCATGCTCGTCTAACCTATAACAAAGTACACGACATTCTAGAAGGGAATGAAGAACTGCGCACTCGTTACCAAGCTGTGGTCCCACATCTTGAAGAGCTGCACAACATGTACAAAGTGCTCAAGCATGCGCGTGATAATCGTGGCGCGATTGAGTTTGAAACTGTCGAAACCAAATTCATCTTCAATGCAGAACGTAAAATCGACAGCATTGAGCCCGTCATTCGTAACGATGCGCACAAGCTGATCGAAGAGTGTATGATTCTGGCCAACATCGCATCTGCGTCTTTAGTCGAGAAAGCGAAAGAGGCGGCGCTATACCGTATTCACGAATCTCCAGGTGAACTTCGCTTGCAAGGTTTCCGTGATTTCCTTGGTGAGCTAGGCCTGCACTTAAATGGTGGTTTAGAACCATCACCAACAGACTACGCGGATCTGGTTAAGCTGATTGCTGAACGTCAAGATAAAGAGCTAATCCAAACCATGCTGCTTCGTTCGATGAAGCAGGCCGTGTACAACGCAGATAACTGTGGCCACTTTGGTTTGGCATTAAAGCGTTATGCGCACTTTACCTCACCAATTCGTCGCTACCCTGATTTACTCCTTCACCGCGCGATCAAATACCTTATCGCCAAGGAAAATGGCACGCTGAAAGATCGTTGGACTCCAACCGGTGGCTACCACTATTCATTTGATGATATGGATTTTTACGGTGAGCAATGTTCAACCACTGAACGTCGTGCGGATGACGCAACCCGTGAAGTATCCGATTGGCTTAA
Source organism: Vibrio orientalis CIP 102891 = ATCC 33934 (assembly GCF_000176235.1). NCBI lineage: Bacteria > Pseudomonadati > Pseudomonadota > Gammaproteobacteria > Vibrionales > Vibrionaceae > Vibrio > Vibrio orientalis. The sequence goes on along the minus strand of NZ_ACZV01000003.1, from coordinate 46,482 downwards.
GTGTGAATACATGCAGGACCATGTCGGTGAAGAGCTAGATGGGGTGATTGCTAATGTCACCGGCTTCGGTTTCTTTGTGCGACTGACGGATTTGCACATTGACGGTTTGGTACACATTTCCGCACTAGCCAACGATTACTACCAGTTTGATCCAATTGGTCAAAGACTTATCGGTGAAAGCTTTGGCGCAATCTACCGATTAGGTGATGCGGTTAAAGTGAAAGTGCTAGCGGTTAACCTTGATGATCGCCAAATTGACTTTGAATTAGTTGAAACAAGTCGTAAGCTACGCGGCGAAGGAAAGACCGCCAAGAAGCGAGCGGCAGAGGCGAAGAGAAAAGCCAAAGAGAAAAAGCGTGCTGCAACTAAGGGTAGAGGCGCGAAAGCGAGCCCTGAGGTAGAGCCGACCAAGCGACCTGAAAAGCCAGAGTCAAAAGGTCCGGCGAAAAAGCCTAAAGTGACTAAGGCTCGTAAGAAGAAGCCAGGCAGCAAGCCAAAGAAAACCAAGCGCACCAATAAAGCGGCGCAGTAAAGAATTTAACCCAACAGGTTTTTAAATGAGTAACGAATTTATCTACGGTATTCACGCAGTAAAAGCGGTACTAGAGCGTGAACCAGAGCGCTTTATCGAAGCATTTGTATTAAAGGGTCGTCAAGATGACCGTCTAATGCCGATTCTAAATGAGCTACAAGTGTGTGGTGTCTCGATTCAACAGATGACGCGTAAGACACTGGATGACAAAGCACGTGGTGCAAATCACCAAGGCATCATGGCCCGTGTTAAGCCTGCAAAACAGCTTAACGAAAATGATCTCGATGACATTCTTGCTAAGCATGAGGCGCCACTACTACTTGTTCTAGATGGTGTGACTGACCCACATAACTTAGGCGCGTGTTTACGTAATGCCGATGCTGCGGGTGTTGCTGCGGTTATCGTACCGAAAGACAAATCAGCAAACATTACCGCGACAGTAAGTAAAGTGGCTTGTGGTGCTGCAGAAAGTGTACCTCTAGTTCGTGTGACTAACTTAGCTCGTACAATGCGTACACTGCAAGAACAGGGTATTTGGTTTGTTGGTACTGCGGGTGAAGCGACCCATGATATCTATCAAGCTAAACTGACAGGCCCATTGGCTATTGTGATGGGTGCAGAAGGGGACGGTATGCGTCGTCTGACTCGTGAAACATGTGATGACCTGATCAAGATCCCGATGGCGGGTAGTGTATCTAGCTTGAACGTATCCGTCGCATCTGGCGTATGTCTGTTTGAAGCGGTACGTCAGCGCCTAGAATAACGGTTCACCAACCTTATCTATAAAGCGCAGACTGTTAGCTCAGTCTGCGCTTTTTTGTTTTGAGCCTTAAGGCATGTCATTCCATAGACCGAAGAATGAGGGAGTAGGGAATCTCACAAAGATTTTGACTCGCTTAAATAGAACCTAAACTCTACCGTTTCCTTTTTTCACCATTTGCGTTTATTTTTCAAACAGCACTTGCATGTGAAACTGTGATCTGTATAATGCAGCCCACTGGTTAATCCAGTTGTGAACCAATGAGCGAAAGAGGAGCTAATAAATCTCCGTATTTATTAGGTAATGTAGACTCAGCTTATGTTCGCGGTTAATACAATTAGCTACTTATTCTTCGGAATAACTATCCCCAGACGTGATTCTGGTATATAGGGGTAGTTGATCGAAAATTAACTGACAATACTTCCTAATCTTGGAAGTTACGGTTTCACATAAATCAATCGTACATTCTCTCGTCTTCACGAGTCTGAGTGGCGATATTGTTTGTGTAATTTTTAATATTGGAGCTCTGTCTCATGCAGAACCAACGTATCCGTATCCGCCTAAAAGCTTTCGATTACAAACTAATCGATGCTTCTACAGCGGAAATCGTTGAAACAGCTAAGCGCACTGGCGCACAGGTTCGTGGTCCAATCCCACTACCTACTCGTAAAGAGCGTTTCACAGTTCTTATCTCTCCACACGTTAACAAGAAAGCACGTGACCAGTACGAAATTCGTACTCACAAGCGTCTAATCGACATCGTTGAGCCAACAGACAAAACTGTTGATGCTCTAATGCGTCTAGACCTTGCTGCGGGCGTTGACGTTCAAATTAGCCTAGGTTAAGGGAGATTAGAAGAATGATTGGTCTAATCGGTCGTAAAGTGGGCATGACCCGCGTATTTACTGAAGAAGGCGTTTCTATCCCAGTAACTGTTGTTGAGGTTGAAGCTAACCGTGTTTCTCAAGTTAAAACACTTGATACAGACGGCTACGCAGCAATCCAGGTAACTACTGGTGCTAAGAAAGCTAACCGCGTATCTAAGCCAGAAGCAGGTCACTTTGCTAAAGCTGGTGTTGAAGCTGGTCGTGGTCTTTGGGAATTCCGTTTGGAAAACGGTGAAGAGTTCGCAGTTGGCGCTGAGCTAACAGTTGAACTATTCAACGATACTAAGAAAGTAGACGTTACTGGTACATCTAAGGGTAAAGGCTTCCAAGGCGCTGTTAAGCGTTGGAACTTCCGTACTCAAGATATGACTCACGGTAACTCATTGTCTCACCGTGCTCCTGGTTCTATTGGCCAATGTCAAACTCCAGGTCGCGTATTTAAAGGCAAGAAAATGGCAGGTCACATGGGTGCTGAGCGTGTAACGACTCAAAACCTAGAGATCGTACGTGTTGACGCTGAGCGCAATCTGCTTCTTATTAAAGGTGCAGTACCAGGCGCAACTGGCGGTAACGTGATCGTTAAACCAGCTGTTAAAGCATAACGTCTCAGGAGTAAGTAATGGAACTAATGGTTAAAGGTGCTGATGCACTAACTGTTTCCGAAACTACTTTCGGACGTGAGTTTAACGAAGCTCTTGTACACCAAGTAGTTGTTGCGTTTGCAGCAGGTGCTCGTCAAGGTACTCGTGCTCAGAAAACACGTTCAGAAGTTTCTGGCGGTGGCGCTAAGCCATGGCGTCAAAAAGGTACTGGCCGTGCGCGCGCTGGTACAATCCGTAGCCCAATCTGGCGTACAGGTGGTGTTACTTTTGCTGCGAAACCACAAGATCACAGCCAAAAAGTAAACAAAAAAATGTACCGTGGTGCTATGAAGAGCATTCTTTCTGAGCTAGTTCGTCAAGAGCGTCTAATCGTTGTTGATAACTTCTCAGTAGAAGCACCAAAGACTAAAGAACTAGTTGCTAAGCTTAAAGAGCTTGAGCTAACTGACGCTTTAATCGTGACTAGCGAAGTAGATGAGAACCTATTCTTAGCTGCTCGTAACCTATACAAAGTTGACGCTCGTGACGTAGCTGGTATTGATCCAGTTTCTCTAATTGCGTTTGACAAAGTTGTAATTACTGCTGATGCAGTTAAACAAGTAGAGGAGATGCTAGCATGATCACTGAAGAGCGTATCCTAAAAGTTCTACGTGCACCGCACATCTCTGAAAAAGCAACTATGGCAGCTGAGAAAGCGAACACTATCGTTTTCAAAGTAGCTAAAGATGCAACTAAAAAAGAGATCAAAGCAGCTGTAGAAAAGCTATTTGAAGTTGAAGTTAAGTCTGTAAATACTCTTATTACTAAGGGTAAGACCAAACGTCAGGGTCTACGCCAAGGTCGCCGCAGCGACGTTAAGAAAGCGTACGTTACTCTGAAAGAAGGTCAAGATCTTGACTTCGTTGGCGGCGCGGAATAACAGGAGTAGTTAAGAATGGCTATTGTTAAATGTAAGCCGACTTCCCCTGGTCGTCGTCACGTTGTTAAAGTTGTTAACGCTGACCTACACAAGGGCAAGCCATACGCACCTCTTCTAGAGAAAAACTCTAAGAATGGTGGTCGTAATAACAACGGTCGTATCACAGTACGTCACATCGGCGGTGGTCACAAGCACCACTACCGTGTAATTGACTTTAAACGTACTAAAGACGGTATCCCGGCGAAAGTTGAGCGTCTTGAATACGATCCAAACCGTAGCGCTAACATCGCTCTAGTTCTGTACGCAGACGGTGAGCGTCGTTACATCCTAGCACCTAAAGGTGTTAACGCAGGTGATGCTATCCAGTCAGGTGTTGATGCACCAATCAAAGCTGGTAACACTCTACCAATGCGTAACATCCCAGTAGGTTCAACTGTACACAACGTTGAACTAAAACCTGGTAAAGGTGGTCAGCTAGCTCGTTCGGCTGGTGCATATGCTCAAATCGTTGCTCGCGACGGTGCATACGTAACTATCCGTCTACGTTCTGGCGAAATGCGCAAAGTACTTTCTGAAGGCCGTGCAACAATCGGTGAAGTTGGTAACTCTGAGCACATGCTACGTGAACTTGGTAAAGCTGGTGCTAACCGCTGGCGCGGTGTTCGTCCAACCGTTCGCGGTGTGGTAATGAACCCAGTAGACCACCCACACGGTGGTGGTGAAGGCCGTACTTCTGGTGGTCGTCACCCAGTTTCACCATGGGGTCAGCCAACTAAAGGCTTCAAGACTCGTAAGAACAAACGCACTGACAAGTACATCGTACGTCGTCGTAACAAGTAATCTATATAAAGAGGAATCGCCATGCCACGTTCTCTCAAGAAAGGTCCATTTATTGACCTACACTTGCTGAAGAAGGTAGAGAAAGCGGTGGAAAGCGGAGACAAAAAGCCTATTAAGACTTGGTCCCGTCGTTCAATGATCATCCCATCAATGATTGGTTTGACCATCGCTGTCCATAATGGTCGTCAGCACGTACCAGTTTTCGTTACCGAAGAAATGATCGGTCACAAACTGGGTGAATTCGCACCAACTCGTACTTACCGCGGCCATGTCGTGGATAAGAAAGCGAAGAAGCGTTAAGGAGTAGATGATGGAAGCACTAGCTAAACATAACTTTGCTCGCATTTCGCCTCAGAAAGCTCGCTTAGTTGCGGATCAAATTCGTGGTAAATCTGTAGACCAGGCTCTAGAAATCCTGACTTTCAGCAACAAAAAAGCTGCTGAACTGATCAAGAAAGTTCTTGAGTCAGCTATCGCTAACGCGGAGCACAACGAAGGCGCAGATATCGACGATCTAAATGTCGCAAAAATCTTCGTAGATGAAGGCCCGATCATGAAGCGTATTATGCCTCGTGCTAAAGGTCGTGCGGATCGTATCTTGAAGCGTTCTAGCCACATCACTGTTGTTGTTGCAGATCGCTAAGAGACTAGGAGAGTAAGCAATGGGTCAAAAAGTACATCCAAATGGTATTCGTCTAGGCATCGTTAAGCCTTGGAATGCTACATGGTTTGCTAACACCAAAGATTTCGCTGACAACCTAGACGGCGACTTCAAGGTACGTCAGTTCCTTACAAGTGAACTGAAAAAAGCATCACTTTCACGCATCGTTATCGAGCGTCCTGCTAAGAGCATCCGTGTGACTATTCACACTGCTCGTCCAGGCGTAGTAATCGGTAAGAAAGGTGAAGACGTAGAAAAACTACGCACAGCTGTAGCTAAAATCGCAGGTGTACCAGCGCAGATTAACATCGCTGAAGTACGTAAGCCTGAGCTAGATGCACAGCTTGTTGGTGATAGCATCGCGTCTCAGCTAGAGCGTCGTGTTATGTTCCGTCGTGCTATGAAGCGCGCGGTACAAAACGCTATGCGTCTAGGCGCTAAAGGCATCAAAGTAGAAGTAAGCGGTCGTCTAGGCGGCGCTGAAATTGCACGTTCAGAGTGGTACCGTGAAGGTCGTGTACCTCTACACACTCTACGTGCTGACATTGATTACGCAACTTCTTCGGCTCACACTCAATACGGTGTGATCGGCATTAAGACTTGGATCTTCAAAGGTGAGATCCTAGGCGGTATGCCAGCAGCTAACGCTGTAGAGCCTAAAGGCGACAAGCCTAAGAAGCAGCGCAAAGGCCGTAAGTAAGGAGTCGACAGATGCTACAACCTAAACGTACTAAGTTCCGTAAGGTTCAGACTGGTCGTAACCGTGGTCTAGCTAAAGGTACTGATGTAAGCTTCGGCGAATTCGGTCTTAAAGCTACTGGCCGTGGTCGTCTGACTGCTCGTCAAATCGAAGCGGCACGTCGTGCAATGACACGTCACGTTAAGCGTCAAGGTAAAATCTGGATCCGTGTGTTCCCAGATAAGCCTATCACAGAAAAACCACTTGAAGTTCGTCAGGGTAAGGGTAAAGGTAACGTTGAGTACTGGGTAGCCCAAATCCAACCTGGTAAGGTTATGTACGAAATGGGTGGTGTACCTGAAGAATTGGCACGTGAAGCGTTCCGCCTAGCGGCTCGTAAACTGCCATTCAAAACTACATTTGTAACTAAGCAGGTGATGTGATGAAAGCACAAGATCTACGCGAGAAAAGCGTTGAAGAGCTTAACGCTGAGCTATTGAATTTGCTACGTGAACAGTTCAACCTGCGCATGCAGGCTGCGACTGGTCAGCTACAGCAAACTCATACTCTGAAAGCTGTACGCCGTGATATCGCACGTGTGAAAACTGTTTTGACTGAGAAGGCAGGCGCATAATGAGCGAAGTAAAACGTACTCAACAAGGTCGTGTAGTTAGCGACAAGATGGACAAGTCTATCGTAGTTGCTATCGAGCGCATGGTTAAACACCCAATTTACGGTAAATACGTAAAGCGCACGACTAAAGTACACGCACATGACGAGAACAACGAATGTGGCCTAGGCGACAACGTTGAAATCGCAGAGTGTCGTCCAATGTCTAAGACTAAGTCTTGGACTTTGGTAAAAGTTCTAGAAAAAGCTAAAGGTTAATCTTAGCTAATTCTATGAAATTAAACGGCTCCAAAATTATTTTTGGAGCCGTTTATTTTTTGACTACCCAATCTTAAAAAAGGGTGGTACAATTCGCGTCCCTTTTAAAGAGGCAGCCCGACCCGAGAGGGTCTAGTTTTTTTTATATTTAGCGGAGCACTAACATGATCCAAATGCAAAGTATGCTGGACGCAGCTGATAACTCAGGCGCACGCAGCGTAATGTGTATTAAGGTTCTGGGTGGCTCTCACCGCCGTTATGCACATATCGGTGACGTTATCAAAGTTACTGTTAAGGAAGCAATTCCTCGCGGTAAAGTTAAGAAAGGTGACGTTCTGAAGGCGGTGGTAGTGCGCACCCGTAAAGGCGTACGTCGTCCTGACGGTTCTGTCATTCGCTTCGACCGAAACGCTTGCGTATTGTTGAACGACAACACTGAGCAACCAATCGGTACACGTATCTTTGGTCCTGTGACACGCGAACTTCGTGGCGATAAGTTCATGAAGATCGTTTCACTGGCTCCAGAAGTTCTGTAAGGAGCACGTAGAAATGGCAGCTAAAATCCGTCGTAATGACGAAGTAATCGTTCTTGCTGGTAAAGACAAAGGCAAGAAAGGTAAAGTAACTAAGGTTCTAGCAACTGGTAAAGTTATCGTTGAAGGTATCAACCTAGTTAAGAAACATCAGAAACCTGTTCCAGCTATGGGTATCCAAGGCGGTATCGTAGAGCAAGAAGCAGCAATCGACGTTTCTAACGTGGCGATTTTCAACGCAGCTACTGGTAAAGCTGACCGTATCGGTTTCCGTTTTGAAGATGGTAAGAAAGTACGTTTCTTTAAATCTAACAACGAAATCGTTTCTAACTAATAGAAGTAATTTGGAGTTCTACTATGGCGAAACTGCATGATTACTACAAGTCGTCTGTAGTCGCTGAACTGACCAAACAGTTTAGCTACACAAGCGTCATGCAAGTCCCTAGAATCGAGAAAATCACCCTAAACATGGGTGTTGGTGAAGCAATCAACGATAAGAAACTGCTAGAAAACGCAGCTGCTGATATGGCAACGATCTCTGGTCAAAAGCCACTTATCACTAAAGCGCGTAAATCTGTTGCAGGTTTCAAAATCCGTGAAGGCTACCCTATCGGTTGTAAAGTAACCTTGCGTGGCGAACGTATGTGGGATTTTCTTGAGCGTTTGATTAACATCGCTCTTCCACGAGTACGTGACTTCCGTGGCGTTAGCGCTAAGTCTTTTGACGGACGCGGTAACTACAGCATGGGCGTTCGCGAGCAAATCATCTTCCCGGAAATCGACTTTGATAAAGTTGATAAAGTACGCGGTCTAGACATCACTATTACGACGTCTGCTGGTACTGATGAGGAAGGCCGAGCTCTGCTGGCTGCCTTTAACTTCCCATTCCGTAAGTAAGGTGAAGGGTTACTGTTATGGCTAAAAATTCAATGAAAGCACGTGAAGCAAAACGTGCGAAGCTTGTAGCTAAGTTCGCTGAAAAGCGTGCAGCGCTTAAAGCTATCATCAGCGATGTAAACGCATCTGAAGAAGATCGTTGGAACGCAGTTCTTACACTGCAATCTCTTCCACGTGATTCAAGTGCATCACGTCAGCGCAACCGTTGCAACCAAACTGGTCGTCCACACGGTTACCTACGTAAGTTCGGTCTAAGCCGTATCAAAGTTCGTGAAGCTTGCATGAAAGGCGAGATTCCTGGACTTCGTAAGGCTAGCTGGTAATTGCCACTTAATCATTTGGAGTAAATCATATGAGCATGCAAGATCCGATTTCGGATATGCTGACCCGCGTTCGTAACGGTCAGGCAGCAAACAAAGTTGCTGTTAAAATGCCTTCTTCAAAGCTTAAAGTTGCAATTGCTGCACTACTAAAAGCTGAAGGTTACATCGTTGATTTCGCTGTTGAAGGCGAAGTTAAACCTGAGCTTGAAGTTACTCTTAAGTACTTCCAAGCTAAACCAGTAATCGAGCAACTTAAACGTGTTTCTCGTCCAGGTCTACGTGTTTACAAGAAGAAAGACAATCTTCCTTCTGTAATGGGTGGTCTTGGTGTTGCTATCGTTTCAACTTCCAAGGGTCTTATGTCAGACCGCGCTGCACGCAAAGCAGGTCTTGGTGGTGAAATCATCGCTTACGTAGCTTAATAAGGAGTAGATTATGTCTCGTGTTGCTAAAGCACCTGTCGCTATTCCAGCTGGCGTAGAGGTGAAACTAAACGGCCAAGAAATCACTGTAAAAGGTGCTAAAGGCGAACTATCACGCGTTCTTAACAACGCTGTAGTTGTAGCTCAGGAAGAAAGCAATCTTACTTTCGGTCCACGCGAAGGTGTTGTTAATGCATGGGCACAAGCAGGTACTGCTCGCGCTCTAGTTAACAACATGGTTGTTGGTGTTACTGAAGGCTTTACTAAGAAGCTAACTCTTAAAGGTGTTGGTTACCGTGCTGCTATTAAAGGCAACGCTGTAGGTCTAACACTTGGCTTCTCACACCCTGTTGAGCACGAGCTGCCAGCGGGTATTAAAGCTGAATGTCCAAGCCAAACTGAAATCGTGATCACTGGTTGTGACAAACAACTTGTTGGTCAGGTTGCGGCTGACATTCGTTCTTACCGTGAGCCTGAGCCTTACAAAGGTAAAGGTGTTCGTTACGCAGATGAAAATGTGCGTACTAAAGAAGCTAAGAAGAAGTAAGGTATCACTATGGATAAGAAAGCATCTCGCATCCGTCGTGCTACACGCGCACGTCGTAAGATTGCAGAACTGGGTGCAACTCGCCTAGTAGTACACCGTACTCCTCGTCACGTGTACGCACAGGTGATTGCAGCTAACGGCTCTGAGGTTATCGCAGCAGCTTCTACTGTAGAAAAAGCGATCCGTGAGCAAGTTAAGAACACTGGTAACATCGATGCAGCTAAAGCAGTAGGTAAAGCTGTTGCTGAGCGCGCTCTTGAAAAAGGCGTAGAATCAGTTGCATTTGATCGTTCTGGTTTCCAATACCACGGTCGAGTAGCGGCGCTAGCAGAATCTGCTCGCGAAGCTGGTCTGAAATTCTAAGGTAGGGTTGGAAGATGGCTAAAGAACAACAAGTTCAAGCGAATGATTTGCAAGAAAAGCTAATCGCAGTTAACCGTGTATCTAAGACGGTTAAAGGTGGTCGAATCATGAGCTTCACTGCACTAACAGTAGTTGGTGACGGTAACGGTCGCGTAGGTTTCGGTTACGGCAAAGCTCGTGAAGTACCTGCAGCGATTCAAAAAGCAATGGAAAAAGCACGTCGTAACATGACTACGATCGCGCTTAACGAAGGCACTCTTCACCACCCGGTGAAAGGTCGCCACTCGGGCTCTAAAGTTTACATGCAGCCTGCTGCTGAAGGTACTGGTGTTATCGCAGGTGGTGCGATGCGTGCAGTTCTTGAAGTTGCTGGTGTACACAACGTACTTTCTAAGGCATACGGTTCTACGAACCCTATCAACATCGTTCGTGCAACGATCGATGGCCTAAGCGGTATGAAGTCGCCAGAAATGGTTGCTGCTAAACGTGGTCTAACTGTTGAATCTATTTCGGAGTAAGCACACGATGGCAACTATTAAAGTAACTCAAACTAAAAGCTCAATTGGTCGTCTACCTAAGCACAAAGCGTGTCTTAAAGGTCTAGGCCTTCGTAAAATCAACCACACAGTAGAACTTGAAGATACTCCGTGCGTGCGCGGCATGATCAACAAGGTTTACTACATGGTTAAAGTTGAGGAGTAATCAGAATGCGTTTGAATACTCTATCACCAGCTGCTGGTGCTAAGACTACTGCTAAGCGCGTAGGTCGCGGTATTGGTTCTGGCCTAGGTAAGACTGGTGGCCGTGGCCACAAAGGTCAAAAGTCACGTTCTGGCGGTTCAGTTCGTCCAGGTTTTGAAGGCGGTCAGATGCCTCTAAAACAACGTCTACCAAAATTCGGTTTCACTTCTCGTAAGAGCCTAGTGTCTGCTGAAGTTCGTCTAGCTGAGCTAGCGAAAGTAACTGGTGACGTAGTAGATCTAAACAGCCTTAAAGCTGCTAACGTTATCACTAAGAACATCGAATTTGTAAAAGTTGTTCTATCTGGTGAAATTAACAAAGCAGTGACTGTTAAAGGTCTACGTGTGACTAAAGGCGCTAAAGCTGCAATCGAAGCTGCAGGCGGTAAAATCGAGGAATAATCTCGAGGAACGAGGTACAGATGGCTAAGAAACCAGGTCAAGATTTTCGTAGTGCTCAGAGCGGCTTAAGTGAACTAAAGTCGCGCTTATTATTCGTAATTGGTGCACTTTTAGTATTCCGAGCAGGCTCTTTTGTGCCGATCCCTGGTATTGACGCTGCTGTACTTGCCGATTTGTTCGAACAGCAAAAAGGTACCATCGTAGAAATGTTTAACATGTTCTCCGGTGGTGCTCTTGAGCGTGCATCTATATTAGCGTTGGGCATCATGCCGTATATTTCGGCATCTATTGTTGTCCAACTGCTAACTGTAGTTCATCCAGCGTTAGCTGAACTCAAAAAAGAGGGTGAAGCAGGCCGTCGTAAGATCAGCCAATATACACGCTACGGCACGCTTGTACTTGCAACATTCCAAGCTATTGGTATCGCAACAGGCCTACCAAACATGGTCGATAATCTGGTTGTTATCAACCAAACCATGTTTACGCTAATTGCGACCGTAAGTTTAGTAACCGGCACCATGTTCCTAATGTGGTTAGGTGAACAAATTACAGAGCGTGGAATTGGTAACGGTATTTCGTTACTAATCTTTGCAGGTATTGTTGCTGGATTGCCTTCTGCAATCGGTCAAACAATCGAGCAAGCGCGTCAAGGTGAATTGCATGTACTTCTTCTGCTGTTGATTGCTGTACTAGCTTTCGCAGTTATCTACTTCGTTGTTTTCATGGAGCGTGGTCAGCGTCGAATCGTTGTTAACTACGCAAAGCGTCAACAAGGTCGTAAGGTATTTGCTGCGCAAAGCACTCACTTGCCACTTAAGATTAATATGGCAGGTGTTATTCCAGCAATCTTTGCTTCAAGCATTATCCTGTTCCCAGGAACACTGGCTCAGTGGTTTGGTCAGAACGGTGAGAGCAGCGCGTTCGGTTGGTTAACTGACGTGTCTTTGGCTCTTAGCCCAGGTCAACCTCTGTATGTAATGCTTTATGCAGCAGCGATTATTTTCTTCTGTTTCTTTTACACGGCGTTGGTTTTCAACCCGCGTGAAACAGCGGATAACTTGAAGAAGTCCGGTGCATTCGTACCCGGCATCCGCCCAGGTGAACAGACAGCTAAGTACATTGATAAAGTGATGACGCGTTTAACCCTTGCTGGTGCGCTTTACATTACCTTTATCTGTCTGATTCCAGAGTTTATGATGGTCGCGTGGAACGTACGTTTCTACTTCGGCGGTACATCACTACTAATCGTAGTTGTTGTTATCATGGACTTTATGGCACAGGTACAGACTCATCTGATGTCTCAACAGTATGATTCTGTGTTGAAGAAAGCAAATCTGAAAGGCTATGGCCGTTAATTCGGCGGTAGACTCAGATTTCATTTACGGAGTTTAGCAATGAAAGTTCGTGCTTCCGTTAAAAAAATCTGCCGTAACTGTAAAGTTATCAAGCGTAACGGTGTTGTTCGCGTGATTTGCAGTGAGCCAAAGCACAAGCAGCGCCAAGGCTAATTAGCAGAAATTTTTACTTGTAATATAAGGTAGTGTCGAGTATATTCCTCGGCCTACCTTTTGCGTGCAAAAGAAGTAGTATCCCGCAGCGTATCCATCACGGGCTTTGCTGCGGCTAATTCTTTTATGAAACACTAGGAGTGAATAATGGCCCGTATAGCAGGCATTAACATTCCTGATCAAAAACATGCTGTGATTGCACTAACGTCAATCTACGGCATCGGTAAGACTCGCTCTCAAGCTATCCTAGCTGAAGTGGGTATTGCTGAAGATGTTAAGATCAGTGAACTATCTGAAGAACAGATCGATCAACTGCGTGATGGTGTAGCTAAATACACTGTAGAGGGTGATCTACGTCGTGAAGTATCAATGAACATCAAGCGTCTTATGGACCTTGGCTGTTACCGTGGTCTTCGTCATCGTCGCAGTCTACCACTACGTGGACAGCGTACTAAAACCAATGCTCGCACCCGTAAGGGTCCGCGTAAGCCGATCAAGAAATAGTCGGGAAGGTAGAGTACAATGGCTAAACAACCAACTCGCGCGCGTAAACGCGTTCGCAAACAAGTTGCAGACGGTGTTGCGCACATCCATGCTTCTTTCAATAACACAATCGTAACCATTACTGACCGTCAAGGTAACGCACTAGCTTGGGCTACTGCAGGTGGTTCAGGTTTCCGTGGCTCTCGTAAGTCTACTCCGTTCGCAGCACAGGTTGCAGCAGAGCGTTGTGCTGAAATGGCTAAAGAGTACGGTCTAAAGAACTTGGAAGTTATGGTTAAGGGTCCAGGTCCAGGTCGTGAATCTACTGTTCGCGCACTGAACGCTGCTGGTTTCCGCATCACAAACATTGTTGATGCTACACCAATCCCTCATAACGGTTGTCGTCCACCTAAGAAACGTCGCGTATAACGTTTTTTAGATTACTGGAGAAAGATCATGGCAAGATATTTGGGTCCTAAGCTGAAGCTTAGCCGTCGCGAAGGTACTGACTTATTCCTTAAGTCTGGTGTACGCGCGATCGATACCAAGTGTAAAATTGATAACGCACCAGGTGTACACGGCGCTCGTCGCGGTCGTCTATCTGAGTATGGCGTTCAGCTTCGTGAGAAGCAAAAAGTTCGTCGTATGTACGGCGTTCTAGAAAAACAATTCCGTAACTACTACAAAGAAGCTGCACGTCTTAAAGGCAACACAGGTGAAAACCTGCTTCAGCTTCTTGAAGGTCGTCTTGATAACGTAGTTTACCGCATGGGCTTTGGCGCAACTCGCGCAGAAGCACGTCAGCTAGTTAGCCACAAAGCTATCCTAGTTAACGGTAAAGTTGTAAACATTCCTTCTTTCAAAGTTGCGGCTAATGACGTTGTTTCTATCCGCGAGAAAGCTAAACAGCAATCTCGTATTAAAGCGGCTCTAGAAGTTGCTGAACAACGTGAAAAACCAACTTGGATTGAAGTAGATGCTGGTAAGATGGAAGCTACGTTCAAGCGTATGCCTGAGCGTTCAGATCTATCTGCTGACATCAACGAACAATTGATCGTCGAGCTTTACTCTAAGTAAGGTTAAACTAAAGAGAGGACACAATGCAGGGTTCTGTAACAGAATTTCTTAAGCCACGTCTTGTTGACATCGAACAAGTTAGCACGACTCACGCAAAAGTAACTCTTGAGCCATTAGAGCGTGGTTTTGGCCATACTCTTGGTAATGCACTTCGCCGAATTCTTCTATCTTCTATGCCAGGTTGTGCTGTAACAGAAGTAGAAATTGAAGGCGTACTTCATGAGTACAGCACTAAAGAAGGCGTTCAAGAAGATATTCTTGAAATCCTACTAAACCTTAAAGGTCTAGCTGTACGCGTTGCCGAAGGCAAAGATGAAGTGTTCATTACTTTGAATAAATCAGGCTCGGGCCCTGTGGTTGCAGGTGACATCACCCATGATGGTGATGTAGAGATCGCTAACCCTGAACACGTTATTTGTCACCTAACGGATGACAACGCTGAGATCGCTATGCGTATCAAAGTTGAACGTGGTCGTGGTTATGTTCCAGCTTCGGCTCGTATCCATACTGAAGAAGATGAGCGTCCAATTGGTCGCCTACTGGTTGACGCTACGTACAGCCCAGTAGACAAGATTGCTTACTCTGTTGAAGCAGCTCGTGTAGAGCAGCGTACAGACCTAGACAAGCTTGTTATCGATATGGAAACGAACGGTACTCTAGACCCTGAGGAAGCAATCCGTCGTGCAGCTACTATCCTAGCTGAACAATTGGATGCGTTCGTAGATCTTCGTGATGTACGTGTACCTGAGGAGAAGGAAGAGAAGCCAGAATTCGATCCGATCCTACTGCGTCCTGTAGACGATCTTGAACTAACAGTTCGCTCTGCTAACTGTCTGAAAGCAGAAGCGATTCACTACATCGGTGATCTTGTACAGCGTACTGAGGTTGAGCTACTTAAAACGCCTAACCTTGGTAAAAAATCTCTTACTGAGATTAAAGACGTACTTGCATCACGTGGTCTGTCTCTGGGCATGCGCCTAGAAAACTGGCCACCAGCGTCTATCGCTGAAGATTAATCGATAAAGTTAGAAGGATTAGGTCATGCGCCATCGTAAGAGTGGTCGTCAACTCAACCGCAATAGCTCACATCGTAAAGCGATGTTTAGCAACATGGCTAGCTCTCTAGTACGTCATGAAGTTATCAAGACTACACTGCCAAAAGCAAAAGAGCTACGTCGCGTAGTTGAGCCTTTGATTACACTAGCTAAGACTGACAGCGTTGCTAACCGTCGTCTAGCATTTGCACGTACTCGTGACAACGAAGTAGTTGCAAAACTGTTTAACGAACTAGGTCCACGTTTTGCTGCTCGTCAGGGCGGTTACACTCGTATCCTAAAAGCTGGTTTCCGTACTGGCGATAAAGCTCCAATGGCTTACATTGAGCTTGTAGATCGTCCAGCTGCTGAAGAAGCTGCTGAGTAATCTCAGTTCGTAAGAACAAAGAAAGCCGAGCATTAGCTCGGCTTTTTTGTGTCTGTAATTCCACTTTTCCATTAAAAAGGCCGATATTCTTATCGACCTCTTCTCAATGAAATTACCCGCTTTCCTTATCGCCAAATTCCAGATAGCGCAGAAGTTAGTGCACTGCTTGCACCTTGAGCTTGAAGCGCATTGATGATTAAAGGTGCAAACGAACTCACTAGCGCAGGATCCATACCTAAAGCTGAAAATGCACTCTCTACCGCGCCGCTGTCGGTGATCATTTTAGATAAGCCAGTGCTTTCGAGAACATCATAGCCTGGGATCAAAGAGCCTAGTTCTTGATTCTGACTTGAGCCTAAAGAGTTCTGCGCTAGTGCTAATAGAGAACCCACACCACCAATGGCTTGGTCTGATGTGACATTGGTTGCTGTTTGGATTTGCCCTGCAAGATCTGTATTAGCAGCACCTTGTTGGCCCCAAGCGCTGAGAGCTCCTGTGAGAGCAGCTGTTGCAAGTGAACTGTATGCTGAACTGGTAGAAGTCGTTTCTGTTTGTGATTGCTCACTTGTCGACTGACATCCTACTAGGGCGATAGCTAGTGCAGTAGTGACTAGGACGCGTTTTTGCATATCATTTCCTTATAATTTGTTTAATATCATTCGGAATCATATACCTAATGGTGCGTGAAATGCTATGGACATGTTAATTCTATAAATAAAAACGGCGATACCTAAGTATCGCCGCTTTATTTATGATTAATCGCTATGGATTAAAGAATGTCTAGTAGTTCTACTTCGAACACTAGAGCAGCAAATGGAGGGATAGCAGCACCCGCGCCGCGCTCACCGTATGCTAGATCTTGAGGGATGTATAGTTTCCACTTAGAACCTACAGGCATTAGTTGAAGTGCTTCAACCCAACCTTTGATTACGCCAGTTACTGGGAACTCAGCAGGTTGACCACGTGAAACAGAGCTGTCGAATACAGTACCGTCTGTTAGCTCACCGTGGTAGTGAACACGTACTTGCTTGTCTGAAGTTGGGATCTCACCAGTACCTTCAGTGATGATTTCGTACTGAAGACCAGACTCAAGTACCGTCACTTCTGGACGTAGAGCGTTGTCTGTTAGGAACGCTTCGCCGTCAGCTGCTGCTGCTTTAGCTGCTTCTTGACGTGCCGCTTCTACGCGAGTGTGTAGCTCTTGTAGTGCGTTGTTGATTTCGTCGATTTCGATAGCTGGTTGCTCACCAACTAGTGCTGTTGCGATACCTGCAGCGATAGCGTCAACGTTTAGACCTTCAAGACCAGAACCAGCTAGCTGCTGACCCATTTGTAGACCGATACCGTAGCTTGCTTTCTGCTCTACAGTCTCAAATTTAACTTCAGACATGGTGTCTCTCTTTATATGGTGTATAAAGGGTAAAGGATACCAGTAATGGCCGCTTGATGAAATGCCAGTGGGCGGATACGCGGTGGGTAGCTGTAATGTGAGATTTAGATCGACTTTCAGCATGCTATTTGTCAATTTTTGGCGAGTAATGACCTGCTCGTGCGAAAATTCCTATACTCATAAGGTCTTGATTTTTTATACTGGTAGCGCAGCCCGTTTGGAGAGAAGGTGCGATGAATCGCAGAAAGAAAAAGAAGCAACAAGTGGATTACCTAGATCTAGCGAAACAAAAGTTCAGCTCGATTGATTGGCAACAGATTAAACAGCAAGTGTTGACCAAATGGAATATGTTGCCAAAACTGCACCAACGTGCACTGACGGTGTTGGTTCCTCTGTTGCTAATATTGCTTGTCATCCCTCTACCAGAACCTCAACAACAAGAGGAAACTGCCACGCCATCTCAGCGAGTTGAAGTGAATATCAATACTCGTAGCTTAAGCGAACAAAAAAATGCCCAACAACAGTCGTTGGCTTCAGATGCTTGGAAAGAGTATGAAGTGAAAAGTGGTGATACGCTGGCACAGGTTTTCCGTAACAATGGCTTAGCGATGTCTGACTTGAATGCTCTGGTTAAAGTCGAAGGTTCAGATAAGCCCCTTAGCCGAATTAAGCAGGGCCAGTTGGTACGATTTAAGCTCGAAGATAGTGGTCAGCTTGATATCCTACAGCTAGAGAAAAATAATCAATCGGTTATGTTTTTCCGTTTATCTGATGGTGGCTTTGGTCGTAGTAAGTAACCACCACGATGTTTTAGACCATCGAGCAATCCCTTCCAAGGCATTAGGGGGAGTATGATCATCACTATCCCTAATGTCGTTAGCCAGTTAGGCACTTCGTTAAACCAAGCTATGCCAAACAGCGCAACAAATATTAGTCCCGAATTTTCAGCCACAGCAATGTTATTCGCTGGAGCGCGTTGATAAGCCATTACAGCCAGTCCATTATAGGCCAGTATCAGCCCCGCACTGGTTAAAATAAGTAGGATTTGATTGAGTGTTATTGTTGTCCAATGGAAGGCGGCTAATAGCACCGATACCGGCAAAGAAAGCAGCGATGTCCAAAACAGTGTGCTAACAACACTTTGGCTTGCTGGCAGCTTACGCGCAGTTATGTTGAATAATACTAAGGTCAGTGTTGTGCCGAGTGCAAACATTGCAGCCCAATGAAATTCTGTGGGTCTTAACACGACCATCACTCCTAGAAAGCCAAACAGTGTCGCTACGACACGACGCAAGCTAGGCTTTTCTTTCAGCAATAGAGCAGATAACGGCAGCATGACTAGGGGCGCAGCATAGAATACTGCGTTGGCCGTCGCTAATGTTAGATGGGTAATTGCGACGACCATACAGCCGCTACCTATGATGATCAGATGAGCCCGTAATAGGTTTATTTTGGGGTGTGTCAGTGCGCGTTTTTGTTTGCTCTGTCGCCACCAAAATGGCGCAATAACCAATGTCGATAATAACTGACGAATAAAAATATATTGAAACGCAGACACCTCTCCATGAAGTAATTTTACCGCCACGTCGGATAACGACGCAGCCAGGTTACCGAATACTAAAAGTAGGATTGCAGAGTAGGTGGCTGAACGCATCGTATTACTTATCCAACTTCATATCGATATGCGGTATGTCGTCTTCAAGATACATTGCTGACGTTTGGACGAAGCCATGTTTGGCGTAGAAACTAGCGAGGTGCTCTTGTGCGCCAATTTCGATGCTCTCACCAGGCCACAATAATTCACACCCTTGCAGCGCCTGTTGTAGCAGTTGATGACCGAGTCCGCCACCGCGTTTAGCTTGGGCAGTTGCTACACGACCAATACTGACCGATGGGTAGCTGATGCCGCTTGGCAGTAAGCGAGCGCAGGCTATCAACTCTTCACCTTGGTAACCTAATAGATGGTAGACGCCGGTTTGGTGGTCTTTGTCATCAAGCTCAGGGTAAGGGCAGGTTTGTTCAACGACAAATACATTAACTCTGAGCTTGATAAGTTGATAAAGCTGATTGGTGGTTAAATCTGAAAAAGGGGTAAGTTGCCAAGTGATCATACGGTTTCGTCTTCAAGAAGTGATAAAGCGAATCTAGCAAGTCACTACTTCGGCTGCATTAACAATTGTTAACTTTACTGGCGATTTTTGATCCGACTAAGGCTGATGGGAGTGATACCTAAATACGCCGCAATTTGGTAATCATTTAATCGCTCAAGTAGCTCGGGGTAGTGCTGGCCGAACAGTTCATAACGTTCTTCAGCGCTATAGAGCAGCATAAAACGCTCTTTGTTTTCTTTGTACATCAGTTGAGTTTCGAGCAATTTAAGATAAATACTGTGTTTTTCCTCGCGCCAAACACGCAATGTTTCAATCGGCAGTGACAGAATTGAACACGGTGTAAGAGATTCAAGTAAATAAGGTGATGGTTGCTGTTTGATGAGGCTTTCAAAACCAATTATCCAGTCATTTTCCCAATAGAACTCTTTGCTAAATTCTTTGCCTTTATCGGTTAAATAGGCCGAGTGGCAGATACCTTGAATAAGAAAGTGTATTTCAGAGGCGACTTCGCCTTGATGAAGCAAAATATGGCGAGTAGGAAGCTCAATAAAGTGTGCACTGTCAGATAGCTGCGTAATTTCTGGTTGGGTAAAGCCGTTATTAGCCAACTGCTGTTGGAAAGCGTCAAACATGATCAAGTTACATGGATAAAAGTGATAGCCAAGAGTGTAGCGCAAATCTTTATCTGGGTGTGAGCGAGGAGAGAAGACAAAAAAGCCGCAATCGAAATTGCGGCTTTGACTCATTTAGCAAATCATATTATTTCTGCAGGTCGATCTGGTATACCGCAAAGCCCACGTCGTCAGTCGCGACACGTTTCATTGGATATTGACCTTTCTCGTCAATGAACTTAGCTGCTTTCTCACTTGGTGAAGTCTCAAAGCGAATGTCTAACTTCTTATCTGATTTGATTGGTGCAAATGTCCAGTTGTTGTCTGCGCTAGGAGTGAATTCGCCTTTCTCATTACTTACACGAGTAATGTAAGATGCCACAACAGAACGGTTTTCATCAGGTGAATCGAAAGCGACAAACTCAGAACCAGTGCCTGGGAACTTGTTGCTGTATGCACGGTAGTTGTTCGTTGCGATGATGAAGTCCTGCTTGATATCGATTGGCTTACCTTGGTAAGTCAGATTAACAATACGCTCAGCATCATCGTTAACTAGCTTACAGTCACCATCGTACTTCGCTGGCTTGGTCACATCGATTTGGTAGTTCAGGCCGTCAATAACGTCGAAGTTATAAGTACGGAAGCCATCCCAGTCGATCAGGCTTTGAGGCTCAGTGCTGTTAACGTCGATTTGCTTAAATTGACCTGCAGTACATTCTAGCCACTCCTTCACTTCTTTACCGGTTACCTTCATTGCAACGAGCGTGTTCGGGTATAGGTAAAGGTCGGCTGCGTTACGGAAGGTAAGCTGACCAGATTCAACTTCAGTGAAGTTTGCTGGATCATTTTTACGGCCACCCGCTTTAAATGGCGCGGCAGCAGAAAGCACTGGGATATCAGATAGGTCAGGGTCGCCTTGGATGAAGCGCTCAACATAATCTTTTTGTGCTAGGTTAACGATTTGTACTGTTGGGTCGTCTTGAACCAGTGCTAAAAAGCTGTACATCACATCATTAGCTTTACCAATTGGCTGGTTAACGAATTCACGTGTGCCTTTATGGTCAGCTTCTAGTGCTTTAACCATATCAGCGTCTGCTTCCGCTAGAGGTTTCTTGTTAGCCTTGTCAAAAATAGGGCGAGCTTCAGATTGACCGTCAACCACAGTCCACTTGCCATCTTTCTCTTTTAGTTCAAGATCGATAACACCGACGTGACTACCCCAGCGACCCGGCATTACTGATGCCACACCATTGATAGTACCTTTTTGGTTATCTACGCCTTGAATGTTGTCAAAGCCTTTCCCTGGGAATACGGCGTGTGAGTGACCAAACGCAATCGCATCGATGCCTTCAACTTCTGCAAGGTAGTAAGTCGAGTTTTCAGCGCCGTGCTTATATGGGTCAGAGGCTACGCCAGAGTGAGGGATCGCAACGATTACGTCAGCGCCTTCTTTCTTCATTTGAGGAACAAGTTCTTCTGCCGACTCTTTAATGTCTTTAGCGAAGACTTTACCTTCAAGGTTCTTCTTATCCCAAACCATGATTTGTGGTGGTACAAAACCGATGTAACCCACTTTAATTTCATGCTCAACGCCGTCTACATCTTTAAAGGTGTGTGATTTGATGATGTATGGCTTGAAGTAGTGCTTACCGGTTTTCTTATCGAAAACGTTAGCACTGATGTATGGGAAGTCTGCGTCGTTGATAGTTTCAGCTAGGAACTCAAGGCCGTAGTTAAATTCATGGTTACCAATGTTACCGACATCGTAGTTTAGCTGGTTCATTGCTTTGTAAACTGGGTGTACTTCACCCGCTTCAATGCCTTTATCTGCCATGTAGTCGCCCATTGGACTACCTTGGATAAGGTCACCATTGTCAACAAGAACGCTGTTTTCGACTTCCGCACGAGCTTGCTTAACTAGAGTAGCGGCACGAGTTAGACCAATTTTTTGTGACGGTTTGTCCTTGTAGTAGTCGTAATCCATGACGTTAGTGTGAATGTCAGTCGTTTCGACAATACGTAGTTTGATTGTATCTGCCATAGCTGGGCCAGCCATAGTCAACATACCACCTAGTACAGCAAGAGACAGAGGTTTCACTGCTACTTTCATTTTTAAGCTCCGATAGCGTTAAGTTAGACGTCGCTTAATGTAACAAAACGGAATGAAACAATGACTTCAGTGAATAGTAAAGTGTGATCTTGACCAATTACTTTATGGCGTTCTGCCTAGGGTCTCTCAAAAATGATCAATTCGTAATCACTTATAACAAATTCCCTTATCAGAAATTGATATAAAAAATGAAATTTTAGAATTTCCGGTAATATAACTACAACGCCATAATGCCCAAAGAGAAATGGAAAGGGTGACATTATGGCGAGCAAGGATACGATCTCTCAATTCCCACTGAGTAGTCAGCACGCACAGCGCAGCAATCGAACGGATCTGAATTCAATAGGGCAGAGTCTCCTTGGGCCAGGTGAGGTCGCGCTTGTCGGTTCAGGGCCGGGTGATGTTGAACTACTGACACTCAAAGCGATTCGCTTTTTGCAGCAAGCCGATGTGGTTCTCTATGACTACCTTGTCTCGGACGAGATAATGGCGCTAGTACCCAGCGACACCATTTTAGTTTGTGTCGGTAAGCGAGCTGGTCACCATAGTGTTCCGCAAGAGAAAACCAACCAGCTATTAGTCGACTTTGCTAAGCAAGGTCATCGCGTAGTTCGCATTAAAGGTGGTGATCCGTTCATTTTCGGCCGCGGTGGTGAAGAGCTTGAAGTGCTCGCCGATGCTGGTATCTCATTTCAAGTCATTCCAGGCATTACCGCAGCAGCGGGTGCGACCGCATACGCAGGCATTCCATTGACTCACCGTGATTATGCTCAGTCTGCGATGTTCATTACCGGCCACTTAAAAGCAGAAAGTGATCAAATGGATTGGTCGACCCTTGCCCGTGGCAATCAAACACTGGTGATTTATATGGGGCTAATGAAGTCCGAATACATTGAAAACCAGTTGATTGAGCATGGCCGTAACCCACAGACGCCGATCGCCATTATTGAGCGTGGCACTCAAGCAACTCAAAGAATTTTTAAAGGTCAGCTCTCTCAACTTGCTGAACTTGCTAAAGACGCGCAATCGCCGTCTCTTATCGTCATTGGTGAAGTGGTGTCACTGTCAGAGAAGCTGGCGTGGTTCACGCCACAGCCACAGCAACAATCTCAACAACGCCAATTTGCATAACTCATTATTTGATTAGTCGAAGCTCATGATGAGCCTTAAAGGAAGCACTAACATGGACCAAGAACGTTTAACCCACCTAAAGCAGCTAGAAGCGGAGAGTATTCATATCATCCGTGAAGTTGCTGCTGAGTTTGATAACCCAGTGATGATGTACTCGATAGGTAAAGATTCATCGGTGATGCTGCATCTTGCTCGTAAAGCATTTTACCCAGGTAAGATTCCATTCCCGTTACTGCACGTAGATACCGATTGGAAATTCAAAGAAATGATTGAATTCCGCGCTCGTACGGCAGAAAAATATGGCTTTGAGCTTTTGGTTCATAAGAACCCAGAAGGTCTAGCAATGGGTTGTAGTCCATTTGTGCATGGCTCATCAAAGCACACTGACATCATGAAAACGCAAGGCCTAAAGCAGGCGCTTAACAAGTATGGTTTTGATGCTGCATTTGGCGGCGCGCGCCGCGATGAAGAGAAGTCTCGAGCTAAAGAGCGTGTCTATTCATTCCGCGATAAAAATCATACTTGGGATCCGAAGAACCAGCGTCCAGAGTTATGGAAAACTTATAACGGTCAGATCAACAAGGGTGAAAGTATCCGTGTATTCCCATTGTCAAACTGGACTGAGCTGGATATCTGGCAATACATCTACCTAGAGAACATCGAAATTGTCCCGCTTTACCTTGCAGATAAACGCCCTGTTGTCGATCGTGATGGCATGCTGATCATGGTCGATGATGAGCGTATGGAACTTCAACCGGGTGAGAAAATCGAAGAGAAAAGTGTGCGATTCCGAACTCTTGGCTGCTACCCACTAACGGGTGCGATTGAGTCAGAAGCGAATACCCTGACCGGCATTATTGAAGAGATGCTCGTTGCGACATCGAGTGAGCGTCAAGGACGAGCGATCGACCACGATCAGTCAGGATCGATGGAACTGAAAAAGCGTCAAGGTTATTTCTAACAAGGATCTAAGGAAAGAAAATGAATAGCGTAGTTGAAGCTCAACTCGAAGAGCTTGGTATTGAAGGATACCTAACACAGCATCAATACAAATCACTACTTAGATTCCTAACTTGTGGTTCAGTAGATGATGGGAAAAGTACACTGATTGGTCGCTTACTGCATGACTCTAAGCAAATTTATGAAGATCAGCTAGCGGCAGTTCACAATGACAGCCAACGTGTGGGTACAACCGGTGAGCGTCCAGATTTGGCACTGTTGGTTGATGGTCTGCAAGCAGAGCGTGAACAAGGTATTACCATTGACGTCGCATACCGTTACTTCTCGACGCAAAAGCGTAAGTTCATTATTGCGGATACGCCTGGACACGAGCAATACACACGTAACATGGCGACAGGTGCTTCAACTTGTGATCTTGCTGTGATCTTGATTGATGCGCGTAAAGGGGTACTTGATCAAACGCGTCGTCACTCGTTTATCTCAAATCTATTAGGTCTGAAGCACTTTGTTGTCGCGGTAAACAAAATGGATCTTGTTGATTATTCACAAGAGCGTTTTGAACAGATTCGTGACGAGTATTTAGAATTTTCGAAAAACCTACAAGGTGAAACGGACATTCAGATTTTGCCATTGTCTGCGCTTGAGGGCGATAACGTGGTTGAAGCGAGTCAAAACCTAAGCTGGTTTGAAGGACCGTCATTACTCGAGATCCTTGAGAACGTTGATGTCGACCAGGACAAAGAGGTGGGTGAGTTCCGCTTCCCTGTTCAATACGTCAATCGACCAAACCTCGACTTCCGTGGCTTTGCTGGCACGATTGCGTCAGGTTCAGTCAAAGTCGGGGATGAAGTCAAAGCGCTACCTTCTGGAAAGAGATCGAAAGTGGCTCGTATTGTCACATTTGATGGTGACTTAGATCAGGCTCAAGCGGGTCTAGCGGTAACGCTGACGCTCGAAGATGAGATTGATATCAGCCGTGGTGACTTGATTGTGCTAGAGAGTGCACAGGTAGAGTCGAGCAATCACCTGCTTGCGGATGTGGTATGGATGACAGAGCAAGCGCTGCAGCCGGGGCGTGAGTATGACATCAAGATCGCGGGCAAAAAAACTGTTGGTCGCGTTGAAGCAATTCGTCATCAATACGATATCAACAACCTTTCGAGTCACAGTGCGGTTGAATTACCACTCAATGGTATTGGACTGTGTGAGTGGACACTAACAGAGTCTGTGGCACTGGATAACTATCTTGCGAGCCAAGATACAGGGGGCTTTATCATCATTGACCGCCTAACCAACGTGACTGTCGGTGCTGGTCTGGTGCGTGAGAGCCTATCTAGTGTCGAAACTAATACGGCCGATATTTCTGCGTTTGAACTTGAGCTGAATGCTTTGGTTCGTAAGCACTTCCCGCACTGGGAAGCGAAAGATATCAGTCAATTGCTTAAGTAAACACTCAGAGTTTCGAGGAAGCATTATGTGGCAGCAAGGATTTGTACTGGCAATTTTACTCGGCATAGTGACTTGCTTACTGACAACGCGAATAAAGCCGAGTCATATCTTTGCTGGCGCTGCATTTATTGCCTTTCTTGCTGGGATGATAGACGTTAGTGAAGTTGCAACCAATTTCACTAACTCTTCCTTACTTACTTTAGTGCTGCTGATCTTAGCGTCAGCAGCGCTAGAAAAAACCCGCCTAATTAGCTGGGTAGGCCGCTCTTTGTCCACTGGTTGTTTAGGCACTGTTGTCGCTAAATTGGGTTTATCTACCGCATTACTTTCTTCATTTACTAACAATACCGCAGTGGTTGTTTCTTTGATTAGTGCGATTAAGCGCAATCAACAACATGCACCGTCAAAGCTATTAATTCCGCTCTCATACACCGCTATTCTTGGTGGTACCTTAACTTTGATCGGGACCTCCACCAACTTGATCATTAATAGCTTTGTTGAAGATGCAGGCTTACCAAGTTTGAGCTTTTTTGCTCCGACCATGATCGGTCTGTCTGTATTGGTCGGCGGCCTGTTGATCTTGATCCCTTTGAGCTATCTATTGCCGAATTATGACGATCAAAGTCAGGACGATCTGCCGTATTTCTTAGAGGCGAGGGTAGAGCCGGGATCTCCACTAGTTGGCCGTAGCATTAGTGAAAATAACTTACGTGCATTACGAAAACTGTTCTTGGCTGAGGTGGTCCGCGATGGTGAAACTATGCCATCAGTCGAGCCTGACTTTATCTTGCAAGCTCGAGATAGATTACTGTTCTGTGGTGATATTGAAAGTGTCGCGACGCTGCAAGAAATTCAAGGTCTAACGCTATTTGGTCAGCACCACTTAAATGGTCAGGGTTTTGTTGAAGTAGTGGTGAGCTCATCGGCCAGTTTTTGTAATAAAACCTTAAAGTCTAGCCATTTCCGTGATCGTTTTGATGCGGTTGTAGTCGCGATTCGACGTGGTCATGAACGCTTACAAGGTGGGTTAGGTAACATCACCTTGAATGCGGGCGATACCTTGGTGCTGGTACCGGGTAAGCGCTTTGAACAAGAGAAGCAAGCACATCGCAAAGAGTTTGTCTTAATCAATGATTTAGATTCCAGTGCTCGTTTGGATGCCAATAAATCCTCGCTGGTGCTAGTGGGCTTTGCGAGTGTGATTGCATTGGCATTACTGGATATGGTGCCACTCATTAAAGGTCTATCGGTCTTTTTACTGGCGGCTTTATTTAGTGGTGTGATTCAACTTGGTGAATTACGTCGACGTTTCCCGGTTGATATTGTTGTGATCGTCGGCTCTGCCCTTTCAATCGCTCAGCTTATGTTATCGACTGGCTTATCCGTCAGTTTGGGTCAGATGTTTATTGAAGGCTTTAACGGCTGGGGGGTATTTGGTGCACTGGTCGCGACTTACTTGTTAACGCTTATTCTAACTGAGCTTGTGACCAACAATGCCGCAGCAGCCTTGGCCTTTCCCATCGGCTACAGCATGGCGGTAGGTTATGGTGTCGACCCGATGCCTTTTATCATGGCAGTACTGTTTGGTGCCAGCGCAAGTTTTATCTCTCCTTACGGCTATCAGACCAACTTGCTGGTCTATAGCGTGGGCAATTATAAAATAACGGACTATGTTCGAATCGGGATTCCTCTTTCAATTGTTTACTCCGTGTTGGTGTTAACGCTAATCCCGATCTTCTTCCCGTTTTAAAAGGACGCAATTATGACGACGGAGACTCCCGTTAAAGACGAAAACGTAGTGTGGCATCAACATGCAATCGACAAAGCTTTTCGTGCTGGGCTTAAAAATCAAAAGCCAGTCGTGCTTTGGTTTACTGGATTATCGGGTGCTGGCAAATCAACGGTTGCCGGTGCACTGGAAACTCGCTTAGCGAAGTCGGGCTATCATACCTATCTATTAGATGGCGATAACGTTCGTCATGGGTTATGTAGTGATCTTGGCTTCTCTGAACAAGATCGCCGTGAGAACATCCGCCGTATTGGTGAGTTGGCTAAATTAATGGCCGATGCGGGTCTGATTGTATTATCGGCGTTTATCTCACCGCACCGCGCAGAGAGACAACTGGTGCGAGAAATGCTGCCAGAAAGTGAGTTTCTCGAGGTGTTTGTTAATACGTCGCTTGATGTGTGTGAGCAGCGTGACCCGAAAGGACTATATAAGAAAGCTCGAGCAGGAGAAATTACCAACTTCACTGGTATCGACTCTGAGTATGAGGTGCCACTTAACCCGGAAATAGACTTATTGGCGGGTGAAAAAAGCATTGGGGCATTAGTTGATGACTGCCTTGTTGCGCTACAAGAGCGTGGCATCATTAGCTAAAAATAAAAAACGCTTCCTTAGGAAGCGTTTTTTATATCTGATTCAATCAAAGCATTCGTTTATTCGAAACAAATCTCGATGAATGCATTACCCCACTGAGATGAGAAAGGCATGATGATGATCGAGCCTTCACATTTGTGGCGAATGGTATGGCCTTTACCTGATACAACAACAGGAGTTGCCATATCAAAATCAAAACCACTTTCCGCAAGGATACGTTTCGCACCGCCTGTCACCATGTTGGTGATTTCACCAACCATATCGGTCACTTCATCATTTAAACCGTTAGGGCGTTCACCTAGCATGTTTTGCATGATCTCTAGAGCAAGACTCTCATCGAAGGTAATAGACATCGAGCCACGGCTTTGCGTGCCAACCATCCCTATTAAACCTGATACATCCCCACGTGCAATTTCATCTTTCTTTACACGAGGTTTCTGTGGCTTCAATTCCAGTGAAGCCATCGTTTTTAAAACATTCATCAATGATGCTAAAAACGGGTTTACAAATTCAGCGCGCATAATCTTCTTCTATATCTTTAGTTCGCTTTGTCAGAGGAGCATGACTGACAAATACCGTGTGATTCAATCACGTGATTAATGATGGTAAAGCCGTGCTTCTCTGCATTATCTGCCAACAAGGCTACCAAACTATCATCTTGTAGTTCAATAACGTTACTGCATTTATCGCATATCAATAGATGCGAATAATGTTTATGAGCGTTGCAAGAACAGCATTGGATGTAGCTATTGGTCGATTCAACGCGATGGATGAATCCCTGTTCGAGCAAAAAGTCCAATGCACGATAAACCGTCGGAGGCTTTGCTTGAGGTTCACTCAGCTTCAATTCTTCTAATAGCTCATAAGCACTGGATGCTTTCGGGCTCGCACAAATCAGCTCAAACACACGTTTTCGTTGAGTCGTGAGCCTTACGCCACGGGCAGTGCATATCTCTTCTATTTGTTTTACTAACTGCAGGTCCAAACTTATCACCATTACCAATGGACATTTTTAATAATATACCATTTATCGAGGTTTATCGTTCCTCATTTGGTAATATCTAATAGCTGTGTCAGTAAGTTACTCATTCTGGAAATGAATAGAACTGAAGGTAACTTAAGGCGTATAAGTTACCTTATCTACAAAAAAAACGATACCTACTTAGCGTAAAATGCTAATAACTCACCTTTGGCTTGTGGCTAAGATCTCTAATCCTCTTTCAAAATCAAATTCTTCTAATGCTTGGCTAAGTGCCGAAAGTTCACCAGCGGACAAACCGATTTGACCACCAGATTCCAGTCCATTAATGATAGTGACGGCTAATGTGTCACTTTGCTCAATAGCATTAAAGAGCTCTTGATAGGTGTCTGGCTCATAATTGTGCGCTTTTGTGCTCTGAGCTTGCGGCGTGGCTTGCACAGTTAATAGCGTAGTTTCGATGCGAGTGACTAATTGGCTGAGTGCGCTAAGCAGCTCTTGTCGAAGAGCCACATTGTCGAGGTCTTGTTCTAGCTGCGCACTTAACTGGTGAACACTGCCTGCACCAATATTGCCAGCAACACCTTTTAAGGAGTGTATGTTGCGCTTTCTCGCGGCTAAATCATCATTGGTCAGTGCATGGTTGACTGCTGAGCTATCTATATAGGTATCAGCAAAACGCATCAGTAACTTTTTATATAGATTAGTATTACCGCTAGTACGGGCAAGCCCCGATTGGATATCAATACCCTCAATCTCAGGCAATGTTTCTTGTGGCTGACTGGTTTGGGCAACGGCAGCCAGTGGTGTTTTAGGCGTGACCCATTTTGCGAGGGTACTGAACATGCTGCCAACATCAATCGGCTTAGCAATAATATCGTTCATTCCTGCATTTTGCGCTTTGACTTTATCGCGTTCCATAACATTAGCGGTCATAGCGATAATTGGCATCATCTGGTCGTCGAGAGTTTGTCTGATAAATTGAGTGGCTTCGTAGCCATCCATAATCGGCATCTGGCAATCCATCAAAATGCCATCAAAGTCATGCTGTTTATAGTAATCGACCGCCTCTTGACCATTTACTGCAATGGTAACTTTAATTTGTTGTCCTTGGAGCAGTTCAACCGCCAGTTCTTGGTTTATCGCATTGTCTTCGACCAACAGTAAGTGTGCGCCAGCAAGCTGCTGTACATTGGCTAACTGGTGTTGCTCTTGCGCTTCACTTCGGCTGATTCGGGTATTAGCCACTCCATAGAGAGCAATAACCGCATCAAATAGATGAGAAGCGGTGACTGGCTTATCAAGGATGCTTGGTGTGGTTAATCCACGATGAGTAAATGCGTCGTTGAGGTCTTCTCGTCCATAGGCAGTGAGCATGAGGATTTTAGGCTGGTGGTTCTCTGTAAATCGTTGATAGACCGACTCGACTAAATCGATGCCATCTTTGCCCGGCATCTGCCAGTCAGAAATCAGTAAATCGTAAGGACTTTGTTGTTGACTAGCGGTCTCTAGTGCGTTCAGGGCATCATCGACATTACTGACACTCTGCGCCTCAAATTGTAGCGAGTGCAAAATGTCTTCGACGATGATTCGAGCGCTGGCATTGTCATCGACGATAAGTACTTTTAATTTACCCAGCTCAACGGGCATGCTGACGTTATCTTGCTTTAATGCATGGCTGACTTTGGTCGCAATAGAAAAGGAGAAGCGGGAGCCTTGGCCAAACTCGCTCTCCACGCGTATATCGCCGCCCATTAATTGGCTAAGCTCTTTACTGATGGCGAGCCCAAGACCGGTACCGCCATACTTACGGGTGGTTGAACTATCGGCTTGAGTAAACTTGCTAAACAGTTTGTCCGTTTGCTCTTTTGTCATGCCAATGCCGCTGTCTTCGACACTGAACTCCAGTTCGACGTCATCCCCCTGCCTTTTGGCAACGCGCACTGAAATCTTTATCTCACCTTTTTCGGTAAACTTGACCGCATTGTTGGCGAGATTAATCAGTACTTGCCCAAGGCGGAGTGGGTCACCGACTAAGGTTGTCGGTACGTCACGTTCAATATGGATAAGTAACTCAAGCCCGCGTTCAGATGCTCTCAGTCCAACAAGGTTAGTGATGTTGTCGAGTACGTTCTCGAGGTGAAAGTCGACATTTTCAATATCGAGTTTTCCAGCTTCAATCTTAGAGAAGTCGAGAATGTCGTTAATCAGGCCAAGTAGAGAGTCAGCAGACAATTTTACCTTATGGATATAATTGCGCTGCGCTTTGGTTAAATCTGTTTTTAGCGCCAAGTAACTCATGCCAATAATCGCGTTCATCGGGGTACGGATTTCGTGGCTCATATTGGCCAAAAAATCTGATTTCGCGGTGTTGGCTGAATTGGCTTCGTCACGTGCAACCGCAAGCTTTTCGGCAAATCTCTCTAGGGCCGCATGAGACTTATTGGCCAGCAATCCGAGCAGTAATAGGGTAAATAAGAAAATCCCTCCACCTATCGCTAGGTTGGTGGTGATATTGCCAGACTCCTCCACTGCGACCAGTTGGCTTTCAAAGCCTGGCTGAATGGCGTTGATAATATCTTGATGGCTTTGAGTGAGTGCTAACTCAAGTTGCGACTTTTCACTACGTAGGGCCGTTAAGTGAGTAAATAAGCTCAGATAGTCTTGTGTAGTTTGGCTCAGGGTATCAATTTGCAGCTGCTCGTCCTGAGTGATGACTTGTTCATACAGCGCTTCAAGTAATCGAAGAGCGGCGTAAAGGTTGTTTTGCACCTCTTGTTTCAATGTGGTTTGGCGCAGTGATTCTTGAGCGATGGCATAGTCTTTATCGCTTTGTTGAGCATTGTTGATGTCGGTGCGCAGTAGTAATAGGTTTGAGCTTATCGACAATTTATCGCTGATGGTTGCTTGTAGGGTCGACACCGCTTGTTGACTGACTTTTAACCTCTCTTGTAAATGCGTTCTGAGTTCAATGGAGACTCGAAGTAACTCGTTACTTGAACGTTCGATTTGCGCAGAGATATTCGCTTGCAATGGCTTAGAGAGGTTACTCCAATTACGCAGTTGCACCAGCGCTGAACGGTAGCGATTCTTCGAATTTTTTATCAGCGCCAGTATCTTTTGTGATTGCTCATCATTAAGTTGCTGTTCTAGTTGAGATACTAACTTTCCTGCTTTGTTTAACTCAAACTGTGCGGCATTTAACGTCTCTTGCTTGTTCGTCACCATGTAAGCTTTCTGTTGTGACTGTGAGTTCGCAATCAAACTCACTAACCAATGGGCTTGAATGGCATTGTCGGATTCATGATCCACCTTGCTACGTAGCTGATCGATATCAGTGATGCCGGACTCAATATACTCCTCGTGATCGATTTGCAGTTGTTGAACCAAGCTTTCGGTTTTTTCTCCTACGACTGATAAAGATTGCCTAGCTTGGAGAGTTTGCTGACTAAGATCGACATACTGTTCAAACTGCTGCTGGTATTGAGCGATAGCGGTCGGCGTTGAAGCAGGAGTTCCGTTATTGACTGCAGTTTCCGCAAGCTGCTTTGCTCGGCTTACGTTGTTTGCCATCTTTTCCACCAACTGAGGCTCGGCAAGACGAATATAGCTTTGTTCGATAACTTTGATGCTATCTAGTGTTGAGAGTAACTGAGCATTGCCTGCGTAATGGTCAATTGTCTCAAAGCGATTATTTAAGCTCATCCATCCCATCGTTCCTGCACCAAGCAGTAGCAAAGAAGCGAGGATAAAACCAACTAGGATGCGTTTTGAATCGAAAGAGTAGTTGTTTACGGAGTCCATTCTTACCTCAATAGGGGAAATCAAAATTCGTCTTTAAATGACTCTTTTATTTCGAGTAGTTGGTCTAGCTGAGCGATAAAAATCGGCACTAAGGTCGGGTCAAAGTGCGAACCAGCTTCTTCTTCGAGTAGCGCAATGGCTTTTTCGGTTGGCCAAGCTTTCTTATATGGACGCTCACTGGTGAGGGCGTCAAAGACATCAGCAATAGCGACAATTCGAGCACTGAGAGGGATCTCTTCACCTTTTAAGCCATGTGGATAACCATTGCCATCCCACTTCTCATGGTGGTAAAGGGCGATCTCTTGTGCCATTTGCAGTAGCAGTGAGTCGCCATTATTGATGATGTCTGCGCCGATCTGGACATGAGTTTGCATCACTTCCCACTCGTCTTTGTCGAGTTTTCCTGGCTTGCGTAATACCGCGTCAGGAATGCCAATTTTGCCGATATCATGCATCGGAGAGGCTTGAAAGACCAGTTCAATCCAGCGCTCACTCACATCAAGTTGTTGAGCCAAAATTTTTGAGTAGTGACTCATACGTATGACATGCATACCTGTTTCGTTGTCTTTGTATTCTGCCGCGCGGCCTAAGCGTTGAATTACCTCAAGGCGGCTACTTTCTAATTGTGCCGTACGTTCACGAACCTGATTGGCGAGGGATAGACTTTGGTCATATAGTGCAATATGAGTTTTCACTCGCGCCTGTACAATCGGTGGGCTAATCGGTTTTGTAATGTAATCAACCGCACCGATCTCAAAACCTTTTTGTTCATCCACTACTTCAGCTTTGGCAGTGACAAAAATGATCGGGATATCTGCGGTCATTGGATTTGATTTCAGCTGAGCACATACCTCATAACCATCCATTTCAGGCATCATAATATCGAGCAAAATAAGATGAGGTTGCGGTTTGCTATTAGCAATTTGAATGGCTTTAGTTCCAGAGGTTGCCGCTTTAATTCTATAGTTGTCAGACAACACGCCTGATAGGGTGTGTATGTTGTCGGGTATATCATCAACAACCAGCACTACTGGTTTGTCATTCTGTTCCTTGAGCATTGCGGTAGTTCCTTTACTGCATCACTAACTTCGCGTTCTGTTAGGATAGTAATTTTTTATGCATTGAGCACTTAATAATTCCGTTAGTTATCAATAAGTCCTGTGGTACGTGAAATGCGTAGAACAATCGTCATAAACTTTAACTTGCTCTAAGTTCAAGTTTGGGGGCTTTTGGTTACCAGTAGGCCAAATAGTTCTAAAGCAGACCTGTTGTACTAGCGCTCAGTTATATGGCCTTATAAATCAATGGCTTAATTTTGATTTTTGAGTTCACCTAGCTTTAGGGTTACTGGTGGTTAAAAGCTATACCTGCTGTTTTTATTGTAGGATCAGAAGGTTAATAGATAGGGTGTCGAGGGTTCTGCTCAGGAAATTGAACGACAAATAGGCTTAGACTCTTTTTCCTGAATGTTTTCTATTCTGTGTGTATAATCGCGGATTCTGTTTTGACCACGATGCTCACTGTACAGCGAGACTCACCTTATGAAACCTGATAATACTAGTAAATTTGCGGCTAACCGCTTTTCAATCGCCCCTATGCTCGACTGGACGGATCGTCATTGCCGTTACTTCCATCGTCTACTGACTAACGAAACTCTGCTTTATACAGAGATGGTCACCACAGGTGCGATCATTCATGGTAAAGGTGACTTCCTAGCGTACAACCAAGAAGAGCATCCAGTTGCGCTTCAGTTAGGTGGTTCAAACCCAAAGGATTTGGCGACTTGTGCCAAATTGGCGGCGGAGCGTGGCTATGATGAGATTAACCTCAACGTTGGTTGCCCATCTGACCGTGTACAAAACGGTCGCTTCGGTGCTTGTCTAATGGGTGAACCTCAGCTGGTGGCAGATTGTGTTGCTGCAATGCGTGATGTAGTTGATGTTCCGGTAACTGTTAAAACACGTATTGGTATTGATGATCAGGATTCGTATGAATTTCTGACCGACTTTGTTTCTATCGTTTCTGAGAAAGGTGGTTGTGAGCAATTCACTATCCATGCTCGTAAAGCTTGGCTTTCTGGTCTTAGTCCGAAAGAGAACCGTGAAATCCCACCACTGGACTACCCACGCGCCTACCAGCTAAAGAAAGATTTCTCTCACTTAGCGATTGCCGTTAATGGTGGTGTCAAAACGCTAGCAGAGACTAAAGAGCACTTGCAGCACTTAGACGGAGTAATGGTTGGTCGTGAAGCGTATCAAAACCCATATATTCTTGCTGAGGTCGATCAGCAAATCTTTGGTTTAGATAAGCCAGTTAAAAAGCGCACTCAAGTGGTTGAAGAGATGTATCCATATATTGAGCAACAGCTATCGAATGGAGCTTACTTAGGTCATATCACTCGCCATATGCTTGGCTTGTTCCAAAACATGCCGGGTGCACGTCAATGGCGTCGTTACATTAGTGAAAATGCTCATAAACCAGGTTCGGGTATCGAGGTCGTTGAAGCGGCATTGGCTAAAATACCAAAAGAGTTAGATGTGTAAAAAATACCACTAAGCTTGGTTAAATTTACCAATCTAAATGATAAAAAAGAGCGCTATTTATTGGCGCTCTTTTTTATTGTTTAAAATTCAGTTAGTTATGAATGTTTTTGGAGTTGGCATACATCCTGAAAGTAGATTGAGTGAGAACTAAGGAGAATCATATGTTTGAACTGATCTTTATTTTGGTATTTGTGGCGACACTATTGGTTACTGGCGTAACTATGGTAACGGTATTTGCTGGTGTGGCTTTTTCATTGGTTGTTATGTTGCTGCTCGGGATGATTGGCGCTGTGATTAAACTGATCCCGTGGCTTATTGTTATTGCTCTGGGTATCTGGTTTTTCAAAAACCATGTCGCTCAACCGAGATAATTGCATCTGCTAAGATAAATTTTGCTGGCTAGACGATTGAATATGATAGAATTTGAGCAATTTCATATTTATCTAGCCATCAACAGCTTGTCTGGTCACGCTGCTTGACGCAAATATTTGGAGAGTTCACCTCATGGGTTTGAAAACCGTCGCTGCATTAGCTGCTGTTATTTCTACATCAGCCTTCGCTGAATCATCACTAACGACTAAGTTAGGCGCAGAGATGTGGTGGCCAAGCACTGAAGTCAATGAAGCGAAACGTGATAGCACTACCACGCCAACCGTTTATGCAGCGATTGAGCATGATGTTAAGTATGTGCCAGATGCACGTATCCGTTATGGTTCGGTTGATGCTGATTACATGGCATTTGATAAGCTAGATGTGACGCTTTACTACCGAATCCTTGAGCATGATTTGATGCACTTTGATGCCGGTATTACGGTTAGTGATTTAGGCAATACCAAATATGTTGAGGCTGTGACTGGTGAGCAGCGTACTTTCGATGAAACGATTTGGGCTTGGTATGGCTATGCTGAGCTAACGGTACCGAATACCAACGTCGATATTATCGGTGAGATGAACTTCGGTGATAGTAGTGGCATCAAGAGTACCGATTTAATGGCGGGTGTGCAGTACCGTTTGCCGCTGGGTTCAAATACGTTAGCGATTCGTGGTGGCTACCGTGTAATCGACTTAGAATCTAAAGATATCTTCACAGCAGATGAAAATTCAGATCTAGGTAAGCCATTTATTTTTGCGAATGGTTTCTTCCTTGGTGCTGAATTCGCATTTTAATTGCGATACTGAATAGCTTAAAACGCCGCTTTCTAAAGCGGCGTTTTTTTATATCTATTCATTATATCTGCTCATTTCATTTAGCATTTTTTTTCTGATTGACCATGCTTAGTAAGGAATAGTGTATTTAGCCCCAGAGAAAGGAATCTCATGACGATTACTGAACTTCGAAACCTTTATCGAGAGCAGCAACTCATTGAAGCCATTATTGAACCTTCAGCTCAAGAAGGGAGTTGGATCGTGGAATTTCGTCATGCCCGAGGCGGGTTTGTGCTCCTGACAGACGCGCATGGGGAAGAGTGCCACTATGTTGACCTCGACCTCGCTTCAAAATCAGCAATGGCAGTAGGCTTTAAACAGGTTCGTGTTGAAGCGAAATAGCCACGGTTGGCGAAACTTTCTCCATTCTTTAATTCAAAAAGTTATAAAACATTCACTTCTATTCTTTCTTGTTATTAAAGAGAGTGGTTAATCTATCATCACGCAATGAATAGGGATGTCGAGACCATGTCTTTAAACAAGAATGTGTCCTCTCAAGGAAACACACCACAAGAACTACCGTCAATCGCAGCGCCGTTGAATGATCAGCAGCTAAGCTCGCTACAGCAAACTGTGGCAGATTTATCAACACAACAGCTTGCGTGGGTAAGTGGTTATTTTTGGGGGTTAGCACAAACTCAACCAGCGGCGGCATCTGCGCCGATTAATCAGGCAGCGGCAGCAGTAGCCGCTAAGCCAGCAGGTAAACTGTCAATTATCTTTGCTTCTCAAACGGGCAACGCAAAAGGCGTGGCGGAAGCGCTTGAGCAAGAAGCAAAAGCTCAAGGTATTGCCGTTGAGATTTTTGATGCCAGTGATTACAAGGGTAAGAACCTCGCAAAAGAAACACATGTTATTTTTGTCGCTTCAACCAATGGTGAAGGCGAAGCCCCGGATAATGCAATTGAATTGCATGAGTTCTTGCAATCAAAGAAAGCACCGAAGCTACCAAACCTTCAATATGGTGTTATTGGCTTAGGTGACTCGAGCTATGAGTTTTTCTGTCAGACTGGTAAAGATTTTGATGCGTTCTTAGCAAAGCAAGGTGCAACACCATTTATTGATCGCATTGATCTTGATGTGGATTATGAAGCTCCCGCTGCTGAGTGGCGTGCGAAAGCGCTAGATAAAGTAAAAGAGGCACTTTCTTCAGGTGCTGAAGCTGAAGTGGTTCAATTACCTGTTGGGCAAGCGGCTCCTGGTCACTCTCCTTATAATAAGCAGAACCCATATACGGCCACTTTGCTGACGAGCCAAAAAATCACTGGTCGTGATTCAGGCAAAGATGTTCGCCACGTTGAAATTGACTTAGATGAGTCAGGACTAACGTATCAACCCGGTGATGCGTTGGGTGTTTGGTTTGAAAACAGCTCTGAACTGGCCAATGCCATCCTTAATAAAGTCGGCCTTTCTGGTGTAGAGAGTGTTGAAGTTGATGGTGAGAGCCTTTCAATTCACAGTGCTCTCGTCAGCAAGTTTGAAATTACCGCAGCGAACCCTCAGTTTGTGACTAAGTTTGCTGAATTATCGGGTAGTAAAAAGCTAGAGAAGCTGGTGGAAGATAAAGATAAGCTTCGCGAATATGCAGGCAATACTCAAGTTGTTGATGTGCTTGCAGAGAAGAAGAGCAAACTTTCCGCTGATGAGTTAGTGGGTTTACTCCGTCGTTTAACGCCACGTCTATATTCGATTGCATCTAGCCAAACAGAAGTTGATGAAGAAGTTCATTTAACAGTTGGCTTAGTAGAATTTGATAAAGGTGATGAAAAACGTTTTGGCGGCGCCTCAAGTTTCTTATCTCAACGTCTAGAAGAAGGCGGTGAAGTGAAAGTGTTTGTTGAAAACAACAATAACTTCAAGCTACCACAAGATGATAATACGCCAATAATCATGATTGGTCCGGGAACGGGGATCGCTCCATTCCGTAGCTTTATTCAAGAGCGTGATAATCGTGATGCTGAAGGAAAGAACTGGCTGTTCTTTGGTGATCGTACCTTTACTCAAGATTTCCTATATCAAGTTGAATGGCAAAAGTACCTGAAGTCAGGTGTGCTTAACCGTTTAGATGTTGCGTTTAGTCGTGACCAATCTGAAAAAGTCTATGTACAACATCGCATCTTAGAAAATGCAGAACAAGTGTGGCAGTGGATCCAAGAGGGTGCGTACCTCTATGTATGTGGTGATGCGACTCGAATGGCTAAAGATGTCCATGAAGCATTAGTAATTGTCGCGGAACAACAAGGCAAGATGTCGCGCGATGATGCCGAAGAATTTATCAATGAGTTACGTAAAGCGAAACGTTACCAAAGGGATGTGTACTAATGACTTTTTCTACTGACAATAATAAGCAGGTGGTGTTAGACCAAGAGTTAGGAAAGCTTTCCGATAACGAACGTCTAAAAACCCAAAGTAATTTCCTTCGCGGAACGATTGAGCAAGATCTTCAGGACAAAATTACGGGTGGCTTTACTGCAGATAACTTTCAGCTAATTCGTTTCCATGGCATGTATCAACAAGATGACCGTGATATTCGCAACGAACGTGCTAAGCAAAAACTAGAGCCTCTGCATAACGTGATGCTTCGAGCGCGTATGCCAGGTGGCATTATCACGCCAAAGCAGTGGCTAGCGATTGATAAGTTTGCAACAGAGCAATCTCTGTATGGCAGTATTCGCCTTACAACTCGTCAAACGTTCCAGTTTCATGGTGTACTGAAGCCAAACATCAAGTTAATGCACCAAACACTGAATAGCATCGGTATCGACTCTATCGCGACAGCGGGTGATGTTAACCGAAATGTTCTGTGTACCACTAACCCAGTTGAATCTGAGCTGCACCAAGAAGCTTACGAATGGGCGAAAAAGATCAGTGAGCATCTATTACCTAAGACTAAAGCGTATGCAGAAATTTGGTTAGATGGTGAAAAGGTAGAAACAACCGACGATGACGAACCAATTCTAGGTAAGACCTATTTACCTCGTAAGTTTAAAACGACCGTTGTGATCCCGCCACAGAATGATGTCGATGTGCATGCTAACGATCTAAACTTCGTTGCGATTGGTGAGAATGGCAAGCTTGTGGGCTTTAACGTCTTAGTCGGTGGCGGCCTAGCAATGACTCACGGTGATACTTCTACTTATGCTCGTCGTGCAGATGACTTTGGTTTTGTCCCATTAGAAAAAACGTTAGAAGTTGCTGCCGCGGTGGTAACAACTCAGCGCGACTGGGGTAACCGTTCAAACCGTAAGAATGCTAAAACTAAATACACATTAGACCGTGTTGGTATTGATGTATTTAAAGCGGAAGTAGAAAAGCGTGCTGATGTGAAGTTTGCTGATAGCCGAGCATACGAGTTTACTGACCGTGGTGACCGCATCGGTTGGGTAGAAGGCATTGATGGTAAACATCACCTAGCTCTGTTTATTGAAAACGGCCGCCTACTGGATTTCCCGGGCAAGCCACTGAAAACCGGTGTTGCTGAAATTGCCAAGATCCATAAAGGTGATTTCCGTATGACGGCAAACCAAAACTTAATTGTTGCTGGTGTGGCTAAGAGCCAGAAAGCTAAGATAGAGAAGATTGCTCGTGAGCATGGCTTGATTGACGACAGTGTTAGTGAACAGCGCAAAAGCTCAATGGCGTGTGTGGCATTCCCAACATGTCCTCTAGCAATGGCAGAAGCGGAACGTTTCTTACCTGAGTTTGTCACTGATGTTGAGGGTATTCTTGAGAAACACGGTTTGCCACAAGAAGAGAACATTATTCTACGTGTCACGGGCTGTCCAAATGGTTGTGGCCGTGCAATGTTGGCTGAAATTGGTTTAGTGGGTAAAGCTCCAGGTCGTTACAACCTTCATTTAGGTGGGAATCGAGCGGGTACGCGTATTCCGAAGATGTATAAAGAGAACATCACGGACAAGCAGATACTTGAAGAAATTGATCAGCTTGTTGGTCGCTGGGCTAAAGAGCGTGAAGCTGACGAAGGATTTGGTGATTTCACAATCCGAGCTGGCATCATCCAAGAAGTAAAAGTATCGAAGAGGGATTTACATGCTTGATTCTGTCGCTTCCAAACCGAAGTTAGCAGAACTCCTCTCATTAACTAAGACGGAGCAGATCCTCCGTCTTGCAGAAATTAATGCAGAGTTAGAACAGCTAACGGCCCAGCAAAGAGTGGCTTGGGCACTCGAAAACCTAGAAGGTACGTTTGTAGTGTCATCGAGCTTTGGGGTTCAAGCTGCGGTAATGCTACATCTTGTCACTCAGCAGAAACCAGATATCCCAGTTATCTTGACGGATACAGGTTACTTGTTTCCAGAGACGTACCGCTTCATTGACCAGTTAAGTGAACAACTAACACTGAACTTAAAAGTGTACCGCTCTGCGGAAAGTGCTCACTGGCAAGAGGCGCGTTACGGTAAATTGTGGGAGCAAGGTATCGATGGTATAGAGAAGTACAATAAGATTAATAAAGTGGAACCGATGCGCCGTGCTTTAGATGAGCTAGAAGCAGGCACGTGGTTTTCGGGTTTGCGCCGTGAGCAATCTAAATCGCGTACCAACTTACCAATTCTCTCGGTACAAAATGGTGTGTTCAAGTTCTTACCAGTGATCGACTGGAGTAATAAAGATGTTCACTACTATTTAGAAGAGAACGGTCTTTCATATCATCCACTATGGGATGAAGGTTATCTGTCGGTGGGGGATACGCATACTACGAAGAAGTGGGAGCCGGGAATGGCGGAAGAAGAAACCCGCTTCTTTGGTTTGAAGCGTGAATGTGGTCTTCATGAAGATAATAGCGAGCAAGATGGTTCGGGAATCTGATTTGTTTGCTTATATATAGAAAGAGAAGGGCCGCGAAAGCGGCCCTTTTTGTATCTTTAAATAGCAAATGTGGATAAGTCTGTGGGTATTATGTTTGCTTTCTAGGGGTAAAGTTGGATAAATAAGGCTTTGGATGAAAGTTGGTCTGTTAATCGTTGTTTTTGCAATTTTTTCAAAATAACGCTTGCCAATGTGAGCGCGATCTCTATAATGCCACCTCGTCGACAGGGCAAGGGCTCACAAGGGTTCAAGCAAGGTTGGCATGGTTAAGTAGCTAAGCGGAAACGCTTGAGAAAAAGTTTAAAAAAAGTGGTTGACACTAAAACTTAACTCGCTACAATGGCCGCCTCTTCCGAAGTGATGTAAGTCACAGAGAAGAGAAGCTCTTTAAAAATATAGACCTATCAATCTGTGTGGGCACTCGTTGATGATAATCCAATTAGATACCTCGGTATCAAATTAGGTTTCAATGAAACGAAGTGACCAAACGAGTCTTCGGACTTGGCACAGTCAATTCATTATCGTTCTGTTGGAACGATAATAGCTTTAAAATTACATTAGTAGTTTTGAAGTCAGTATTCATTGAGCCGAACAAAATCTTAAATTGAAGAGTTTGATCATGGCTCAGATTGAACGCTGGCGGCAGGCCTAACACATGCAAGTCGAGCGGAAACGACTTAACTGAACCTTCGGGGAACGTTAAGGGCGTCGAGCGGCGGACGGGTGAGTAATGCCTGGGAAATTGCCCTGATGTGGGGGATAACCATTGGAAACGATGGCTAATACCGCATAATGCCTTCGGGCCAAAGAGGGGGACCTTCGGGCCTCTCGCGTCAGGATATGCCCAGGTGGGATTAGCTAGTTGGTGAGGTAAGGGCTCACCAAGGCGACGATCCCTAGCTGGTCTGAGAGGATGATCAGCCACACTGGAACTGAGACACGGTCCAGACTCCTACGGGAGGCAGCAGTGGGGAATATTGCACAATGGGCGCAAGCCTGATGCAGCCATGCCGCGTGTATGAAGAAGGCCTTCGGGTTGTAAAGTACTTTCAGCAGTGAGGAAGGTGGAGTCGTTAATAGCGGCCTCACTTGACGTTAGCTGCAGAAGAAG
The DNA here is from genome assembly GCF_000176235.1 of Vibrio orientalis CIP 102891 = ATCC 33934. Taxonomy (NCBI): domain Bacteria; kingdom Pseudomonadati; phylum Pseudomonadota; class Gammaproteobacteria; order Vibrionales; family Vibrionaceae; genus Vibrio; species Vibrio orientalis. The sequence continues at coordinate 4,385 of NZ_ACZV01000003.1, read as the reverse complement.
CACCGGCTAACTCCGTGCCAGCAGCCGCGGTAATACGGAGGGTGCGAGCGTTAATCGGAATTACTGGGCGTAAAGCGCATGCAGGTGGTTCATTAAGTCAGATGTGAAAGCCCGGGGCTCAACCTCGGAATTGCATTTGAAACTGGTGGACTAGAGTACTGTAGAGGGGGGTAGAATTTCAGGTGTAGCGGTGAAATGCGTAGAGATCTGAAGGAATACCGGTGGCGAAGGCGGCCCCCTGGACAGATACTGACACTCAGATGCGAAAGCGTGGGGAGCAAACAGGATTAGATACCCTGGTAGTCCACGCCGTAAACGATGTCTACTTGGAGGTTGTGGCCTTGAGCCGTGGCTTTCGGAGCTAACGCGTTAAGTAGACCGCCTGGGGAGTACGGTCGCAAGATTAAAACTCAAATGAATTGACGGGGGCCCGCACAAGCGGTGGAGCATGTGGTTTAATTCGATGCAACGCGAAGAACCTTACCTACTCTTGACATCCAGAGAAGCCGGAAGAGATTCTGGTGTGCCTTCGGGAACTCTGAGACAGGTGCTGCATGGCTGTCGTCAGCTCGTGTTGTGAAATGTTGGGTTAAGTCCCGCAACGAGCGCAACCCTTATCCTTGTTTGCCAGCGAGTAATGTCGGGAACTCCAGGGAGACTGCCGGTGATAAACCGGAGGAAGGTGGGGACGACGTCAAGTCATCATGGCCCTTACGAGTAGGGCTACACACGTGCTACAATGGCGCATACAGAGGGCAGCCAACTTGCGAAAGTGAGCGAATCCCAAAAAGTGCGTCGTAGTCCGGATTGGAGTCTGCAACTCGACTCCATGAAGTCGGAATCGCTAGTAATCGTGGATCAGAATGCCACGGTGAATACGTTCCCGGGCCTTGTACACACCGCCCGTCACACCATGGGAGTGGGCTGCAAAAGAAGTAGGTAGTTTAACCTTCGGGAGAACGCTTACCACTTTGTGGTTCATGACTGGGGTGAAGTCGTAACAAGGTAGCCCTAGGGGAACCTGGGGCTGGATCACCTCCTTATACGATGATTACTCACGATGAGTGTCCACACAGATTGATATGTCTTATTAAGAGCCCTTTTTAGTGTCCCGTTCGTCTAGAGGCCTAGGACACCGCCCTTTCACGGCGGTAACAGGGGTTCGACTCCCCTACGGGATACCATCTTTAAACATTCTCTCTTGAGAGTTTTTAAAAATGGTTACTTCTTCGGAAGTGATTAGCTCTTTAACAATTTGGAAAGCTGACAAATCAACAATGTATTGTTGATTGTAAAGTTCTCAATGTTTGTCTTTATGACAAACACCAATACAACACATTCAAGTGTTCTTGGGAATGTCACTGTTAAGTGACTATTCAAAATTGAGTCCGGCAAAATCGAGTCTGCACATGTATAAAAATGCAGACAACTTTGGTTGTTTAACAACATCCTCAAGATTCGCTTCGCGAAACTCTTTGGGGTTGTATGGTTAAGTGACTAAGCGTACACGGTGGATGCCTTGGCAGTCAGAGGCGATGAAGGACGTATTAACTTGCGATAAGCCCAGATTAGGTAGTAAAAACCACTTGAGTCTGGGATTTCCGAATGGGGAAACCCACGTGCATAAGCATGTATCATTAACTGAATACATAGGTTAATGAGGCGAACCGGGGGAACTGAAACATCTAAGTACCCCGAGGAAAAGAAATCAACCGAGATTCCGAAAGTAGCGGCGAGCGAAATTGGACTAGCCCTTAAGCTTTATATGCGTTAGACGAACGGTCTGGAAAGTCCGGCGATACAGGGTGATAGCCCCGTAGTCGACAACGCACATTCAGTGAAATCGAGTAGGGCGGGACACGTGATATCCTGTCTGAATATGGGGGGACCATCCTCCAAGGCTAAATACTACTGACTGACCGATAGTGAACCAGTACCGTGAGGGAAAGGCGAAAAGAACCCCTGTGAGGGGAGTGAAATAGAACCTGAAACCGTGTACGTACAAGCAGTAGGAGCACCTTCGTGGTGTGACTGCGTACCTTTTGTATAATGGGTCAGCGACTTATATTCAGTAGCAAGGTTAACCATCTAGGGGAGCCGTAGAGAAATCGAGTCTTAACTGGGCGTCGAGTTGCTGGATATAGACCCGAAACCAGGTGATCTAGCCATGGGCAGGTTGAAGGTTGAGTAACATCAACTGGAGGACCGAACCGACTAATGTTGAAAAATTAGCGGATGACTTGTGGCTAGGGGTGAAAGGCCAATCAAACCTGGAGATAGCTGGTTCTCCCCGAAATCTATTTAGGTAGAGCCTCGGACGAATACTACTGGGGGTAGAGCACTGTTAAGGCTAGGGGGTCATCCCGACTTACCAACCCTTTGCAAACTCCGAATACCAGTAAGTACTATCCGGGAGACACACGGCGGGTGCTAACGTCCGTCGTGGAGAGGGAAACAACCCAGACCGCCAGCTAAGGTCCCAAATTATTACTAAGTGGGAAACGATGTGGGAAGGCTTAGACAGCTAGGATGTTGGCTTAGAAGCAGCCATCATTTAAAGAAAGCGTAATAGCTCACTAGTCGAGTCGGCCTGCGCGGAAGATATAACGGGGCTAAGTAATAAACCGAAGCTGCGGCAATGTAGTTTACTACATTGGGTAGGGGAGCGTTCTGTAAGCCGTTGAAGGTGTGTTGTAAAGCATGCTGGAGGTATCAGAAGTGCGAATGCTGACATGAGTAACGATAAAGGGGGTGAAAAACCCCCTCGCCGGAAGACCAAGGGTTCCTGTCCAACGTTAATCGGGGCAGGGTAAGTCGACCCCTAAGGCGAGGCCGAAAGGCGTAGTCGATGGGAAACGGGTTAATATTCCCGTACTTCTTATAATTGCGATGGGGGGACGGAGAAGGCTAGGTGGGCCTGGCGACGGTTGTCCAGGTTCAAGTGCGTAGGCTTAAGAGTTAGGTAAATCCGGCTCTTTTTAAGGCTGAGACACGACGTCGAGCACCTACGGGTGTGAAGTCATTGATGCCATGCTTCCAGGAAAAGCCTCTAAGCTTCAGATTATAAGGAATCGTACCCCAAACCGACACAGGTGGTCGGGTAGAGAATACCAAGGCGCTTGAGAGAACTCGGGTGAAGGAACTAGGCAAAATGGTACCGTAACTTCGGGAGAAGGTACGCTCTTGTCGGTGAAGTCCCTTGCGGATGGAGCTAACGAGAGTCGCAGATACCAGGTGGCTGCAACTGTTTATTAAAAACACAGCACTGTGCAAAATCGTAAGATGACGTATACGGTGTGACGCCTGCCCGGTGCCGGAAGGTTAATTGATGGGGTTAGACTTCGGTCGAAGCTCTTGATCGAAGCCCCGGTAAACGGCGGCCGTAACTATAACGGTCCTAAGGTAGCGAAATTCCTTGTCGGGTAAGTTCCGACCTGCACGAATGGCGTAATGATGGCCACGCTGTCTCCACCCGAGACTCAGTGAAATTGAAATCGCTGTGAAGATGCAGTGTACCCGCGGCTAGACGGAAAGACCCCGTGAACCTTTACTACAGCTTGGCACTGAACATTGACCCTACATGTGTAGGATAGGTGGGAGGCTTTGAAGACGGTACGCCAGTATCGTTGGAGCCGTCCTTGAAATACCACCCTTGTAGTGTTGATGTTCTAACATTGACCCCTGAATCGGGGTTGTGGACAGTGCCTGGTGGGTAGTTTGACTGGGGCGGTCTCCTCCCAAAGAGTAACGGAGGAGCACGAAGGTGGGCTAAACACGGTTGGACATCGTGTGGTTAGTGCAATGGCATAAGCCCGCTTGACTGCGAGAATGACAATTCGAGCAGGTGCGAAAGCAGGTCATAGTGATCCGGTGGTTCTGTATGGAAGGGCCATCGCTCAACGGATAAAAGGTACTCCGGGGATAACAGGCTGATACCGCCCAAGAGTTCATATCGACGGCGGTGTTTGGCACCTCGATGTCGGCTCATCACATCCTGGGGCTGAAGTCGGTCCCAAGGGTATGGCTGTTCGCCATTTAAAGTGGTACGCGAGCTGGGTTTAGAACGTCGTGAGACAGTTCGGTCCCTATCTGCCGTGGGCGTTGGAAGATTGAAGGGGGCTGCTCCTAGTACGAGAGGACCGGAGTGGACGAACCTCTGGTGTTCGGGTTGTGTCGCCAGACGCATTGCCCGGTAGCTAAGTTCGGAATCGATAACCGCTGAAAGCATCTAAGCGGGAAGCGAGCCCTGAGATGAGTCTTCCCTGACCCCTTGAGGGTCCTAAAGGGTTGTTCGAGACTAGAACGTTGATAGGCAGGGTGTGTAAGTGCTGCGAGGCATTGAGCTAACCTGTACTAATTGCCCGTGAGGCTTAACCATACAACAC